>JAWVGM010000059.1:0-60123 GCA_033855075.1 Solirubrobacteraceae bacterium | reverse complement strand
GGCCACGTGACTCGCCGCCCACGTCGCACGGCAGGTACCGCTGCCCTTCTCGCCCGCGTCAGAACGACATGCGTTCTGCGCCCGTTCGTCCGCCGCCGGTGATGCGCGTCTGGCCGTTGTGGCCCGGGCGGCTGGATGTCGAGGAGTTCGAGGATGCGTTGTTGGGTGATAAGGCACGCGAGTGAGCGCCTGGAAGCCGCGACACAACATCACCGCCCCCTCACCGTGACACAGCCCCGCTCGTAACGCACGCACTGCCCTCTGCGCAAGACCGGATCCGTTCGGCCCGCACCGGAAACCGGCTCCCTAAGGCCTGTCGCTCGGAGCGAGGAGCGGGAAGGCGTCTCCACGCGTCATAGCCCTGATTCTAGGTCCGGTTGAACGCCGCCGTGAGTTCTTCACGCGAGTTGATGGCGAGCTTGAGGTAGACGTGGCCGAGGTGATACTCGACAGTCTTGGGGCTCAGGAATGCGGCGGCGGCTGCTTCGCGCGTGGTCTTGCCGGCGGCGAGCAATCGGGCGATCTGCAGCTCCTGCGGCGTGAGGTCGTCGAGCGTGCTTGCGTCGCGGCGGCGCGCGGTCTCGCCGGTTGCGGCGAGCTCTATGCGCGCCTGATCGGCCCACGGCGCGGCGCCGAGCCGGTCGAAGTCTTCGAGGGCGGCGCGCAGCTGCTCGCGTGCTCGCACCCGCTTGCGCATGCGTCGCAGGCGGGCACCGTAGGCGAGATGCGTCCGCGCGGTCTCGAAGACGTCGGGCGTGCGTGCGTGGAGCGCCAGCGACTGTTTGAACAGCGCCTCCGTGGCAGCGGGCTCGGCGACGGCGGCGTCGCAGCGCCGGGCGCGCGCGAGTGCCCACGGTTGTGCCTTGCTCTCGGCCGCGACGCGGTAGTCGGCGGCTGTCGCGGCCGCCTCCTCGGCGCGCCCGAGGCGCAGGTAGGACTCGACGAGCTCCGGCGCCGGTGACACGTCGACGTCAGCGATGCCGAGCGAGCGCAGTTTGTGCAGCTGAGCCTCGTGGTGGACGGCCGCCTCCGCAGGCCGTCCGAGCGCGAGCTCGAGGTCGCCGAGGGCCTGGATCGCCCAGGCGCCGTACAGCCCGATCCCGAGATCGGCGCAGAGAGCGGCAGCCTCGGCCGCAAGCGTGCGGCACGACGCCTCGCGGCCCTGGCGAGCGTGCAGCCAGGCGAGTCCCGCGAGCGAGGCGGCGAGCTCCACATCCTGGCCCGTCTCGCGGGCGAGCCGGATCGCCTCGTCGTAGCTGGACTCGGCCGCCTGCCATTGGTCGGTCGTCGCCTGGTGGCGCGCGAGCGGATGCAGGAGGATCGGCAGCGCTCCCACGGCGGCTAGGTCGCGGGCCTGATCGAAGGCGCGCTCGAGTAGGCCGCGACCCGCGTTGCCCTCGCGCAGCCACAGCGGCGCGAGGGTGGCCCACACGCGCAACCACGGGTCGTCGCGCAGGTCGTCGGAGATCTCGAGCGTCGCGACCGCCCGCCGCATGGCGTGCGCGCCCACGTCACCCTGACCGGCGGCGATGAGCGCCTGTCCCTCGGCCAGCGCCGCGAAGAAGCGCGCGCGGTGCGAATCGTGGGCGGTGGCAAGCTCACGGGCGCGGTCGGCGGCGGCGAGCATCGCGCGAGTGTCGCCGGAGTAGAAGCCGCCATGCACCGCCTGCGCGAGCATCACGACGGCCAGCTCGGGCTCGCTGTCGGCGACGCGCTCGGCGGCCCGCGCGATCAGCGCCGTTCCCTCCGCGACGGGTCCCCGTCGTAGCGCGACGCGGCCGCGCAGATGATCGATGTGGGCGTCGGTCAGGCCGTCGGCGTGGGGCTGCGCGTCGTCGAGCAGCGCGACGGTTCGGTTCATGTCTCCGGCGAGCGAAGCCGCATCAGCGGCCTCGTAGCGCAGACGAGCACCCTCGCTCGGCGTCGCCGAGAGCTGGGCGCTGCGCTCGAGTGCCGCCGACGCGACAGCGTAGGCGCTGCGCTCGCGGGCGCGGGCCCCCGCCTGCTCGAGCGCAGCGCACGCGCGGGCGTCCGGACCGACGCTTGCCGCGGCGAGATGCCACGCGCGGCGGTCGATGTCGCGGTCGGGGAGCACCGCCGCGAGCGCCGCGTGGGCGGCGCGCCGCCGCGCGGGCGGGGCCTCGGAGTAGACGGCGGAGCGCACGAGCGGGTGGCGGAACTCGAGCTTGCCGTCCGCCATGCTGACGAGGCCGGCCGCCTCCGCGGGCGCGAGCTCGTCGATGTGCAGGCTGAGTGACTCCGCGGCGCGAGCCAGCACCGCCAGATCGCCGCCGTCGCTGGCCGAAGCCAGGACGAGCAGGCGTCGCGCCGCGCCGGGCAGCCGCCCCGAGCGTCCCAGGAAGGCGGCCGCGATGTGCGCGGAGATCGGCACCGGCGCCTCGCCGGGCAGCGCCGGGACGGGTTCGGAGTCGCGTGCGAGCTCGAGCAGCGCGAGCGGGTTGCCACCGGTCGCGAGATAGAGCCGCTCGAACGCTGCCGTCGGCGCGTTGGTTTCGGCAAGCAGTTCAGTCGCCGCGGTGCGTCCGAGGCCGACGACGTGGAGCAGCCGCAGGTCGGCGCCATCGAGCAGCGACGGCTCGCCCTCGCGCACGGTGAGCACAATCGCGACGCGGTCGGCGATGAGCCGCCGGGCGGCGAACAGCAGCGCCCCGGCGCTCGAGCCGTCCAGCAGATGGGCGTCGTCGACGAGCAGTGCGAGCGGCTCGTCGTCCGCGCACGCCGACAGCAGGCTGAGCGTGGCTGCTCCGATCGCGAAACGATCCCCGGCCGTCGCCGGCGCGAGCGCGAGCGCGCCGGCGAGTGCGGCAGCCTGCGGCTCCGGGATTCGGTCGAGCGCGTTGAGCGCGGGCCGCAGCAGCTCGGCGAGACCAGCGAACGGCACCTCGGCTTCGGACTCGATCCCGCGTGCGCGCAGGACCCGCATGCCGTCCGCGCCCGCGGCGGCGTAGTCCAGCAGCGCGGTCTTGCCGATGCCGGGCTCGCCGACGATGCCGAGCGCGCCGCTGCGCCCGTCGCGCGCCTCGGCGAACAGCCGATCGAGAGCCAAGCGCTCCTCGTCGCGGCCGAGCAGCATAGGCGGAGTCTGCCAATCCCGACAACCGCGCGCACCGGATGCCATATGACTAGGTGCCCCCCTGATTCGATGCTCGCGACCCGACCGTACCGTCGCGCCAATCGGCGATCTGCAATGCCGCGAGAAAGCGAATAGGAGACACGACATGGCGACGTACGAAGAGCCGGCGACCGTCGACCCCGACAAGCTCAACGAGTTCGTGTTCCGGGCCGTGGAGGAGGTCGGCGCGACGCTCAACGCCGCGCTCGTGGTGATGGGCGACAAGCTCGGCCTGTACCGAGCGCTCGCCGATGCCGGTGGTCTGACGCCGATCGAGCTCGCCCGCAGGTCTGGCGTCAGTGAGCGCTACGTCCGCGAGTGGCTCAACGCGCAGGCGGCGGGCGGGTATCTCGCCTACGACCCGGCCGACGGCAGCTACGCGCTGGGGCCCGAGCAAGCGGTCGCCCTCACCGACGAGACGAGCCCCGCCTACCTGCCGGGGTTCTTCCAGATCGCCGTCGGAAGTGTCATCGACTCACCGCGCATCATCGAGTCGGCCCGCAACGGCGCGGGCGTCGGCTGGCACGAGCACAACCACGACGTCTTCGAGGGCTGCGAGCGGTTCTTCCGTCCGGGCTACAACGCGAACCTGGTGCCGGCATGGCTGCCGGCGCTTGACGGCGTCGTCGAGAAGCTCGAGGCGGGCGCCAAGGTCGCCGACATCGGCTGCGGCCACGGAGCGTCCACGATCCTTATGGCGCAGTCCTTCCCGCGCTCGACGTTCGTCGGCTCGGACTATCACGCGGGCTCGATCGAGACGGCGCGCGAGCGCGCGCGAGAGGCGCGCGTCGCAGACCGCGTTCGCTTCGAGACCGCGGCCGCGGCATCGCACCCCGATGACGGCTACGACCTCGTCACGATGTTCGACTGCCTCCACGACATGGGCGATCCCGTCGGCGCAGCGCGACGCGTGCATGAGACCCTGGCTCCGGATGGCACCTGGTTGATCGTCGAACCGATGGCGGGCGATCGCGTCGAGGACAACCTCAACCCGGTCGGTCGCGCGTACTACGGCTTCTCGACGTTCCTCTGCACGCCGGCCTCGCTGTCTCAGGACGTCGGCCTCGCGCTCGGCGCGCAGGCAGGCCAGGCGCGCATCGGCGATGTCGTCGCGGCGGGCGGGTTCACGCGCTTCCGGCGCGCTGCCGAGACGCCGTTCAACCTCGTATTCGAAGCACGGCCGTGACTACGATCGACCGTATGGGCCGCAGCGATACGGAATCGCCGGCACGGATCCCCGACGAGCAGGGCCACGTCGAGCGAGGCGGCGTGAGGATCCACTGGGAGGCCTACGGCCACCAGGGGCCGGCGATCCTGCTGATGCCGACGTGGTCCGTCATCCATTCGCGTCACTGGAAGGCGCAGATCGGCTATCTCGCACGGCACGGCCGCGTGGTGGTGTACGACGGCCGCGGCAACGGGCTCTCGGACCGCCCCCGCGAGGCGGCTGCGTACGCCGCGCGGGAGTTCGTCGCCGACGCGGTCGCGGTCCTCGACGCGGCGGGCATCGACTCGGCGTGCGTTGTGGGCCTCTCGATGGGCGGTTTGCGGGCGCTGCTGCTTGCCATCGCGCATCCCGAACGAGTAGACGGCGTATTCGTGATCGACGGGACGGTTCCGCTTCTCACGCCGGGTCCGCCCGAGCGCGAGGGGCTGAGCTTCGACGACGAGCTCGACCACTACGACGGCTGGGAGAAGTACAACCGCCACTTCTGGCTGCGCGATTACCGCGGCTTCCTCGAGTTCTTCTTCGGGAAGGTGTTCCCTGAGCCGCACTCGACCAAGCAGATCGAGGACTGCGTCGCGTGGGGGCTCGACACGACGCCCGAGACGCTGATCCTGACGATGGAGGGCGGCGATTCCGGCCTGCCCGACAAGGCGGCCGTCGAAGAGATGTGCCGCAGCGTCTCGTGCCCAGCGTTCGTCGTTCACGGCAGTCACGACGCGATTCTTCCGGTCGCGCGTGGTGAGCGGCTCGCCGAGCTCCTGCGGGCCGACTACGTGCGCATGGAGGGCTCGGGTCACGCGTCCCCGGCGCGCGACCCGGTCCCGATCAACCTGCTGGTGCGGCAGTTCGCCGAACGAGTCGCCGGGACGCCGCCGCGCGCGCAGACCTGGACGCGCGGCCGCGTGCGCCCGCGCCGCGCGCTGTACGTGTCCTCCCCGATCGGACTCGGCCACGCGTGGCGCGATGTGGTCATCGCCGACGAGCTACGCCGCCAGGTGCCGGGCCTCGAGATCCATTGGCTGGCGCAGGAACCTGTGACCACGGTGCTGCGCGAGCGCGGCGAGACGATCCACCCGGCGAGCGCTGAGCTCGCCAGCGAGGCCGAGCACATCGACCGGGAGGCCGGCGAGCACGACCTGCACGCCTTCCACGCGCTGCGTCGCATGGACGACATCTTCTGCGCGAACTACATGGTCTTCGACGACCTCGTCCACGACGAGGACTTCGACGTCTGGATCGGCGACGAAGCGTGGGAGGTCGACCACTTCCTGCACGAGAACCCTGAACGCAAGACCGCGCCCTTCGTGTGGCTGACGGACTTCGTCGGCTACCTGCCGATGCCCGAAGGCGGCGCGCACGAGGCGCTTCTCACGGCTGACTACAACGCCGAGACGATCGAGCTCGTCGAGCGCCACCCGCGCGTGCGCGACCGGGCGATCTTCATCGGCGAGCCGCAGGACATCGTGCCCGGGCCGTTCGGCCCCGGGCTGCCCGGCATTCGCGACTGGACCGAAGCGCACTACCGATTCGCCGGCTACGTGCCGAGCTTCGATCCGCGTGCCCTGCCCGACCGCGCCGAGCTGCGAGCGCAGCTCGGTTACGGCGATGAGCCGGTGTGCGTGATCTCGGTCGGCGGATCAGGCGTCGGCGCGCCACTGCTGGAGCGCGCCATCGAGGCCACGGCAATCGCACGCGAACGCATCCCCGATCTGCGGACGATCGCCGTGTCCGGCCCGCGCATCGATCCGGCTGAGCTGCCGCACGTCGAGGGCGTCGAGGTCCACGGCTACGTCCACGAACTCTACCGCCATTGCGCGGCGTGCGACGTGGCGGTCGTGCAAGGCGGGCTGACCACGACGATGGAGCTCGTCACAGCGCAACGGCCGTTCGTCACGCTGCCCCTCGCCAGCCACTTCGAGCAACGCTTTCACGTCCGCCACCGGCTCGACCGCTACGGCGCCCGGACCTGGCTCGACTACGCGGCTGCGAGTCCCGAGCAGCTCGCAAACGCGGTGTGCGCCGGCGTGGGCAACGCGCCCTCCTACACGCCGGTCGATCCAGGCGGCGCCACACGGGCCGCCGCGATCATCGCCGAGGTCCTCTAACCCGCATCGCGATCCGCACCGCTGGGCTCGACGCCTGCGGGTTCTCCGCGGTGAGCGAGTTCGATGACGATCTTGCCCGTCGAGGCTCCTCCTCGTAGGGCTGCCGGTGCGCACGGGCTGTTTTCACGCGATGGGAGGCGCGCGGTTCGTCGGCGCAACGGGATGACGTGCCTCGTGCTGTGTCGCCGTGCACTGCAATGGGGTGGTTGCCGCTCTGCGCGAATTGCGGGAACGCGTTGACCTGGCTATGGGTAGCGCATCGCATGTATGGCATGATGTATGGCATGCGGCGAACGACGATCTACCTTCCGGATGAACTGAAGCTCGCGCTCGAGCGCACCGCGGCGGCGCAAGGCACGAGCGAGGCCGAGATCGTGCGCCATGCCCTTAAGGCGGCGATCGCCGAGCAGGCCGTTCCGGCGCTGCGGATGCCGTTGTTCGACAGCGGCGATGCGACCTTGGCCGAGCGCGTGGATGAAGAGCTCGCCGCGGGCTTCGGCGATTGATCCTGCTCGATACAAGCGGGTTGCTCGCCGCACTGGACTCCGCCCAGCGCCTACACAGCGATTCAGCGGCCAGCCTCGCCACAGCGACGCCGCCGCTGCTGCTGTCGCCGTTCGTGCTGGCCGAGCTTGACTACCTGCTCGCAACGCGAGTGGGCCAAGCAGCACGCACGAGCTTCCTCGGCGAAGTGCATCGCGGGGCCCTGCAGCTCGAAGCATTCTCGGCAGCGGATGTACGCGCCGCCGTCGCGGTCATCGAGCGACACGCCGATCTCGCGATCAGCCTCGCTGATGCCTCGATCGTCGTCCTCGCCGCACGCCACAAGACGCAAGACGTCCTGACACTCGACCAGCGCCACTTCCGTTTACTCGCCGCGAACGGCAAGCCGTTTCGCGTGCTCCCAGCAGATCGCTGACCCGGGGAAACGGATTGCGCTCGGCGCGCGAAGAGCCGCACTTGTGTGCGGCCGGTGAGGGGCACGTACGCTCTCGACGTGACGCGCGACGCGAGGGCAGGCATCTGGTCGTTTGCAGCCGGCCTGCTGTGCGGTGTGCTGGCGGTCGCGATCCTTGGGATGCAGCCGTACTCCGCGGTCAGACTGTGTTTGGCCTTCCTGTCGGGGGTGGTGATGGCGGCATTCGTCGCGGGGATGTTCGACGACGGGAGCTCCAGCCGGATTGTTCGCTTCTCAGCTGCTCTGACTGGCACGTGGCTGCTCCCTGTGCTCGCCCTAGGTGTCGACTGGAGCTAGCACGCGGCCGGACGTCTGAGCGTTCCCGCTCGGCGCGATAGGCGGGAGCGTGTTTACACGGGTTCTCGCTTGGCGACGGCGGCTGTGACGCGCCGGGCGTTTCAGCCACGGCAACCACCCCGTCGGCGTCACTGCCGGGTGGGGTAATCAGCGCACTTCGCTGGTTCCTTGCCACCAGTCCGGTCGCGACCACGGGGTGCGGGGGCGCTGCTGCGGTTCGCCGTCGATGGCGATATCGACGCGTTCGTTGAAGAACGCCACGTGGTCTTTGACCGCGGCGGCGTCGTGCAGCGGAGCTGTGTAGAACCACGCGATGTTCTCGTCGGCCGCGTTGCCGGGCAGCGACAGGTAGTTGGCGTGGCCCTTGTAAGCGCAGGTGCTTGTCAGCTCGCTGGGCTCGAGGGATGCGACGACGTCCTCGCTCGGCAGGTACCAGCGCGTCGGTAGACCGGTTTCGAACAGTGCCTGCCCGCGCGTGCTTTGCGCCAACACGGTGTCGCCCAGGGAGACACGAACCTCGCGCGAGCTCGCTCGGACGTCAACGCGGTGATAGGGATCGATCGCGTGGCCGATGATCTCGTCGTCCTCCTCAAACCACGCATCCATGGCCTCCCACGCAAACGCGACATAGTCCTCGAGGTCCGGTGCCCCCGCCGGCGGGTCCTCGGCACATTCGCCGACAAGGTCCCAGCGCACGTCCGCGCGCGGAACGTAGTAGCGGGCGAGCCTCGCGTGCTCATGCAGAAGCTTTGCGCGCGTGCTGTCAAGCACCGTGGCGCCACCGATCCGGGCCCGGATGCGACGCGGCAACGGCTCGACATACATGAGTCCGTCGCGCACGAATTCGATGGTGAAACGCCCCGCCGGCGCGTGCCCGAACGGCCCCTGGCCCATCATCAGCGACATCGACATCAGATTACTCCCGCACAGCGACTCGATTGCCCGCATTCCAGCCGCCACTGGCCTCGCGCGAACGCCCGCCGCGACACCCACAGCCCCGCGCGGACTTACGCAACAGCCTCCTCGGGAAAGCAGCACCGTCCCCGAGCCCGCCCGGCCACGGCCCGCCGAACTGTGCACGTGGGCGACCGCCGGATCGAGCGCGTGGCGACTCGCATGCGCATGCGAGTGCCCCGCGCGAGCCGCCCAACTCGGCCCGGGCTGTACCCCGCGAGGGGCACGCCAGCGGGTCTGACGCGGCATTGGGGACTACGCTTCACAGCGCGATGAAGCGCTACCACGTGACCACGTTCGGATGCCAGATGAACGAGCACGACTCCGAGCGTATGAAGGGGATGCTCGAGTCGCTCGGCTACGCCGAGGCGCCGGCGGCCGACGAGGCCGATGTGATCCTCTTCAACACGTGCTCGATCCGTGAGAAGGCCGACAGCCGCTTCATCGCCCATCTCCACCAGGCCAAGGGCCTGAAGCGGTCAGATCCCACGCGGATCATCGGCGTGGGCGGCTGCTGGGCGCAGTCGGTCAAGGACGAGGTCTTCGAGCGCTTCCCGTTCGTCGACGTCGCCTTCGGACCCGGCCAGGTGCACAAGCTCGCCGAGTTCCTCACGTCCGACTCGATCACCGCGCAGGGCTACTTCGAGTTCGAGGGCTTCACCGGCCATCTGCCGCCAAAGCGCGAGCGCGACGTGCAGGCGTGGGTGCAGATCTCGGCGGGCTGCAACATGGCCTGCTCGTACTGCATAGTGCCGTCGACGCGCGGGCGCGAGGTCTCGCGGCCGCTCGAGGAGCTCGTCGAGGAGATCACGGCGCTCGCCGCCGACGGCGTGCGCGAGGTCACGCTGCTCGGCCAGAACGTCAACTCCTACGGCCGCGGCCTGGGCGCGAACGGCGGCCACGCGCGATCGTTCGCCGAGCTGCTGTATGCCGTCGATGCGATCGACGGCATCGACCGCATCCGCTACACGAGCCCACACCCGTCGGACATGAAGGAGGACGTCGTTCGCGCGCACGCCGAGCTTGCGTCCGTGTGCGAGCACATCCACCTGCCGCTTCAGTCCGGCTCGTCGCGCATCCTCAAGGCCATGCGACGCACGTACAGCCGCGAGCGTTATCTCGACCGGGTCGCCCTCATCCGCGAGCACGTGCCCGACGTCGCGATCACGACCGACATCATCGTCGGCTTCCCGGGCGAGACCGAGGCGGACTTCGCGCAGACGCTCGAGGTCTGCGAGCAGGTCGGCTACGACAGCGCGTTCACGTTCGTCTTCTCTCCGCGCCGGGGCACCGAGGCGGGCGCGATCACCGCCGGGCTGGTCGATCACGACGTGAAGGTCGAGCGGATGCAGCGCCTCGTCGAGGTCGTCCAGCGGCGTGCCACCGAGCGTGCCCAGCGCTTCGTCGGGCGCACGATCGACGTGCTCGTCGAGGGCACATCGCGGACCGACCCGTCGCGGCTGCGCGGCCGCTCGCGCCACGGCAAGACCGTCAACTTCGACGGCTTCGCGCAGCCCGGCGAGATCGTCCCGGTGCACATCACCACGGCGACGAGCCAGACGCTCGCGGGGGAGACCTCGCTGCTTGCGGTCGCCGAGGACCGTTAGTGGTTCTTCCGGTCGGTCGTCGTGCGCATGGGCAGTTGCCGGCGCCGGCTGGCGAGGACGCAGGGAGGGGGCGACGCCAGACGGTGATCAGCGACCGATCCAGGCGCGCGAGGGCCTGTTGGAGGGGTCACTAGATGTCAAGCCCAGCGGCGCCGGGGGCGCCGCGCGGGGAGCTCGCGCGCGTGGTGAAGTTCATCTGCGTCGGCCTGGCGGGGACGGCGTTCGCGCTCGCGCTGTTCGCGCTGTTCAACGACGTGTTCGGCATTGACTACCGCGTCAGCGCGGCGCTCTCGATCAGCCTGTCGTATGCGGTGAACTTCTTCGTCAACCGGCGCTGGACGTTCCGGGCCCACACGGGGTCGATGGCGCCGCAGGCGATCCGCTTCGCGCTCGTATCCGCGCTCGCGACGGGCGTGAACGTCGTCGCCGTGCACCTCCTGCACGAGAGCGCGGGGATCGCGGAGTTCCCCTCGGAGGCGCTCGCGATCATCGTGGCGACGCCCTTCAGTTACCTGGGCAACCGCTGGTGGACGTTCGACGGCGCGCGCCGCCCGGTGGGCGACCTCGAGGCGGCGTGAGGCAGCGCGTCTCCGCGGCGCTCGCGCCGTTGTTCGTGTCGCGGTCGCTGCCTGGATGGACGATCATCGTCCTGCTCGTCGTCATCGTCGTGAGCGGCGGCGCGCTACGTGGCCTGGCGGCGGCGCACCCCGACCGCACGTACGTCTCACAGGACGCGCGCTCCTACGCGCTGCTGGCGACGTCGCTGACCCGGGGGCACTACCACCAGCGGCGCAACTCCAACGATCTGCGCTGGCCGCCGGGCGCACCGGCGTTCTTCGCCGTCGCGGCCAAGCTCGATCCGTCCTCGCCGGCCGCCGGCGAGCCGACGGACATTCCCGCCGCGTACTGGCTTCAGGCGCTCGTCTCGACCGCGACGCTGCTGCTCGTGTTCGCGCTCGGCGCGGTGCTCGCGGGCCCGGTCGCCGGACTGATCGCAGCGGCGCTGATCGCGTTCTATCCGCCGCTCATCGCGATCAACGGGTCGCTCATGAGCGAGACGCTCGGGGCCGGGCTGGCGACGGCCGCGGCGCTGCTGCTCCTGCTCGCGCTGCGGGCGCGGTCGGGGCGCCTCTATGCGGGCGCCGGGTTCGTCTTCGGGCTGCTCGTGCTGACGCGGACGGACTTCCTCCTGGCGATCGCGATCGTGGCGCTCGTCATCGCGTTCGCCGCATGGCGCGAGGGCCGTGGCGCGGCTCTCCGCCGGGTGGGCGCGTTCGCGGGAGTCGCGCTGCTCGTCCTGCTGCCGTGGGCCGCGTACGCCTCCCATCGCGCCGGCAGCCTCGTCCCGGTCACGACCGGGAGCGCGCCGCCGGCGTTCATCGGGACCTATCTGCCCGGGGACGGGACGACCGTCGGGCTGAAGAAGGCGCTCGAGCCGCAGATCCGCAAGCGCTTCCCGGAGTACCGCACGACGAAGATCTACAAGATCCCCGCCAGCACCGCCCTGAAGATCATCGCAGCGCGCCATCCCGAGCTCACCCGCGACGACGCGCTCAAGCGCGAGACCCGCCACAACCTCGTCAAATACGGCCTCGGCGACCCGGTGAGCTTCACGGGGATGATGCTCTCGAAGGTCGGACGGATGTGGGGGAAGTACTACCGCGGCGGCGGCGTGCACTACATCTCCGCGGTGACGCGCACCTTCCAGTGGGTGCTCGTCGCGCTGAGCGTGATCGGGCTGGCCGGTCTGCTTGCCCGGCGGCGGATGACCGCGCCCTTCGCCGTCATCTTCCTCATCGTCCTGTACTCGACGCTCCTGCACGCGATCGTCGTCTCCCAGGCGCGCTACAACCTTCCCCTGATGCCGATGTTCGTCGCCGCCGGGGTGGCCGCGCTCGCGGTCGCCTTCTCCAAGCGCCGGTCCGTGCAGGAAACTGTGTCCCCGTGACCGCGATCGCCACCGACGTGGCGGACTCCCCGCCAGGGTCGCCGCCGCCGCAGCCGGCGGGCGGAACCGCGCTCCTGCGCGGGCTCGTGCGCTCGATGCGGCCCAAGCAGTTCGTCAAGAACCTGCTCGTGTTCGCCGCGCCGGTCGCGGGCGGCGTGCTCGACGAGGGCACGGTGTTCAGGAACGTCGTGCTCGCGTTCGTCGCGTTCTGCCTCGTCTCCGCCGCGACGTACATGCTCAACGACGTCGGCGACGTCGCGGAGGACCGGGTGCATCCCACCAAGCGCTACCGCCCGGTCGCTGCGGGTGTCGTGCCGATCCGCGTGGCCGTCGGCGCGTCGCTCGTGCTGCTCGCCGGCGGGCTCGTGATCGCGTTTCTCGTCAACTGGCAACTCGGCGTCACGGTCGCCGCGTACAAGGTCGTCACGATCGCCTACACGTACTGGCTGAAGGACCTCCCGGTGTTCGACATCGCGGTCGTCGCGTCCGGCTTCATCGTGCGCGCGGTCGCCGGCGGCTTGGCCGCGGACATCCCGCTGAGCCGCTGGTTTCTCATCGTCGCGTGCTTCGGCGCGCTGTTCATGGTCGCCGGCAAGCGCCACGGCGAGCTCATGCACATCGGCGACGCGTCGACGCGACCGGCGCTCGCGGAGTACACGCTCGAGTACCTGCGCTTCGTCTGGACGATGTCCGCGGCCGTCGCGGTCGGCGCCTACTGTCTGTGGGCGTTCGATCACCCAGCCTCGGACTCGGGTGTCCCGTGGTGGGGCCTGTCGATCGGGCCGTTCGTCGTGGCGCTGATGCGCTACGCGCTGCTCGTCGAGCGTGGCGAGGCCTCGAGCCCGGAGGAGCTCGTGTTGGGAGACCGCACGCTGCAAATCCTCGGCGCGGTGTGGCTGGGGATCTTCGTGTGCTCGGTGTACGTGGGTTAGGGCCGCGCCCGCGCGGTTCACGAAACAGCAGCAATGAAGGATCAGGGAGAGCAACGACCCGGTGGGCGAGGGGTTTCAGCTGCGTCAACCTGCGGTTGGGCCGCCTATACCGGCCGAACCGCAGGTTCGTCCCGTGGCGCGCTCGGGATGACCACGCCGCTCAGACCCTCGTTCGTTTATCGATGCGGTTCGTCTACCGCGCGATCGCGCCCTTCCCCGGCGTGCAGTTCCGCACCCGGTAGACGTTCATGACCGGCCCCGGGCGCTCATACTCGAGGCCGTAGTAGTCGACCGTGTGGTCGTACTGGAAGGGGTGTTCGGGGCCGCTGCCCGCCCGCCCGAACGGCGAGACGCTGTAGCGCAACTCGGCCTCGCGCGGCAGCTGGCGGTAGTAGCGGATCGCCTCCGGCACGCGGCTCGGGTTGTTGAACGCGCGCCCGCTCTGCCCCGAGCCCGAGACGATCCAGCACACGCCGCGCCGGCGGTAGTAGTCGAACAGGCCGGGGAACAGCGTGTACTCGTAGTTGGCGAAGTCCGCGTTCTTGCGCGAGCCCGGGTGGCGCCTGGCGAGGCGCGCGATGTCGGCTCGCGTCCGGATGAAGCGCGTCCAGCGGAAGTTCTCCTGCGAGCGGTCGGCCACCGGCAGGCCGCCGTCGCGGTACCACTCCTGAGGGACGAGCGGCTCGACGAGGATCCGCGTGCCCGCCGGGATGTGATCGACCATCCAGGCGCGCGTCGCATCGCGCGTGTCCTGCCGCGTCAGCACGATGTCGTTGTGCACCGAATACACGAGCCCCTGCGCGCAGGCGATCACCGCGACGGCCACGCCGAGCACCGCGGCGCGCCGCCCGTCCCACCCGAACCGGCCGGCCAGCCATGAGCCCAGCCACACGGCGCCGGCGGCGGCGAGCAGGCAGAAGACCGGGAACAGCGGCATCACGTAGCGCGCGAAGTGGCGCTCTTGCGTGCCGATGTAGGCGAGGAAGACGAGCGGACCGGGAATGAGGACGAGCGCGGTGAGCCGGTCGCGGAGGAGCAGGCGCACCCCGCCGGCGACGGTCAGCACGGCGGGCACGATGCCCAGGCCCCAGCCGATGCTCCACAGGTAGTAGACGTATCCGCTGCGCTGTGTCTCGCCGAGCAGCAGCCCGCCCTTCGTGTAGTCCGACAGGTGCTTGAGGTCCGCGCGGAACCGGTCGAGGTCGAGCAGCGAGTAGGGGTCGGTGATGAGGAAGCCGGCGACGAGCGCGGCGCCGGCGAGCGCGAGGCCCGACAGCGCGGGCGTGAGCCTGCGGCGGCCGTCGCCGCCGATCTCGGAGAAGCGGCCGCTCGCCCGCAGCGCCGCCGCGATCAGTAGCGCCGCCAGCAGATAGGCCGCGTTGTACTTGAAGCCGATCGCGAGCCCGAGTGCGAAGCCGGCGAGCGCGTAGTCGCGCGCACGGCCGAAGCGCAGGACGCCGGCGATCGCGAAGAGGGCGAGCGCGCTCGGTGCGAGGGAGGGCGCGTCGTTGAGCGCGAGGTGCGCGTAGTGCACCGGCAGAAAGGACGTCGCGAGCAGCGCGGCCGCGACGAGCCCCGCTCGGCGATCGAACAGCCGCACGCCCGCCGCGTAGATGAACGCGATCGCCGAGGTGGACAGCAGCGCGCTCGCCACCCGCGCGACGGTCCACACGTCGGCCGGATCGGTGTTCCAGGTCTTGACGACGCCGTGCGGGTGCGTGATCGCGAGCGCGGCGGCGATCCATTCGATCAGGCCGGACGGATTGAGCTGGTAGTGGGGGTTGAGCGAGTCACTCTGGAAGAACTCGACCGCGCGCGGCACGAAATGCGAGCGCTCGTCGAGGTTGTAGGCCAGCGGGAGGCCGTAGCGGACGCCCCACAACCGCAGCCCAAGGGCCAGCGCGAGCACGCCGAGCAGCCCGACGGTCCATGGGTTGCGCAGGGCACGCAAACGCGTCATCGCGCGGGAACCGTACTGGGCGCAACGGCCACGTCGCCCCTGTAGCTTGTGCGCCCATGTCTCATGCGGTCATGCTCGTGCTCGCGACGACGTTCGTCCTCGCCGCCGTCGCGAAGCTCCGCGACCGCCCTTCCTTCGAGCAGGTCCTAGCCTCTCTCATCGGGCCGCGGGCGGCCTGTCTGTCGGCGGTCGCCGTGCCCGTGGCGGAGCTGGCGCTGGCCGTCGTGCTCGTGACCGGCCTGCGGCCACGGGCGGCCGCGCTGCTTACGCTCGCTGTCCTCGTGCTGTTCTCGTGGGCGCTCGCGCGCCTGCGCGCGCGACCGCGCATCCCGTCGTGCGCGTGCTTCGGCTCGGGCTCGGGGGACCCCGGCGCGGGTCTCGCCCGCAACGCGGCGCTCGGACTGCTTGCTGCCGCGCTCGTCGTCGTCCCCCCAGCCGGCGCGCTGTGGTCTGCCCCGCTGGGCGACGTCGTCGGTGCGGCCACCGTGGCGCTGGGCGCCGCGTGCGCCTGGCACCTCGCGGCCGCCCTCGTGCCCGCCAGGCGAGCCGCCGGCCGATGAGCACGGTCTGGATCGTCTCGCTCGCGTTCGCGTGGGTCGTGATCGGCCTGTTGACGGCATGCGTCGTCACGCTCCTGCGCCAGGTCGGCGAGCTGCGCGGACGGGTCGACGCCGGCGGCGCGGAGGACGCGGTGACACCGCCGAGCGGGCCGCGCCTGTACGACGCCGTCGATCGCGTCGAGCTGCCGGTACTGGGCGCGCGCGGAGTGACGATCGCGATCGGCGGCGAGGACGGCGGGCCCGCGCTCCTGGCGGTTCACGCGCCGGGCTGCTCGAGCTGCGCGGACCTCGAAGAGGCGCTCGAGACGGTCGCGCGCGAGCGCCCGGATATCACGGTCGTCAGCGTCGTCGCGCTCGCCCGCGGCGCCGCGGCGAAGCACGTTGCCGGACGCGCATCACGCGGCCTGCGCTCCGTTGCCGTCGAGGACCTGCCGGAGGACCTCGTCCCTGACGGGCTGCCGGCGATGGTGGCGATCGCGGCCGAAGGCGTCGTCGCGGCGGTGGGCGCTCCCGATGTCATCGACCACCTGCGCGAGGCAGCCGATGTGGCGACCGGGGCGGTGCTGATCGCGGGCCCGGACTCGATGCGGGAGACCGACTGGGGCCGGGCTGTGCCCGCATGGGGCGTGGAGGGTGCGTCGCTCGGCGTGCTGCACGTCGACGGCGGGCGCGACGAGCGGTGAGCTTCGACCATCTCGTACGACAGGCGGCCGACCGGCTCGCGTCCGGTGCGCTGACCCGGCGCGCGCTCATCGCCGAGGCGGCAGCCGGAGGCGTCGGACTCGCGCTGATCGGCTGCGGCGGCTCGAAGGGCGCGAACGCGGCCAAACCCCCGGCGGGCGTCCCGGCCGTGTGCGGCCTCAGCCGCGGGCGCATCCACGTCTGCTATGAGCCGTGGCGGGTCGTGCGCTCCGAGCCGGCCGAGTTCCTTCCCGCCGGTTATGAGGGCGTGGCGGTGCGCAAGGGACCGGAGCCCGACGCCCCGGTGATCTACAAGAACGGCGACCCGTGCGTGATCCGGGTCGGCGGGGTGTTCGGGCGCCAGAGCCTGCGCCAGAGCGATCGCACCGGCGGTGTGGCGCACAACTGTCCCGCGCCGCCGCTGCGCGCGGGCCGCGGCGCGGGCAAGGGCTTTCACTGGGGCTATCCGGGCCCGCGCGCCGACTCGGGGACGTGGAACAAGGGCGGCTGGATCGCCGCCTCGGTCGATGGCGTGGTCTACACCGAGCGCTACCTCGACTACCACCGGCCGATCTGCGGTCCGGCGGACCTCGACTTCGACTGCCGCGCCGCCAACAACCCGCACTCGCGATTCAAGACCGACTGCCGCAAGCTCGCCTATCCCGACGACCCGGGCTTCAAGTGCAACGGCGGCGCGACGAAGCTCGGTACGTGCCGCGACCCGCGGGACTTCACGCTCGGCATCGAGGAGACCCCCGACGAGCACCCGCTCATCCACGACCTCTCCCACGAGCGCTACAACCTGAAGTTCCAAGCCGACAGCACGACGATCTTCTGGCTCGTGCCCGGTGACGTCGTGCGCCGTCACTGCTTCAAGTGCACGCTGCACAACCCGTCGAAGGAGTGCCCGCAGGAGACGGCGGACCCGGGTTCGACGAGCTGCTGCCGGGCGTACTCGTGCGTAACCGTGCTCAAGGGGCGCTACTGCCCGGCCGGCGTGACCGGCTGGGTGAATTCGAGCGTCCTGCGCACCTCGGGCGCGCGCGCGAAGGACGAGATCGCCAAGGCGCTGAAGCGGACCGGCGGCGACTTCAACGGGTACTGATCCCGCCTTCGACGTGACCGCCGGTCCGTGTGCGAACATGTGTTCGTGCGCTGGAGCAATCTCGAGATCGACCGGGGCCAAGAGGAGGAGGCGCGGCTGCCCGGCTACCGCGACCCCGCAGTGGTTCGCCGGTTCGACGCACCCGAGGCACTCGACGTCCGTTTCTACGAGATCCGCGCGAAGTCCGCGCTGAACAAGGTGCCCGCGGCATCGAAGATGCCGTTCCGCTGGACGATCAACCCGTATCGAGGATGCACACATGCGTGCGTGTTCTGCTTCGCCCGTCCCACGCACACGTATCTCGACTTCGACGCCGGCCGTGACTTCGAGCGCGAGATCGTCGTCAAGGTCAACGCGCCGGAGGTCGTGCGGGCTGAGCTGGCGCGGCCGTCGTGGAAGGGCGAGCACGTCGCGATGGGCACGAACACGGACCCCTACCAGTGGGTCGAGTCGCGCTACAAGCTCATGCCGGGGATCTGGGAGGCGATGCGTGACGCGCGCAACCCGTGCTCGATCCTGACGAAGTCGCCGCTCGTGCTGCGCGACCTCGAGCTGCTCAAGGAGATCGGCCAGGTCACGGACGTCCACGCGAACCTGTCGATCCCGACGCTCGACCCGAAGGCGTGGCGGGCGACCGAGCCGCATACGCCGCATCCGCAGGCTCGGCTCGAGGCGGTGGCGGAGCTCAACCGCGCCGGGATCCCGACCGGTGTGCTGATCGCGCCGCTCATGCCGGGCGTGAACGACGCGCCGGAGCAGATCGAGCCGCTGATCGAGGCCGCGATGGACGCCGGCGCGACCGGAATCGGCGGCATCGCGCTGCACCTGCGCGGCGAGGTCAAGCAGATCTTCTTTGACTGGCTGCGGACGCACCGGCCGGATCTGCTGGAGCGCTACAAGGAGCTCTACGGCCGCGGGGCGTACGCGCCGCTGGATGAGCGCGAGCGGCTGGCCAAGCTCGTGCGGCGCGAGGGCGCGACGTGGGCGAGCCGCTTCCGCGACGCCGAGAGGGAGCGTGACGAGGGCGCTGAGTCGGAGACGGAGGGGCGGCCGCCCGAGGCCGAGCAGCAATCGCTGTTCTGAGCTGGCGCGCGTGAGACGATGGGTTCGTTCGAAACAAGTCCCGTTCCGACCGCGGAGGTCTCGAGATGCTGGTCTTCTTTACCGCCCGTCGCCTGAAGCCGGGCGCCTGGGAGCAGTTCCGGCGGGCGTGGGACCCAGGTGAGACAAAGCCACCGGGCTTCCAGCGTGCTTACCACGCACGCAACATTCGTGATGAGGACGAGGTCATCTCGTTCGGCCTGTTCGACATGACGCAGGACGACTACCACCAGTGGCGCGCCGAGGCCGAGGCCGACGAGAACAAGCGCGTGAGCGACCTGTCGGCGTTCGTCGAGAACGAATACGTGTCGGGCGTCTACGAGGTGGTCGACACCGTCGAGGAGTGACGTCGGGGCGGGCGCCGGCGGCGGCGGGGCGCGGGGCGGGCCCGCGCTGCCCGCGCTACCGCTTGGCCTTCTGCCCGGTCTCGAAGCGCTGGGCGATCGCGTCGCCGCCCATCTTGCGGGTGACGAGGGCGGCGGCCTCGGGGAGCAGCGACCCGAACACCGTGCCGACCTTCAGGCCGATCGGAGCCACGTCGACCTCACCCTTGTCGCGCTCGATCGCGCGCAGGGTCGCGGTGGCGACGTGCTCGGGGGACTTCGTTCCGACGCCCGGGGGCAGCTTCACGCCGGCGTCGGCGAACATGCCGGCGTCGCGGATGAAGCCCGGGAAGATCGCCGACACGCCGACACCCGTGCCGTGCAGCTCCGCGCGCAGGGCACCGGCGAAGCCGCGCAGGCCGAACTTCGTCGCGTTGTAGATCGAGCTCCCGGCGGTGGCCGTCTTGCCCGCGAGCGAGGACATGAACACGATGTGGCCGGACCCCCGCTCCACCATGCGCGGTGACAGCGCTCGGGCCATCATGATCGGCGCGCGCAGGTTGACGTCCAGGGCGCGATCGATCTGCTCCTGGGTGAAGGAGTCCAGGCGGCCCGAGCCGGGCAGGCCGGCGTTGGCGACCAGGATGTCGACGTCCATGTGCGCCGCGATCAGCGCCCGCACGGACGCCGGATCGGCCAGATCGGCGGCCGCGATCTCCGCGTCGAGCTCCTTGGCGAGGTCGGTCAGGACGTCCGGCCGGCGGCCCGACACGATCACGTGCGCCCCGGCGCCCGCGAGCTTGCGCGCGATGGCCCCGCCGAGCCCGCCCGTCGCGCCGGTGATGAGGACGCTGCGCCCGGCGACCTTCACGGTGCGAACACCGCGACCGTGGCCGTGAAGCCGTGCAGGAAGCTCTCGCCGCCGACCGGGCCGATCTCGCCGGCCGCGAAGAACCCCGCGGCGGGGATGTCCCCGAGCTCGGCGGTGAGCGCGGTCGCGTCGTGGTCGGGCACGCCGAACATGCCGCGCCCGCGCCCGTTGCAGGTGAACATCAGCGCGCCGACCGCCGTGTCCGAGCCGAGCGCCTCGCGACGCAGGCCGAGGGCCGCGCGCAGGTCACGATCCGCGGACGCGGCGTCGCGCGCGTGCACGCGGACGCGCTGGCCTTCCTCGATCGCCGCGCCCACGGCGATCGTGCCCGACTCCGGGTCGCCGCCGAGGACGCTGCGGATGAGGAAGTCCTTCTGCTCGTCGCCGTCGCCGCCGCCGGACTCGACGACCATGCCGAGCAGCATCCCGCCCTCGAGCATCTCGCGCTCCTCGTCGTTCATGCGGTCGATGATCGCACGCAGCGCACCGAGCGCCGGTCGTCCCCCGAGCTTCTTGATGATGCGCCCCTCGCCCTCGGTGATCTTCATCTCTGGCCCGAGCGGCGTCGCGCCCTGCGAGACGCACGGCAGTAGCTCGATGCCGTCGAAGCGCACGCCGACCGCGCCGCCAGACAAGACCTCGTCGCCGCAGAACAGCGCCGCGCGGCCATCGAGCGCCCGCGCGCTGGAGACACCGCCGAGTACCGGCACGCCGGGGGCGCGCTCGTGCAGTTCGGTGAGCACGGCATCCGTGGGAAACGAGTACGGGTCGGGCAGGAGGATGGCCCCGCCGGCGCCTTCGAGGTCGGGGATGCCCGCCACCGTGACGCCGTCCTCGACCTCGTGGACCTCCGCGTGGAACGTCGAGACGATCCCGTTCTCGAACGAGCCCGCCCAGACGGTCACCGCGGTTCCGCCCTCGATCTCGCGCCCGCCGCCGACGATCCCGCCCGCGCCGCAGCCGATCAGCACGTCGGGCGCGAGCGTCTCGTGGACCGCCTCGACCGTCGCCTCGGGCGACGCGAGGTGCGCGCCCGAGGCGAAGACGACCACGAGGTCGAGGCGCTCGCCGTCCAGCTCGCGGCGAACTTGCTCGGCGGCTTCGAGGGCCCCGTCCCGTGGGTCCGGCGCCGTTGACAGCCCGCAGGCGATCCGAACGCTCATCGTTGTCGGACGATACTCCGTGGGTGCCATCGCCCGGACGTCATCGGTTCCGATGACCGGAGGGCGAAATGCGGGTACCGGAGATCACCGGTCCCGGTGACCGCAGGGCGAAACGCCCCTCGAGCCGGATACTCCCTCGCGTGTCCGAGCAGTCGCGCCCCATCCTCGCCCTGTTTGGCCCTACCGGGGTCGGCAAGACCGACCTCGCGATCGCGCTCGCCGAGCGGATGCGGGCGCGGGGCGAGCGGCCCGTCGCCGTCTCCGCCGACGCGCTGCAGGTCTACGCGGGCCTCGAGATCCTCACCGGCGTGCCCGACCGCGCGCACCGCGCCCGGCTCGAGCACAGGCTCATCTCGTTCCTGCCGATCGACGCCCGCTTCAGCGTCGCGGAGTACGCCGCGCTCGCGCACGCCGAGATCGATGGGCTCATCGCGGAGGGCGCCACACCGATCGTCGTCGGCGGCACGGGCCTGTACCTGCGCGCCGCACTCGCCGAGCTCGCACTGAGGCCGCCGCCGCCCGAGGGGGTGCGCGAGCACTGGGAGGCCGAGCTGCTCGAGCGTGGCCCCGAGGCGTTGCACGCCCATCTTGCCCGCGCGGCGCCCTGGGCCGCGGAGCAGATCAACCCGCGCGACCGCCACCGCATCGTGCGTGCACTCGAGCTGCTCGACCAGGACGCGCTCGAGCCCGCCCAGGGGCCTAGCCAGCTGTGGACGCAGGACACGCGCCACCCGACGCGCCTCGTCGGGCTCGTCCGCGACCGCGACGAGCTCTACGCCCGCATCGACGCACGCGTGGACCGGATGATCGAGGCCGGCGCGGTCGACGAGGTGCGTGCCGCGCACGCCGCAGGCGCGTCGGAGACCGCGCGCGTCGCGCTCGGCTTCGAGGAGCTGCTGACCGGCGACGTCGCGGCGATGAAGCGCCGCACGCGCAACTACGCGCGGCGCCAGCTGACCTGGATGCGCAAGCTCCCCGACGTCCAGGTCATCGACGTCGCCGGGCGCTCGGCGGAAGAGGTCGCGGCGGACATAGATCCGTGACGAGCGCCGGCGACGGAGCCCGCCGCGCAACCGGGGTCCTGCGCTCGAGCGAGGAACCGCTCACATTCAACGCGCGCGCTCGCGATCGGTGAGTCGTGGTTCGGAGGCGCGGCGCCTCCGGAGAAACAGTGCTTGGCATGGGACGCAGTAGCCGTGCGACTGGCCGCGGCGCGACCCGTCTCGCGCAAAGCAGAAGCAACCTGACCGCGCCGTTCCCCGGGCGAACCGCCTGTCCGTCAGATGGGCGAGCCGGAGTCGTCCCCGCGTGCGCCGAGCTCTCGCAAAACCCGTGCGGGCACACCGGCGACCAGCGTTCGCGGCGGTACGTCGCGTGTGACGATCGCGCCGGCCGCGACCACGGCGTCTGATCCGACGGTCACGCCCTGCAGGACCGTTGCACCGGCACCGAGCCACACGTTGCGTTCGATGGCGATCGGTGCGGCCACGATCTGCCTGCGTCGTCGACCCGGATCAAGCGGGTGGCCGGCGGTGAGCAGGCTCACCCGCGGGCTGATCATGACGTCGTCGCCGATCTCGATGCCGCCGATGTCGTTCAGCATGCACAACTGGTTGATGAACACGTTGCGGCCGACGCGAATGTTCAGCCCGTGATCGCAGTACAGCGGCGGGATCAGGTGGAACGCCTCGTCGACAGCGGTGCCCGTCAGCTCGATCCAGACCTGGCGGATCGCCTCCCGGTCGTCGTACGGGATGCGGTTGAGCCGTTCCGTCAGCCCTATCGCCCGCTGGACCCTCCCGTAGAGCTCGCGAGACTCCGGGGTGCCACCGTCGATCGAAACCTCGACCTTCATCAACGCCATCCTGCTCTCAGTCGCTGGGACGAAGGATGGGGTCTCCGAACGAGAAGCGCCGGCTCCTGGCGTGGCGCGCTCCAGCGGACTCGTGATCCCACCAGTGGGGATGATCGTCATCGGCGAGGAGCAGGTCGCCGGGGCCGTTGCTGCCGATCACGACCGATTCGTCGGGTAAACCGTTGCTCCACCTTGTCGCATCCTGCCATCTGGCTCGCATCGCCAGCAACGCGGACGCGTCAATCGCCCCGATCAACGCGACCCGCGCTCGGCGTCCTGATCCTCCGCTGCCGCCTGCTCGAGACGGTCGACGCGCAGCTCGTCGACCGTCGAGCGCTCGACGCGACCAGCCGAGCCGATCAGTGCGCGCGCGGCCGCCTGGCGACTCTCGACGCCCAGTACCCCGCCGGCTTCTTCGCTGATCCGCACCTCGTCGCCGGCGCGGAGACCAAGCCGGCGACGCAGCGCGACCGGGAGCACGAGTCATGCCGCCCGTCCTCGCCAGCCGCTTAGACTCGGCGCCCGCATGACCGCGATCACCTTCGAGAAGTGGCAGGCGCTCGGCAACGACTACCTCATCCTCGAGGAGCGCGATCTGCCGTTCACGCTGACGCCCGCCCGCATCCAGCGCATCTGCGACGTCCACACCGGCGTCGGCTCCGACGGGATCCTCCTGCTGTCCGCCCCCGACGCCGACGGCTTCGTCGCGCGGCTGCGGATCTTCAATCCCGACGGCTCGGAGTCGGGCCTGTCGGGCAACGGCGCCCGCGAGGCCGTCATGTACCTGCGCGCCAACGGCTGGACCGACCAGGACCGATTCTCGATTCAGACCGGCGCGGGGGAGATCCGCCCGCACATCACGGGTCCCGACACATGCTCGCTGGACATGGGCCGCGCGCGTACGGCATCCGAGGACTTCCCGTCCGGCGAGCGCGCCGGCGCAGGGGCGCTGCTGGCCGGCGGGCGCGAGTGGCGCTTTCAGCACGTCCACGTGGGCAACCCGCAGTGTGCGATCCATACGGCGGACGTCGCCGAGCTCGCCGGGCTCGACCTGCCCGCGATCGGGCCGGCGATCATGGAGCACCCGCTCTTTCCCAACCGCACGAACGTCAGCTGGTTCACGGAGATCGAGCCCGGCGTGATCCGCGCGCGGATCTTCGAGCGCGGCGTGGGGGAGACGATGTCCTCCGGGACCGGCGCCAGCGGCGCGGCCGTCGCCTACGTCCTGCGCGGCGGCGACTCGCCCGTGACGGTGCGCCTGGACGGCGGCGAGCTCGTCGTCTCCGTGGAGGAGGACCTGCACTTCGACCTGACCGGCTGGGCGCGTCCCGTATACAAGGGTGAGCTCGCCGACGAGTTCCGCACCGAACTGGAGAACCTGTGAAGCCCAGCCGCCGCCTCGACCTGATCCCGCCGTACCTGTTCGCCGAGCTCGAGCGAAAGATCCAGGCCAAGCGCGCCGCCGGCGTGGACGTCATCTCACTGGGCATCGGCGATCCCGACCGGCCCACGCCGGCGATCATCGTCGACGCCATGCAGGAGGCGGTGACCGAGCCCGAGACGCACCGCTACCCGGCCAACCGCGGCCGCCCGGACTTCCGTGAGGCGGTCGCCGACTTCTACATGCGCCGCTTCGACGTCGAGCTCGATCCCGCGACGGAGATCATGCCCGCGATCGGCGCCAAGGAGTGCATCTTCAACCTCAACCTCGCGTTCCTCGATCCGGGCGACGCGGCGCTCTCGGCCGATCCCGGCTACCCCGTCTACACGGGCGGCCCGCTGCTGGCCGGGGGCGAGCCGGTGCTCATGCCACTGCTGCCCGAGCGCGGGTTCATGCCCGACCTGAGCGCGATCTCCGATGCCGACCGGGCGCGGGCGAAGCTCATGTTCTTCAACTACCCCAACAACCCGACCGGTGCGATCGTGCGCCCCGGCTTCTTCGAGGAGGTCGTGAGGTACGTCGAGGGCACCGACATCCTCGCCGTCCACGACAACGCCTATTCCGAGACGACATACGACGGCTACCGCGCTCCGTCGTTCCTCGCGACGGCCGGCGCCAAGGACGTCGGCGTCGAGGTCTTCTCGCTGTCCAAGGGCTACAACATGACCGGCTGGCGCTGCGCGGCCATCGTCGGCAACGCCGACGCGATCAGCGCCTACTGGAAGCTCAAGACGAACATCGACTCGGGCCTCTTCGACGCGATCCAGCTCGCGGGGATCGCCGCCCTCAGCCCCGACACGGACGGCGACAAGGCCGAGATGAACGCGCTCTACACGCGCCGGCGCGACCTCGTCGTCGACGCCCTGCGCCGCATCGGCGTCCACGTCGAGCCGCCGAAGGGGACGATCTACATCTGGGCGCCGATCCCCGAGGGACATGCGAGCGCGGCCGAGTACTGCGAGTTCGTGCTCGAGGAGGCCGGCGTCGTCATCTCGCCGGGTGGCGCCTACGGCCCCAACGGCGAGGGGTTCTTCCGTATCTCATTGACGACGCCCGACGACCGGCTCGTCGAGGCCGTGCAGCGCCTCGGGCGACTCGCGGCCTGACGGGGATCGCGACCGGCTCGTGCGCTTCTGCGGCATCGACGTCTCCGCCACGCCGGACAACCAGCAGCTCTGCACGCTGCACGAGCGGCGCGGGACGAGCGAGGACGGCGTCGCGGAGCTCGTGGCCACGTTCTATGACGCGGGAGACGTCGCCGCCGTCGCCCGCACCGTCCTCGGCTTCGGCGGGGAGGCGGTCGCTGCCGTCGACGCTCCGTCCGGGCACCGCCTCGACCTGCTCGCGCCCGGAACCGAGCTGCGCGCGCAGCTCGGGCTGCCCGACGGGCGCTTCGAGCGCCACCGCGTCTGCGACGCGCTGCTGTTCCGCCGGCGCCTGCCGCTGTATCCCGTGCCCTCGGCCAACCAGGCCCTCGCGGCCTGGGAGCGCTGGATCGGCGTCGGCTTCGAGCTCTTCGCCGCGCTCGAGCGCCTGGAGCTGTTTCGCCCGCACACGGGCAACGGCGAGGTGATGGGCCGCATCGGCGAGGGCGCGCTGCGCTTCGGGCGCCTGTGCGAGACGTACCCCGATGCCGTGTTCTGCTCGATGATCGGCCACCGCCCGCCGCCGAAGCGCACGCCGTGGGGCCTGCAGCAGCGGATCGCCGCGCTCAAGCTGCGCGGGGTCATCGACGCGGACGGGGGACTCTGGCACCGGACGCTCGACGAGCTGGACGCGTGCGCGGCGGCCTACGCGGCGTACGTGCTCGCCAGCGGCGGCGGGTCCTGGGTCGGCGACCCCCGCGAGGGCGTGATCGTGCTGCCCGTCGAGGAGCTCCTGGCGAGCTATGACCCCCTGCCGCCGCCGGCTCGGGTGCCGCTCGCCTGACCGTCACGAGTCCGCCCGCGGGGCGTCCTAGACTGCACGCTCGTGCAACGTTCCCGCAACGGCCGCGCGGGTGAGGCTCGCGCGGTCAGCGACACCGCGTCTGGCCGCGCCAAGCAGCGCGCGTTCTGCATCGCCGCGCTCGAGGAGGGCGACGACCTCGGCGAGCTGCACGAGCTGCTGCGCACAGCGGGCGTGGCGGTCGTCGGGCAGATGGTGCAGCACCGCGACACGCCACATCCGAACACCTATCTCGGGCCGGGCAAGCTCGTCGAGGTCAAGGCCGCCGCAAAGGCAGCCGACGCGAACGTCATCGCGTGCGACGACGAGCTCAGCCCGCGCCAGGAGCGAAACCTCGAGGAGGAGCTCGGCATGCCGGTCGTCGACCGCACGTCGATCATCCTCGACATCTTCGCCGGGCACGCGCACAGCGCGGAGGGCAAGCTGCAGGTCGAGCTCGCGCAGCTCGAATACAACATGGCCCGCATGCGGGGGCTGTGGACACACCTCGAGCGGCTCGGGGCGAGCGCCGCCCAGCCCGGCATCGGCGCGCGCGGACCGGGCGAGTCGCAGATCGAGACCGACCGCCGGCTGGCGCGCAACCGGATCACGGCGCTGCGCCGGCGCCTGGACGGCGTCGTCTCCTCGCGCGCGGTCATGCGCGCGGAGCGCGAGCGGGCACACCTGCCGCAGGTCGCCCTCGCCGGGTACACGAACGCGGGCAAGTCGACGCTGCTCAACCGCCTGACCGGTGCGGAGGTCGGGGTGCGCGACCGGCTCTTCCACACGCTGGATCCGACGACGCGGACGCTGCGCATCAACGGCCGCGCGTACCTGCTGACCGACACGGTCGGCTTCATCCGCAAGCTGCCCCACCAGGTGGTCGACGCGTTCGCGGCGACGCTCACCGAGACGCGCGAGGCCGACCTCATCCTCCACGTCGTCGACGCATCGGTGCCACACGAGGAGATGACCGAGATGCTGCGCGCGGTCGACGCGACACTCGAGGCCGTCGGGGCCGGCGAGCGGCCGCGCCTGCTCGTGCTCAACAAGGCCGACGCCCTGGACGGGGAACGCCGCGAGGAGCTCGCGTTCGCCCATCCCGACGGCGTGCTCATCTCGGCCGCCGACGGCGAGGGGCTCGAGGAGCTCGGCGACCGCATCGAGGAGGAGTTCCGCCGCACGCTGCGCCCCGTCGAGCTGCTGCTGCCCTACGCACAGGGCGCGCGACTGACCGAACTGCACGAGGTCGCGGGCGACCTCGAGCGCACGGACACGCCCGACGGCGTGCTCATCCGGGCGCGCCTGCCCGCGACGCTGGCCGAGCGCTACTCGCGCTACGCCGTCGACGGCGCGGCCAACGGCGACGGGAACTCGTGAAGCTGGGCGTCCGCCGGCTGGACGCGGCGGCGCGGCTGCCGGCCCGCGCCCACGACGACGACGCCGGCTATGACCTCCACGCCCTCGAGCCCGCCACGCTGCGGCCGGGGGAGCGCGCGATGATCCGCACCGGCATCGCGATCGAGCTGCCCGCGGGCCACGCCGGGCTCGTACTCCCGCGCTCGGGACTCGCCGCCCGCCACGGGATCGCTCTCGTCAACGCGCCGGGACTCATCGACGCGGGCTACCGCGGCGAGGTCAAGATCCTGCTGCTGAACACCGATCGCGAGGCCGCGTTCGAGATCGACGCGGGGGACCGCATCGCACAGCTCGTCGTCGTCGCGGTCGCCGCGCCCGAGGTCGCCGAGGTCTCTGAGCTCGCTGCGAGCGCGCGCGACACGGGCGGATTTGGCTCGACGGGGTAGGCTAGGGAGCGACCTTGTCGGTGGGCTGCGAAGGCGCGAGTGCCGGATCGGGTCTCGTTTGAACTCGAGTAGTGCCGAGCTCCTCCGGGGCCGCGGTGGGGCTCGGGGCTCATCCCACCACGGTTCGGAGTACCCATTGCAGGACGGCCATCCAGCCGCCTACGACCATGACGGCGTCGGCGACCACGGGATATTGAACGCCATCTCGAACGAGATGGTGCGCATCTACAAGGACCAGTTCGGCCGCGGGCCGACGAAGACGCGCACGCAGTGGGCCGGCCCCGACATCGTTCTGGTCACGCTCGAGCAGACGTTCACCCCGGCCGAGCATCGGCTGCGGTACCTCGGCGAGCACCAGCGGCTGCGCGATCTGCGGCTGCTGTTCCAGTACGCCGAGGTCGCCGAGTTCTGCGATCCGATCGAGCGCCTCACCGGCCGCAAGGTCCGCGCGTTCGTCAGCGGGATCGACACCGAGGCGGACCTGGCGACGGAGATGTTCGTGCTGCATCCCGAGGGCTACGCCGGGCCCACGCGCGTGCGCACCGACTCAGTCGGCGAACCTCAGTAGGGCGCCCGTCCCCGCCACGAGGCGGCGGGGACGGACGCCTCCTGCTCCACCACGCGGCGGAGCGGAGCGCTACTTGGTGAAGCCCTCTTCCTTCAGGTACGCCGCGGCGACCGTCTTGGGCTCCTGCTTCTCGAGCTCGACGCGGCGGTTGAGCTCGCGCATCGCCTCCTCCGTCATGCCCGTCTGAACGGCCTCGAGGGTCGAGATCGTCTTCGGACCGATCTTCTTGGCGACCGCGTCCTTGATCCCGAGCGCGATGTTGTACGGCGGGAAGAACCGCTTGTCGTCCGTGTAGGCGACGTACTTGTTCGTCAACGCCAGCTGCGGGTCGGTGCTGAAGGCCAGCGTCAGGTCCGAGTTGCCCTGGTCGAGGTCGTTGAACTTGCCGTCCGAGGAGACGAACTTGCCCTTGTAGCCGAAGTCCGAGCGCAGGCCGAGCAGGCAGTCCTTGCGCTGGCGGCACTCCGGGAAGCCCGAGATCGACAGGTTCTTGCCCTTGCCGGAGAACAGCTCGGTCATCGTCTTGGGATCGCCGATCTTGTCGGCGGTCTTCTTCGTCGACGTGATGACGTACGTGTTGGAGAACGGCGTGTGCGCCAGCGCCGTGATCCCCTGCTTGGCGTAATCCGCCTTGACCTGGTTGTAGGCCACGTCCGGCTGCTTGGGGACGTCAGCGGGCTTGACCTTGAAGAAGTTGATCAACGACGTCCCGGTGTACTCCGGATACATGTCGATGTCGCCGCCCTTGAGCGCCTTGTAGGCCACCTGCTCAGAACCGAGGTTCAGGTGGCGCTTGACCTTGAAGCCCTGCGCTTCGAGGGTCTGCGCGTAGATCTCGCCGAGGATGAACTGCTCCGTGAAGTTCTTCGAGCCGACCGTGATCGTGCCCTTGGAGGCGTTGGCAGGATCCTGGGTGATGGTCTTGCCGCCTGCAGGCGCCCCCGAGCTTTTCGTGTCGGACTTCTTGTCGGACCCGCAAGCGGAGAACCCCACGGCGAGGCACAGGATCGCCAGCACGGAGAGGATCCTGCGGTAGGTCGAGATCATGAGGATTCGATGCTCCTTTTCATTGGAAACGAGAACCACCGGCGCCGGGCCGGCTCAGCGAGCTTCAGGCCCGCAGGGGTGACCGCCCGCTGGAGGCGGGCAAAGAGGAAGTCCACGGAGATCGTGAGGACCGCGACGACGATGGCCGCGCCGAGCTGGCCCACGAAGCCGTAGGTCTGCGGCGTGATGATCGGCTCGCCGAGCGTCTGGACGTTCGCCAGCGGCGCGATGGTGGCGGTCGCGACGACGTTGACCGAGGACGTGCGCAGGCCGCCGAAGATCGACGGCAGCGCCAGCGGCAGCTCGATCTTGCGCACGATGTCGAGCTCGCTCATTCCCTGGCCACGCGCCGCGTCCACGAGGTCGCGGTCCACCTGGCGCATCCCGACGTACGTATTCGTGATGAGCGGAGGAATCGCCAGCAGCGTGAGCACCAGGATGACGTTCGTGTAGCCCAGCCCGACGAACGAGATGAAGAACGCCAGCAGCGCCAGCGACGGCACCGCGCGGCCGACGTTCGAGGTGGCGGTGGCGAGGAAGTCGCCGCGGCCGATGTGCCCGAGCCACAGCGCGATCGGGATCGCGAACGCAGCGGCGATCGCGACCGCGGCGATCGAGACGTACATGTGCGTCACCCCGAATCCCGACAGCTCCGGAATGCCGCCGATCCGCACGTCGCCGGAGACCGAGGCGCGCTCTTTGAAGATGAACTCGATCGCCTGGCCGAAGTCGCCGAGGAACGCCAGCGTCGTGGTCATGCGCTTGCCCGCTGCCAGGGGGTCATCAGCCGTTGGATGCCGAGGATGAGCAGGTCGAGCACCGCGGCGAGCAGGACGCACAGCCCGCCGGCGACGACGACGTTCGACTTGAAGAACTTGTCATCGCCGCGGAGGATCTGCGCGCCGAGACCGCCGGCGCCCGCGAAGACGGCGAGCGCGGCGAGGCCCACGGTCGTGGAGACGGCGACCCGCAGCCCGGCCATGATCTCCGGGATGGCCAGCGGCAGCTCGACGCGGTAGAGCACCTGGCGGTCGGTGAGGCCCTGGCCCCGGGCGGCATCGACCGCCTCGGAGGGGACGCCGCGCAGCCCCGTCGTGATGTTGCGGAAGATGATCAGCAGGGTGTAGGAGACCAGCGCGACCATCGCCGTCGTGTAGCCGAGGCCCGTGATCGGCTGCAGCAGGAAGAACGCCGCGACGCTGGGGATCGCGAAGAAGATGCCGGTGATCGTGATGATCGGCCCGGTCAGCCAGCGGCGGCGATGGGCGATGATCGCCAGCACGAGCGAGATCACGAAGCCGATGGCCACGGGAGCGACCGTGAGGTACACGTGCTGGAGCAGCGGCGTCCAGTAGCGGTCGAGGTTGTGGGCGATCCAGTCAGGGCAGAAGCCGTTGTTCGCCACGCACGAGTCAGACCCACCGGGCTTGCCGATCTTCAGCTGGGCGAGCGGGACAACGTGCTCGATCATTCGCGCAGCAGGTCCGCGCCGGTGGGGGAGGCAGGTGGAGCGACCTGGAGGAAGTGCTGGATGACCTCGAGCGACAGGATGCCCGCGAGCGTGCCGTTGTGGTCGACCACCGCGCCGTAGCGCGTCTCGGACGACAGCAGGTTGGCGAGCGCGTCTCGCAGGACGTCATCGAGCTCGAGAATCGGGTGGGCGGGTGAGCGCAACTCATTCGTCACGCGCTCGCCGGTCATCGCGCGGTCGCTGAGCCAACCGAGCGGGTGCCCGTTCTCGTCGACGAGCATCGCGTAGGGCACATCGGCCTCGGCGATCATCGCGGCCGCCTTGTCCACCGGCGTGCCAATCCGGATCGCCGCGGCCGTCCACAGGTCGATGTCGCGCACGCGCTGCAGTGCGAGCCGCTTGAGTGCCCGGTCGGAGCCGACGAAGTCCTCGACGAACCGGCTGGCGGGATGCATGAGCAGCTCGGCGGGAGGCGCGTACTGCGCGAGCTTTCCGCCCACCTGCATGATCGCGATGCGGTCGCCCATCTTGATCGCCTCGTCGATGTCGTGGGTGACGAAGATGATCGTCTTGCGCAGCTCGGCCTGGAGGCGCAGGAACTCGTTCTGGAGGCGCTCGCGGTTGATCGGGTCGATCGCGCCGAACGGCTCGTCCATGAGCATCACGGGGGGATCGACGGCCAGGGCGCGGGCGACGCCGACGCGCTGGCGCTGTCCGCCCGAGAGCTGAGTGGGGTAGCGGTCGCGCATCTCGGCTGGGTCGAGGCTGACGAGCTCGAGCAGCTCGTCGACGCGCTTGGAGATCCGTGCCTTGTCCCAGCCGAGCAGCTGGGGCACGGTCGCGACGTTCTCGCCGATCGTGCGGTGGGGAAACAGGCCGATCTGCTGGATGACGTAGCCGATGTTGCGGCGCAGCTCGTCGGGCTTTCGGTCCTTGACGCTGCGCCCGCCGAGCAGGATGTCGCCGGACGTGATGTCGATCATCCGGTTGACCATCCGCATGGCGGTGGTCTTGCCGCAGCCCGACGGGCCGACGAAGACGCAGATCTCTCCAGCCGGAACCTCGAGGCTCAGCCCGTCGACCGCGGGCGACGAGGTACCCGGATAGCGCTTGGTCGCCTCACGGAACTCCAGCGGTTCGGCCGTGGACTTCGCGGGGTCCCCCATCGGCGCGGAGCCTACCCGTATGCAGGGGGTGTTAACGAATTGGGAACCCCCGCCGCGCGGCGCGCCTCGGCGTGCGCGGCGTCCTCGAATGTGTCGTCGAGCGGCTCGAGCTCGGCGACGCCCGTCGCCCGCCGGATGAGCCAGTCGGCGAACCACGCGTTCTTCGGCAGCAGCGGCCCGTGGAGGTACGTGCCGATGACCCCGTCGCGGCGCACGCCCTCGGCTCCTGAGGAGCCGGTGTTGCCGTGGCCCTTGATCACGCGCCCGAGCGGACGCTCGCCCGCGCCCAGGTGCGTGCGCCCGCCGTGGTTCTCAAATCCCGCGAGGACGCGCGGCGCCAACCCTTCGTCCGCGTCGAGGTCGACCTCGATCGCGACGTCGCCGATGAGCCGCGGACCGTCGGAGCGGATGGTCTCGAGATCGACGAGTCCCAGGCCGGGGATCTCCTCCTCGCCGAGCATGTAGCGGTGCCCGAGCAGCTGGTAGCCGCCGCAGACGCCGAGCACGAGGGCGCCGCGCTGCGCGGCGGCGTGCAGCGCATCGCGTTTGGTCTGCACGAGATCCAGGGCGCACAACCGCTGGTCGCGGTCCTGGCCACCGCCGAGGTAGAAGAGGTCGTGCGCGTCGGGATCGATGCGGTCCCCGAAGCCGGCCCGCTCGAGCGTGAAGCCGATCCCGCGCCATGTGCAGCGGCGCTCGAGCATGAGCAGGTTGCCGCGATCGGCGTAGATGTTCATGACGTCCGGGTACAGCGCGCAGATCCGCAGCTCAGGCACGCAGCATCACCACGCTCGAACCGACGTGATCGTCCGTGGGATGGATGAATCGCCGCGAGGCGGGCGTGAAGCCCGCGCCGGTGCCCTCGAGCTCGAAGGTCGAGCTCGCGAGGCGATCGAGATAGATGATGTCCCCGGCCGCGCTGCGCCTACCGTCGCCGGCCGTGATCTCACGGATGCGCTCGATCGCCACCCGCCCGCCCTCGTCGCGCAGCCCGACCGGCTGGCTGGAGTAGCGCACCCCGTCGACGACGGCGACGTCCGGACGCGGCAGGACGACGTCGCTGTCGAAGACCTCCATCGATTCGGAGATGGCGCAGGCGACCATGCCGCCCGGCGCCAGAAGGGCGCGGGCCGATTGCAGGAAGCGCATGCGGCCAGCGAACCCGCCGAGCAGCTGCACGAGCTGCATCGGGGCGAGGATGAGCCCGAAGCTGCGGCCCGGGAGCTCGAGTGCTCGTGCGTCGCAGATGACCGTCTCGACCGGCAGGCCGCCGGCGCGGCGACGCAGCTCCTCGAGCAGCTCCGGGTCGCGGTCGACCGCGACGACGTCGTGGCCGTGGCGCGCGAGATCCAGGGCGACGCGGCCGGTGCCGGCGCCGGCGTCGAGCACGGGGCCGACCTCCCCCTGCGCGAGCGAGCGCCACAGCGGCAGGTCCTCCGTGTAGGAGCCGCATTCGACGTCGTGCCAGATGACGTGGCTCACGCGAAGGACCCCTCCGCCGCGCCGCGCGCCACGAGCAGCTGGCGCAGCGCGAGCATCGCCGTGTAGGTGGGCAGCGCGATGAGCCGCCCGTCGCCGGAGGCGAGCGCCGCATCCAGGCCGCGGTCGAGCGCGGGCACGACGTGCAGCCGGTCCGGCGGGATCCCGGCGTACTTCAGCCGCAGCGCGAGCTCGGCAGCGCGCGTGCCGCTGCACGTCACACGCCGCACGCGGCCGCCCAGCACCTCGAAGTCGGCGTCCCAGACCCAGGAGACGTCGCGCCCGTCCGCGATGCGGTCGTTGAGCACGGCGAGGATGTCGTGCTCGCCCTCGTCGAGGGCCACCGTGCGCAGCACCTCGTTGGCTCCGGCCGGGTTCTTGACGAGCAGGATCGACAGCTCGCGGCCGCCGATGCTGACGGTCTCCGCTCGGCCGAATGCGGCCCGCACCTCGCCGAGTCCCGCCGCGATGTCGGCAACGGTCGTCCCCAGGAGGTGCGTCAGGGCGGCGGCCCCGAGTGCGTTGTAGACGTTGTAGAGGCCGGGGAGGGGAAGGACGACCCGGCTGCTTTCTGCGCCCACGCGCAGCGTGAAGCTCGCGCCGCGGGTGCCGTCGAGCACGACGTCGGTCGCCGCGACGTTCGGCGTGGGGCGCCGCGAGTCGCCGTTGGGGCAGTGGTAGCGGCCGAGGTGACCCATGTAGACCGCGTCGTAGAGGTAGGGCGCGCCGCAGCGACGGCAGTGCTTGGAGTCCGACGCGTGGCCCATGCCGGCGAGTGCGACGCGGTCGTCGTCGATGCCGAAGTACGTAACGCCCGCATGGTCGGCGCGCGCGTTGCCGAGGTCGGCGACGAGCGGGTCGTCGGCGTTGAGCACGAGCTGCGTATCCGGCGCCGCTGCGATCGCCGCCGCCCAGCGGTCGGCGATCGTCTCGAGCTCTCCGTAGCGATCCAGCTGATCGCGGAAGAGGTTGGAGAGCAGCAGCGCCCGCGGCTCGAGCTGCGCGACGACGCGGTCCAGCCAGAACTCGTCGACCTCGAACAGCCCCGCGTCGCCGTCGATGCCATCGCCGTGAGAGGCGTTCAGCAGCGCCGTCGCCACGCCGCCCGCCATGTTCGCGCCGGCGCGGTTGTGGACGAGTCGCGTGCCCGTGCGCTCGAGGATCGCCGCGACCATAGCGGCGGTCGTCGTCTTGCCGTTCGTCGCCGAGATGACGGCGCTGCCCCGCGGCAGGCGGGAGGAGAGTTGCCCGATCGCCTGCGGCTCGAGGCGCATGAGCAGCTTGCCGGGCAGGCTCGTCGCGCCGCGACCGCTGCGGCGCGAGACCGCTCCGGCCGCCCGGGCGACGGCGATCTTCGCGGCGAGCATCACCGTGGCGCCAGCACGCCGACGGCGGCGGGCGTGACGCGGATCGTCGCCGGCGTGCGGCCGACCGGATCGCCGTCCGCGTAGATGTCAAACGGCCGGTCGGCGTCGACGTGCAGCTCGCGCGCGCGCTCGACGCGCACGGCCGGGTGCGTGGTGTGCTCGCCCTTGAACACCTTGGGCAGCGTGGCGAGGAAGCCCGCCTTGGAGTGCCGCGCGATGAGCACGATGTCGAGCAGGCCGTCGCTGAGCGAGGCGTGCGGTGCGAGCTGCATGCCGCCGCCGTAGGACGTGGAGTTCGCCGCGGCGACCGTGTAGCCGGTGAACGCGAGGGGGCGGCCGTCGAGGCGCAGCTCGAAGCGCGCGGGCTTCCAGGCGGCGAGTGCGCGCAGCCCGCCGTAGACGTAGACGAGCTTGCCCAGGCGCGAGGGCGCCTCGTTGGCGATCCGGTTGGCGTCGGAGTCAAAGCCCAGCGAGGCGATCCCGATGAACGGGTGCCCGTCGACGTCGCCGAGGTCGAGGGGCCGCTCGCGGCCGGCCGCGACGATGCGGCACGCGGCGCGCAGGTCGCTCGGGATCCCGAGCACGCGCGCGAGGTCGTTGCCGCGCCCGCCCGGCAGCACGCCGAGGACCGCGCCGGGAATCTCGCTGAGCGCACCGGCCACGCAGCCGACGAGCCCGTCGCCGCTGAGCGTCACGGTCAGCTCTCCCGCGACGGCCGCCGCCCGGGCCAGGGCCCGCGCGTGCGCGAAATCCCGGGTGATCTCGGTGTGGAAGGACACGTCGAGCCCGCGCAGCGCCGCCTCGACCTCCGGCAGCACGCGCGCGGCCCGGCCGCCACCGGCCGACGGGTTGCACACCAGGGCGACGACGCGTTCCACGCGAGCAGGATAGGAGCCCAATCGTCCGTACATGCCGTGCCGTGAGGCTGAAAGCGCTTGATAACCACGAACGAAGGAGACTCCATGATCAAGCGTCTACAGAAGGTCGGGCTCGCGGTTGGCGCCCTCGCCGCTCTGGCGGCGGGTGGTTCCGCGGTCGCGGGCGCTCAGTCTGGGCCGCCGGCCGCCCCGGCGGTCAAGGCCGCGCAGACGGCCTCGCCGAGCGCGGAGCCGGTGGGCGGCCCGGACCTCGACAAGGTCCAGTCGGGCGATCAGACCACGCCTGACACGCCGGGCACGGCCTCGGCCACGAGCAAGACGGTGGCGGCCGGCACGACCGGTGCGGCCGAGACGCCGGGCACGGAAGCACCCGCCGCAAGCGAGGCGCCCGGCGCCGCCGAGACCCCCGGGTCCGAGACGGCCGCGAACAGCGATGGCCCCGGTGGCCATGCCGACGAGCCCGGCAACCCCACCGCGGACAATGAGTTCCAGGGCGTGCAGTAGTCGTGACCGCATGGGCGCTCCCGGCTATGCGCCGGGAGCGCCCGCCGGTCGGCCGGGCACCCGGGCGGCCACGCGGGGGCGCGCCAAGAGCGGCAGGCTGATCCAGACGTCGGCGCCGCCGCCCGGGCGGTTGACCGCCCCGGCCTCGCCGCCGTGCAGCTCGGCAATCGTGCAAATGATCGGAAGCCCGAGGCCGGCGCCCCCGTCGGTGCGCGCGCTGTCCGCGCGGGCGAAGCGCTCCCACGCGCGCGGCAGGAAGTCCGCCGGGAACCCGGGTCCGTCGTCCATCACGTGGATCTCCACGGTGGACCCGGCGACCCGAGCGTTCACCTCGATCGCACCGGCCGCGTAGCGCAGGGCGTTGCCGAGCATGTTGTCGAGCGCCTGCCCGATGCGATCTGGGTCGGCGCGCACGAGCGGCGCGCCGGCGGCGCCGCGAATCGCGATCTCCACGCCCGCCGGCTTGCGCCGCAGCGCGCGGCCGGTGGCGGCGCGCACCAGATCGGCGAGCGCGACGGGCCGCGCGCGCAGCTCGAGGCGGTGGCTGTCGGCGCGGGTGAGCAGCAACAGGTCGTCCGCGAGGCGGGCGAGCCGCGTGGTCTCCTCGATCGCCGAGTCCGTGGCCGCGCGCAGATCGTCCCCGCTGGGTTGGTCTCGCGCCATCAGCTCAAGCTCCGTCTGCAGCATCGCCAGCGGGCTGCGCAGCTCGTGGCTGGCGTCGGCGATGAACGTGCGCTCGCGGCGGCGCATGATCTCCACCGGTCGCAGCGCCGAGCCGATGAGCGCGTAGCCGGCGAGCGACGCCAGGAGCAGCGTGACGGGGCCGCCGATCAGGAGCACGTGCTTCAGATCGCCGATCGCCTGCTGGCGCTGCTCGAGCGACTGCCCGACGACCGCGACGAGCTGCTTTCCCTGCGCTCTGATCGGAACGGCGAGCAGCCGCACGGGCTGGTCGCCCGCGACGACGGTGCGTTGCAGCAGCACGGTGGCGTGCTGGGCCCGCGCCAGCGCGGCCGTCCCCAGCAGCGGGCGGGGAGGCAGGCCCGGGGTCGCGTCGATCACCCGCCCGCGGGCATCGATGATCTGCGCGAGCTGCGCGCGCTGTCCGGCCACGCCGGTGTTCGTCGCGTCGGCCAGCCCGGTGTCCGCCTGCTGGGCGAGCGTGGCGATGTCGGCCGCGTGCGAGCGCAGCGATGCGTTCAGGGCCGTGTCGAGATTCGCGCCGACCTGCTGGCGGACGAACACGCCGCTTGCGACCAGCAGGACCGCCATCACGCAGGCGAACGCCAGCGTGAGCCGCCAGCGGACGGGCATGCGGCTCACCGTCCGCCATCCTCGCGCAGCCGGTAGCCGCGGCCGCGAACGGTCTCGATGCTCTTGACGCCGAACGGCCGGTCGATGAGGTCACGGAGCGCGTGGACGTGCTGGTCGACGACGTTCGAGCGGTGGTCGTAGCCCTGGTCCCACACGGACTCGAGCAGTGCGAAGCGGCTCAGCGTTGCCCCCGGCTGGCGCATGAACGTCTCCAGGAGCGCGAACGGCTTCTCCGCCAGCTCGATCTCGTGGCCGTCGCGCCACACCCTGCGGCCGGCGGGATCGAGGCGCAGCGTGCCGACATCGAGAACCGCGGGGCGCTGCACCGGGTCGCGGCGCACGAGCGCGCGCAGCCGCGCGGTCAGCTCGCGCACCTCGAACGGCTTGGTCATGTAGTCATCGGCCCCGCCGTCCAGCCCGGCCACGCGATCATCGACGTCACCGAGTGCGGTCAGCATGAGGACCGGCACCCATTCGCCCTGTGCGCGCAGGCGCCGGACCGTCTCGAAGCCGTCGATGCCCGGCAGCATCACGTCGAGCACGACCGCGTCGTACGTGGTCGCAGCCGCCATCCACAGCGCGTCCTCGCCCTTGACGGCGACGTCGGAGGCCATCCCCTCGCCGCGTAGCGCGCGCCAGAGCTGTCCGGCCATCTTGACCTTGTCCTCGACGATCAGGACTCGCATGCCGGCAATGCTCGTGCCCCGGCCTGAGCGTTCGGGGCGGTTTGCGTTGGATCTGTGTTGTGCTCGCCGGGTTCGGCGCGATCCCAACGCGATGCCAACGTGTCACCCCACGGAGCGCAACCGGCCGCTTTTAGGTTGTGCGCCATGGAGGGCCTGACCATCGTGCTCACACGCCTGGACCAGGCCGACGGCCTGCCCGACGTCGTGGCGCAGTGCACCCACGCGGCCGAGCGCTGCGCCCGGGCACACGAGATCGTCCTCGTGGACGAGGGCAGCAGCGATGCCACGGTCGCCGCCGCGGGGGAGCTCGTCCGCCACGATCCGCGGGTCCGGCTCATCGTCCATGGCGCCGACCGCGGTCATGGCGACTGCGTGCGCACCGGGATCGCGGCGGCGCGGCTGGACTGGGTGCTGCTCATGGACGCCGACGCTCGCTTCGACGTCGGCGAGCTGGAGGACGCCCTCGCGGCGGCGGCCCAGGCCGATCTCGTCGTCGGCAGGTGGGTGACGCAGCGGGCGCCGGTCGTCAGGCGCACCGGCAGCGCGCTGTGGAACCGCGTCGTCCGCCCCGCGCTGGACCTACCGGCACGCGATGTCGACTGCGCCTTCCGCCTCGGCCGGCGCGAGTTGCTGCAACGCGTGGCGCTCCAGACCGGCGGCGCGCTCGGCGGCGCGGAGCTCATCAACCGCGGTCGCGCCGGCGGCGATCGGATCGAGGAGGTTCGGGTACATCACAGGCTGCGCGCCGCGGGGTTACGGTTAGGTCACCGGTGATCCCCCAGGCGCTCGACATCCTCGTATGCGACGACGAGTCGTCGCTGCGCGAAGCGCTGCGTCAGTACTTCCAGCGCGAGGGCCACCGCGTCCTCGCCGTCGCGGACGGCCGCGCGGCGATCGACCACGCGAGCACCCAGCATTTCGACGCGGTGCTGCTCGACGTCGCACTCGGGCCGGGCAGCCCCGACGGCTACGAGGTCTGCCGCGAGCTGCGCGCGCGGCGCAATCCCGTGGCGGTGATCATGCTCACCGCGCTGGACAGCGAAGCCGACGCCGTCCTCGGACTCGAGGCGGGGGCGGACGACTACGTCGTCAAGCCGTTTCGTCCGGCCGAGCTGCGCAGCCGCATCCGAGCGGTGCTGCGCCGCGTGGGCACCGGCGACGACCGCGCCGGCTCGCCGCTGCGCGTCGGCCCGCTGACGCTCGACCCGGGACTGCGCGAGGTCAGACGCGACGGAGCGGCGGTCGACCTCACGTTCTCGGAGTTCGAGATCGTGCACGCGCTCATGGCGCAGCGCCATCGCGTGCACTCGCGCCACGAGCTGCTCCGCGCGATCTGGGGCGACAGCGCCTATCGCGACCCGCGGTCCGTCGACGTGCACGTGCGCCATCTGCGCGAGAAGCTCGAGACCACGCCCGAGGAGCCGGAGCTCATCCTCACCGTGCGCGGAGCCGGTTACCGCATCGGCGAGCCCTGACGTGCGGCTGGGGCTCCGCGGGCGCGTCGTCGCCGTGCTCGTGCTCGTGAGCGCGCTCACGCTGACGGTCGCGGCAGTCGCGATGTTCTCCCCGCTGGACCGGCTGCTTCGCACCTCCGCGCGAGAAAACCTGGCGCAGACGGTGCACAGCGAGCTCGGAGATTTCACGCGGCTGCCCGAGTCCGCCCTGCGCGCGGGCAGCCCGCGACTGCTGGCCGCGACGAAGCCGCTGCGCCGGATCGGCGCGGACGTGGCGGTCCTCGACGGCGCGGGGCACGTGCTGGTCAGCACCGATCCCGATCCGAGCGAGACGTTCGCCCTCGCGCGTGCGGCGCTGCGCAGCGGCCACTCACGCGAGGCGATCACCGGCAGCGGGACCCAGGCCGAGGCGGAGGTGGCCGTCCCGGTCAAGATCGACGAGGTCCCGGTGGTCGTGAACGCCCGCCGCCCGGTCGACGACGTGCGCGACATCACGGGCGTGGTGCGCCGGGCGTTCATCGTCGCGGCGGTCGTCGGGCTGCTCGGGGCGGTCCTGGTGGGCGGCGTCATCGCGAGCCGCATGGCCGGGCGCATCCGCCGGCTGCGCGACACGGCCGACCGGGTGGCCCACGTCGGTCCCGTCGCGGAGTTCCAGCCCGAGGACGGGCGCGACGAGATCGGCGACCTCAGCCGGACCTTCGCGTTCATGCAGACGCGGCTGCGCGACCAGGAGCAGGCGCGCCGGGCGTTCGTCGCCACGGCGTCGCACGAGCTGCGCACGCCGGTGGCGTCATTGCAGGTCATGCTCGCGCTGCTCATCTCAGACCTCGAGGCCGAGCCGCTCGCCGTCGACGACGCCCGCCAGCAGGCCCGCAAGGCCGACGAGCAGGCGGCCCGACTGTCGCAGCTCGCCGGGGAGCTGCTCGACCTCAGCCGCATCGATGCCGGGCTGCCGCTGCGCCGTGAGCCGGTGGACCTCGGCGAGGTGCTGCGATCGATCGTGGCCGAGCTCGAGGGCCGGCTGGCCGAAGAGGAGCGGACGCTCGCGGTGAATGACGGCGCGGGCACCTGGGCGGTCGCCGATCCCGGCAACGTGGCGCGGATCCTGCGGATCCTGCTCGACAACGCGTTGCGCCACACCCCCGCCGCCGGCGGCGTGCGTGCCGAGCTCACCACGCACGACGACCGCGCGGGCATCGCCGTGGAGGATGAGGGCGCCGGCGTGGGCGATGCGGACCGCGAGCGCATCTTCGAGCGCTTCGCCCGCGGCGCGGACGCCGTGCCCGGCGGCTTCGGTCTCGGGCTCGCGATCGCCCGCGAGCTGGCGCGGCACATGGACGGCGACGTCGTGCTCGAGGAATCCGCGGCCGGGGCGCGGTTCGTCCTGTGGCTCCCGCGCAGCACCGCCCCCTGACCCGGCCCACCCGAGCACCGCCGTCGCTAACGTGCTGCGCCGATGCGTGCCAGCCGCTCGTCGTGCCTCTCGGTGCTCGCAGGGCTGGCCCTGCTGCTGGCCGCTGTCGCGCTCGCAGGCGTCAGCGGGGGCACGGCCGCGCCCGCGCCGCGCGCGGCCGTGGACGTCACGAAGGCCTGCGCGACGCCGCAGGGACGGAGCACTCGCCTGTCGGTCGCCGTCGACGGCCAGGGCACGCGATCCGCGCTCTTGCACGTCCCCCCGGGAGCACACCACGCGCTGGCCCTGATCGTCGCGCTGCACGGAACCGGGGGCAGCGGCGCGTTCATGGAGGGCTATACGGGCCTGTCGCGCCTGGCCAACCGCTACCACTTCGCCGTCGTCTACCCCGATGCCGTGGGCCGCAGCTGGCGCATCGGGGCCGATGAGGGCGATGCGGACGTGCAGTTCGTCGACGAGCTCCTGGACCGCCTGCTCGCCGGCGGATGCTTCGATCCGCGGCGCGTGTCCGCCACCGGGGTGTCCAACGGCGCCGGCATGGCCGCGCGCTTCGCCTGCGCGGGAGATGACCGGCTGGCCGGCATCGTCGCCGTCGCCGGGGCGTACGGAAGCCTGCCGGCCTGCCGCGCGCACCGGCCCCTGTCGGTCCTCGAGATTCACGGCACGTCGGACACCACGGCGCCGTACTACGGCAAGCCGGGCCATCCCCGCATCAGCGTGGCCCGCTGGCTGCGCCGGTGGGCCGACCTCGACGACTGCCCCGATGAACCGACGCGAAACCGCCCGCGTCAGGGGCTCCTACGCCTCGACTGGGGCCCGTGTCGCGGACGGACCGCCGTCGCGCACCTGCAGATCGTCGGCGGCAGGCACGCCTGGCCGGGCGCCAATCCGCCGGACCCGGGACCGCAGCACGGTGTCCTCGCCTCGCTCGAGGCCTGGCGCTTTCTCGGCGGCCGGCGCCTCGCGCCGCCCGGCATGTAGCACCACGACCGCCGACAGCGCCGCGAGCGCGAGCCCGGCCAGCTGCGCGGTGCGGGCGCCCGCGCCGGAGGCGAGTGGATCGCCGAGGACAAGCAGCCCGCCGGCGATCGCCACGACGTCCATCCCGGCCATCATCGCCGTGACCACCGGCAGCGGGCGCCCGCGCTGAAGGGCACGCTGGAAGCACACGAAGCCCGCCGCGGTCGCCGGCACGCCGGTCGCCAGCGCGATGCCGGCAACGGCGAGCGGGGGTGAGGCGCCCGCGAGCAGCGGGGCGAGGGCGGCCATCGCGATGCTCGTCATGCCGTACAGCAGGCCGGCCGCGAGCGCGAGCCCGGCGGCGGTCCGCAGCCGGAGCGCCGCGAGAGCGCCGCCGCCCGCCACGACCGCCGCGGCGGCCGCCAGGCCGAGCGGGGAGGGGGCGTGATGCGCTGCGCCCGCCGCGGGGGTCGCGACGGCGATGACGGCGAGCGCGGCGATCGCGAGCGCGGCTCCGAGCACGTCGCCGCGGGCGAGCGCCACCCCGCCGCGAACCCGCGACAGCACGGCGACGATGACGAGGCCCGCGCCGATCGTCGCCTGCACGGCCGAGAGCGGGAGCGCGGTGAGCGCGATGTACTCGAGCGCGAGGCCGGCGTAGCCGAGCACCGCGCCCGCCACCCAGCGCGGGCAGCGCAGGAGCGCGGCGACCGCGGCGAGTGGGCGCCGCAGCTCGATCCGCGGAGCGCTCGCCAGGCCGCTGTGCTGCACGACGTAGCCGACGTTGATCGCGACCGCGGCGCCCGCGGCCGCGCCGGCCAGGAGCATCTAGCGTCCTCCTGCGCCGCCAGGCGCCGGGAGCAGGCGGTAGACCGTGCCCGGCGGCTGTCCGGCCGCGGAGCTCACGTCGCGGGAGTGCGCATGGGCCCAGCGGACCGCGTCCGTGCAGGTCGTCGGACCGCAGTTCACCCGGCCGAGCAGCGCGTAGCGGACCTGGCTGGTCGCGACGAGGTGCTGCAGCTGGGCTCCCGTGACCAGCGGGCGCTTGTAGAGGCTCGTGAGCAGGAGCACCGGACGTCCGTCCTGGATGATCAGCGGGGAGGCGCGGAAGGACGTCGGGCTGGCGAACTCGTAGCGGGCCGAGCCCTGGTGGGCCCGCAGGTACCCGCTGAGCGCCGCCATCTGAGCCGGCGGCGTGCGCAGGGGCAGCCCGGCGTCGGACTTGTGCTGGCGCGCGACCGAGGCGGCACCCGCCGCGGGGACGGCCAGCACGGCGACGAGGCCGAGGACCGTGAGCGACCTGCCCCGGCCCGGCCCGGCCAGGCGTCCGGCGGCGAGGCCGCAGCCCGCGACCGCCGCGACCGCCGCGATCACAGCCCAGGCGGGAGGGCTGACGAGCACGATCGCGCCGACGGCCGCGACCCCGACGGCCGCGACGAGGGGCACCGACGCCAGACGCCCGGGCTCGCGCGCCGCCGAGACCAGCCGCACGAGCCCGACGCCGACGACCGCGGCGATCGCCGGGCTCACCGCCTCGAGGTATCGCGGCTGCAGGCGGCCCATGTGGCTCATCAGGCCGACGCCGAGGATGAGCCAGGTACCCAGGAAGATGACGCCCGCGAGTTGCAGCCGGCTCAGTCTCGGCCCGCCGCCGCGCGGCCGGCGCGCCAGGGTCACGGCGGTCGCGGTCACGCCCAGCACGAGCGCCGCCAGCAACATCGTCCCGACGGCGGTCGCGTAGCCCTGCTGGCCGTGGAAGAAGCGCAGCACGCCGGGCGGGTCCTGTGCGAGCGCGGCCGGCGAGGGTGGCGTGCGCAGCCGGTCGAGCCCGTTGAAGCCGAAGACGACGCTCCAGATGCTGCCGTCCTTGGACCCGATCGGCCACGGCCGGCCGCTCAGGGGCGTGAGCGAGGCCGTCACGATCCAGCTCAGGCTCACGGCGGCGAACGCCGCGAGGCTCCCGGCGAAGGCCAGCAGCCGCCTGCGACGGGGCAGGTCGACCGCGAGCACGATGAACAGCCCGAGCGCCGGAAGCACGATCAGCGCCTCGAAGAGCTTGACGTTGAACGCGAGGCCCATCACCGCGCCGGCGGCGACGATCGGCCACGCCTTGCGCGATTGCGCGCCGACCACGACCAGCCAGGCGGCGGAGACGTTCAGCGCCATCATCACCGAGTCCATCGTGTCGCTGTGCGCGGTGAGGACCGAGATCGGCAGGACGGCCAGCGCGGCGGCGGCGGCGAGGCCGGCGCGGTGACCGAACAGGCGGCGCACGAGCGCGTACAGCAACGGGATCGCGATGATCGCGGCGGTGACCTCGGGCAGTCGCGTCGCGACGGGCGTGAAGCCGAAGAGCTTGAAGCTCGCGACCTGCAGCCAGAGATCCGCCGGCGCCTTGTCGATCGACGCCTGGCCGCCGGGCTCGAACGCCCCGAAGAAGAAGTTGTGCCACGACAGGCTCATGCTGTGCGCGGCGGCGTCGTAGAACGCGTTGCGCGGGACGCGATCGAAGGCCCACAGGCGCAGCACGGCCCCGAGAGCGGTGATCGCGACGAGCGGCGCGGCCGTCGCCGCGGCCTGGCGGAGTGCGACGTGGGCGCGGGGCGCCCTCCGGCCGGACGCGCGGGTGAGGGTTGCAGCCTCCATGTCCGATCAGCCCCTCGTGAGGATCCAGGCCGTCACGGGCTCGCCGCCCAGCGCGGTCTCCTGGAAGGAGCGCACGAGGTAGCGGTGCCCGGCGATCGTCACCGAGCCGCGCGACGGCAGCTGCACGTGGGCGGCCGCCGGCAGCGAGGTTCGTACGTGGCCGGGCCTCTGGCCCCGCACCACCACGTCCACCGGATAGTTGCGATGCATGTAGCGCACGAAGCCGATGACGTCCTGGATGGACACCTCGAGCGTCGAGAGCCTCTGCCCGCCCGGCCCGCGCAGCGCCATGTGCGACGGCGCCACGACGAACGGCATCCCGACGTCGATGACGGCCTGCGATCCCTTGAGGACGCGCAGTCGCGAGACGTGCCAGTGGTACCAGACCGCCGCGAACTGCTGCTCGACGTACGCGCGGGTGGCGGCGACGTTGGCGCTGCGCAGCAGGCGCTGCAGCACGGGGTCGCCGGCAACACGATGCAGTGTCTGCACCGCGACCCGGCCGCGTGATTCGGTGATGTAGCGCCGGCGGGCGACCTGCGTCAACGCGTCGATGCCGCTGCCCGACGAGGCCGCGGGCGCGGCGGCAGCGGCCTGCCCGGCCATCTGCGAACCGGCGCCGGACACCGTCCATGCGCCGCAGCCGGTCGCAACGGCAGCGAGCACGGCCACGACCGCGACGCGCCCCATGAGAGCGAAAGCGGGCATGTCGGACTCCCGCTACGCCGCGGCGGCCGTGCTCGGGGCCGGCGTCGCCGGGAGCGCCGGCTCCGCGCGGAGCTCTCGGCGCAGCTGGCGCAGCTCGCCGAACGCGCGCAGCACGACGCGCGGGTTGGCGCCGCTCTGCTCGCCGGCGACACGCGGGAGGTGCTCGACGCCGAGCTCGCGCACGAGCGCGCCATTCGCCTGGGCCCTGACGAGCAGCTCTGTCGAGATCATCGCGCCCGTGGACGTCAGCGCGAGATCCTCGACCACCGCGCGACGGATCAGCTTGAACGCGCAGTCGACGTCGCGCACCGGCACGTCGAACGCGAGCCGGACCAGACGGTTCCATGCGGCCGCGTTGACCCGGCGGTGCCATGGGTCGCTGCGGTCCATGCGCCAGCCGTGGACGATGTCGGCGTCGCGCGTGAGCGGGACGAAGTGCTCGAGCTGGTCGAGGTTGAACTGCAGATCGGCGTCGGTGAGCAGCACCCACGGCATCCGCGCCGCGCGCACGCCGCTGATCAGCGCCGCGCCGTAGCCGCGGTTGCGGTCGTGCTGCACGATGCGGACGTTGGGCACGGAGATCGCTGCCTCGGCGGCGACGGCAGCGGTCCCGTCCGTGGAGCCGTCGTCGACGACGACGATCTGATGCTCGTCGGCGTTGCGGCTCGCGGCGCGAGACGCCGCGCGGATGGCCTGCGCGATGTTCGGCGCCTCGTTGAAGCACGGCAGGACCACGGTCAGGCCGGCGAGGCGCTGGACGGGGGGACTGGTACGGCGCGCGTCTGGCGCGACTTCCTTCTCGGTGATCATGGTCTGCCTCCAGGCGGTGGGGGTTGTCATGTGGGGAGCGTGCGGGGCGGGTGCTTCGCAACGGGTTGGCCGACCATTGGCCTTGTGTTAGCGGCGCAGAAGCCGCTCGACGAGCGACGGGACGACGAGGAACAACCCAAAGCCCAGGAGGCTCGAGGTGAGCAGGCCGACGACGACGGCGGCCGCGAGGCTGATGAGGATCAGGCCGCCCGGCCGGTCGAGAAGCCGGCGAGCGGTCGGTGAGGTGAGGTGCGAGGTCATGTCGGTACTCCTCGTGTTGGTGTGTGTGGTGTGGGTTGGCACGGTGCGCTCAGCCGACCTGACGGCCGACGAGGGCGCCGCGGAGGGTCGCGATCGCCGTGATCGCCTCGCGCTCGAGCGCGCGCCGGCAGGCGGCGATCTCGGCCTCGAGTTCGGCCATGTAGACGCCGCAGCCGGTCAGGCCCGCGGCCTCGGCGGCTCCGCGCTCCAGGCGCAGGAGCTCGAGGCGCGCGCGGATCCGCGCGGGGGGTGTGGACCGGTCGCCCATCAGCCCGGCTGCTCGATCGGCTTGAGCATGCGCCGGTGCGCGCGCCAGGCGAACGCGAAGGTGACGGCGCCGAGCGCGAGCCCGCCCGCGGCCAGGAAGACCGAGCCGACCGGGCCTGCGAGCACGGCCAGCGTGGCGATCGTGGCCGCCCACGCGAACGCGCCCAGCGCGTTGGCAACCGCGAATCGAGGCCACGGCATGCGCGCGGCGCCGGCCGTGACGGCGGCCACGATTCGCACGCCGGGCACCCAGCGCCCGAAGAACACGGTCGCTGCGCCGTAGCGCGCGAAGAACCGGTCTGCGCGCTGCACGGCGTGCCGGCGGTGGGTGGCCCCGAATCCGTCTCGGAGCAGCAGCGCGCGGCCGCCGCGGCGGCCCACCCAGTAGCCGATGGTGTCGCCCACGACCGCCGCGACCGCGGCGACGGCGATCACGATCGGGAGCGACAGGTGCCCGGCGGCAACGAGCCCGCCCGCGGTGATGAGCGCGGTCTCGCCGGGCAGCGGGAGGCCCGCGGACTCGCCGAGGATGAGGCCGGCGAGACCGGCATAACCGATCTGGGAGGGAACGGGCAAGAACATGGGTTCGATGATCCGGACCCGGTGTTGGGATCCCGTGTGGGCGCCGTTAGAGCGCCGCTCGAACCCGATAACGCGATCCCAACACGTTCATCGCCCGGCCCACATCCAGGCGCGGCGAGCATGCCGGCCATGAAGACCGACGAACTCGAGGCGATGCTCGGAAGCGACGATCGTCATTGGTGGTATCGCGGGCGACGGCGCGTTGTGCGCGCCGAGCTCGACCGTCTGCACCTGGGCCGCGCGGCCCGGCTGCTGGACGCCGGATGCGGCTCCGGGCGCACGCTCGACGAGCTCGCTGACTACGGACAGGCCTGGGGCGTGGACGTCAGCCCCGCGGCCGTCGAGGCGGCCCGCCGGCGCGGGCACGCGAACGTCCAGCAAGGTTCGATCGAGCAGCTGCCGTTCGCCGACGGCGCGTTCGACGTCGTCACCTGCCTGGACGTCATCGAGCACACGCCCGACGACCGGGTCAGCCTGGCCGAGCTGCGCCGGGTGACGCGCCCGGGCGGCTACCTGCTGGTCACCGTGCCCGCCTACCAGGCGCTGTGGTCCTGGCACGACGAGGCCAACCTCCACTACCGCCGCTACGGCCGGCGCGAGCTTCACGCGGCCGCCGACGGCGCCGGCTGGGAGGTGCTGACCGACACGCACTTCAACAGCCTGCTGCTCGCGCCGGCAGCCATCGTCCGCCTGGCCCAGCGCTACCGCCGGCCACCGGACCATTCGGACCTCGACATCACCCCGGCTCGCCTGAACGGTCTGCTCGAGCTCCCGCTGCGACTCGAGGCGCGCTGGCTGTCGACCGGGCGTCGCCTGCCGTTCGGGCTGTCGCTGCTGGCGATGATGCGCCGCCCGGCTGAATCGCCCCTCGCCGCCGCCCCCTCGCTGGCGGCGTAGAGGAGCGTCCGATGCGCCAGACGAGGATCATGCCCATCGCCGGGCTGGCTGCCGTCGGCGTCGCAGCGTTCGTGTTGACCCCCGGCCAGTCCGCCCCGCGCGCGGCGAGCTTCGCGGTGGCGGCCGGCCGCGTGCCGGCGCTCCGTGAAGCCGAGCCGGTGGCGCGGCTGGTCGCTGCGCGGCCCGCCGCACGGCGCTCCGGCGCTCTGGAGCGCCGGGTGCGACCGATCATCGATCGCGCCCGGCGCGCTGGCAGCCTGCGCGCGGTGCTCGGATCGACCGTGCCGCGCCTCACTGCGCTCGGCGCGCTGCGAGCCGGCGGCCATCGACTGGGAGCGACCGCGCTGCTGTCGCTGCCGACGCCGCGGCGCGACGTGCGTGCGACCCTGCCCGGCTACGTGCCGGCGGGAAGCGGCTACCGCCCGCAGTCCGTCCAGCTGACCGCAACCGTGCTGCGCGACCTGCTCGTCGACATCGACCTGCAGCGCGGTCGCGTGATCGCGGTGCAACCGGGTCCGCGGTCGCAGACCGCGCGGTGGCAGCCACAGCACAGCCCGGCTCCGTGGACGGCCCGTGATGAGGATTGACCTGTTGCGGATCGCGGGCGTGGTCGCCGTCGCGGTGACCGCCACGATGGCGCTGCCCGCCGCCGCCGATCCTCCCCGCGCGTCGCCCAAGCTCATCCGGCTGTCCGAGCACGGCCCTGCGTTTTTGGCCTACGACGGGACGCCCGACCTCGGCGCCGCCGGTCGCGACTGGCCCGTGTCGCTGATCTTCTCCGGCCACGCGACCGTCGGCAAGGTCAAGGCCGCGCTGCGGCGCCTCGGCTACACGCGCAGCGGCCACACGCGCTACCTGGCCTACCGCACCGCCTCGGGCCGGGTCCAGCTCGACGCCGACCGCGGGCTCAAGACCGCGTGCGACGCGGCTGGCACCGACGTGCACGTGCGCCTCTATGCGCCGCCCAGCACCGACCACTTCACCGATCCCGAGTACGGCAGCGTCGTCGTCGGCACCGCGCACCTCGACCGCGCCGACGGCTGCGCGACCCCGCCGGCGATGTTCGGGTTCTCCGAGCAGGCCGAACAGCGGATCGGGCAGGTCCTCTCCCAGCGGCTCGGCTGGCGCGTCGAACCCAATCGCCTCGCGCTCGGGAACGCCGAGCCCTACCGCCGGGACATCGCCGACAGCGCGCATGTCTGGTGGAGCGACGGGCGCGCGACGCTCATTCACGTCCCGTGACCGGAGCTTCGAATTCGGGGAGTGCTCCCGGATCAATGTCCTGGCGCGATCCTTCCGATCAACGAGCGGGTTGGCGTCGCAGAAGCCTTCGATGCGCCCCGTGGTGGAAACGCACGCGTCGCCGGTGCACGGAGTAGCGACATCCCGACCGCGGGCAGGCTCGCGGACCTGTGTTGGCGGTGCGCATAGACTGCGATCGTCAACTGGATGGGCGCGGGGACCTCGTGGGACCTGTCGCCTAGCCGTCTGGAGGCCCATCGTGGCCGGCCGACCGTCAGGCGATCGATCCGTGGTTTCCACCAACGGCGCGATCGAGGGAGCGGGGGAGAGCAGTGCGCCTGCTTTGCGCAGGCCGGAGGGCGAGCAGGCGCTCGCCCACCGAGACATTCGCGATCGCAGCGCCCGCCAGCGCGGCCTCGGCGCGCTGGCGCGTCTCGGTGCCGCCGAGCAGCGCGACGCGAGCGCTCAGGCACGCGACGCCGGAGCAGACGCGCGCGATCAGGCCGCGGATGCGCGTGATGCCGCGGTGGCGCAACGCGATGCCACGTCCGATCGCGACGCCGGCGTGCGGATGGTCACCGGCGCTGAGGTCATCATCCGCGCCGCAGGGGCCCGCAGGCGTGCCACGCGCCAGCGCGCGCAGGCCGCCGAGCAGCGCGAGATGGCCGCCCAGGACCGTCTGGCCGCCGCACACGATCGCGAACAGGCCGACCGTGACCGCCAGCGAGCGGTCGCTGACCGCGAGGCGCTTGCGCGCCGCGTGACGGGCGCCGAGATCGACCCGGTCACCGGAGCGCGAGGGTTGGCGGCGGGCCTGACCGAGCTTGACCATGAGCTGGATCGCTGCCGCGAGACGGGCGGTCTGCTCGTCGTCGCGTGCGTCGAGGCCGTCGCGCTCGACGGCCTCGACGACAGTGCGGACGACGGCGCCGGCGACGACCTGCTCAAGCGACTCGTGGCGCTCGTCAGCGAGCACCTGCGCTCCTTTGATCTGATCATCCGCATCGGTGGCGACGAGTTTCTGTGCGCCATGCCGAGCATGACGCTCCCGGATGCACACCGGCGCTTCAGCCAGATCGCCGCCGCCCTCGCCGGGTCCGCGGATGCCGGCGCGATCAGGATCGGCTTCGCGCAGCTGGCACCCGACGAGACCCTGACCGTCGCCGAGCTGATCGCGCGCGCAGACGGCGAACGCACCGACAGGCGCCGCAATCACGACGGCTGACCCGCCCACCTTCGAGTCTCATTTCGGCCGGGCGTCATACTCAACGTAGGCTTGGGTCGCCGAACGTCGCAAACCCCAGCTCAGAGCTCGGTGCCGGGCACGCTGACGAGCCAGCAAGCCGTCTCGCGGACCCCCACTCGCATACGGAGACGAGCGAAGGAGCGCCCATGACTGCCCAGCCGCCGCCCACGCTGATGCGCTGCGAGCGCTGCAGAGCGGTCACGAGCAGCTCAGGGGCCGTGGAGATGATCCGCCGCGGCATGCCGTGCGAGGTGTGCGGCGGAACCCTCACCCTCCGCGACGGCCGCCGGCGCGCGTACTCCGGCGCCGGCCTCGACGACGCCGGGCCCCGCGCTTCGGCAGAGCTGCGACTGCTCGACGTGCTGCGCGGCGCTGACGGCCAGCCCGTCCTGCCACGCGCGCTCGTACAAGCCGGAATCGACGACCCAGCCGAGGCGATCTACGAGCTCGAGCGCGCCGGGCATCTCATCGAGCGCTCCTACAGCAGCGTCGCGACCGGTCAGCGCCGCTTTCTCGGCTACCGCCTGTGGCGCAGCACAGACCGTGCGCGGGCGGGCCCCGCATAAGCGCTCGCGGTGCGGTGAGAGCCGATCAATCGCGCTGATGTATAGCGTGGCGGCCCGTGACCGAACATTCCGTCCGTGAGCGCGCTGCGGACATCAATTGGTTTCATTCCATCGAACTCGAGCCAGGGTTCGTCACGCCTGGGTATGCGGTCACCCGAGATCGCCTCGAGCTGCTGAAGATCCCGAACGATCTCACCGGCAAGACCGTCCTCGATGTCGGCGCCTGGGACGGATTCTTCTCGTTCGAAGCTGAGCGACGCGGCGCCGAGCGCGTGCTGGCAACCGATGACTTCGCGTGGACGAAGACCGGGTGGTCCTCCAAGGCGGGCTTCGACCTCGCGCGCGAGGCGCTGGGATCCCACGTCGAGGACGCCCAGATCGACGTCCTCGACCTCGACCCGGAGAAGCTGGGGCGCTTTGACATCGTGCTCTGCCTCGGCGTGCTGTACCACATGCGTCATCCGATGCTGATGCTCGAGAAGGTCATGGGCGTGACGGGCGGCACGCTCATCCTGGAGACGCATGTCGACATGACGTGGACGCGCCGGCCTGCCGCCGCGTTCTACCCCGGCCACGAGCTGCGCCTCGACCCGACCAACTGGTGGGGACCAAACCCCGAGGCCGTCACGGGCATGCTTCACGCCGTCGGGTTTGATCACGTCGAGATGGTCACCCCCGACAGCAATGCCTATCGAGCGGCCCGCAGTGTCAAACGCGCCGCCAAGTACGCGCGCTCGTGGGCCCAGGATCGAGCCCGACCGCATACGCATCCTGCTCAGGGGCGCGCTGTCTTTCACGCCACGCGCCCGGGCTAGAGCACTCGCCCGTCCGGGGTCTACGGGCAACCCATCGGGGACGGCGGGATCCGCGGCCGTCCGACGATTCCGGCGATCCGCAGCGCGACCTCGTCTATGTAGCACCACGACCAATCCTCTCCGGGCTGAATCGAGCGGATCAACGGGTGTCCGCTCGCGGCTGCGTGTGCGCTGGCATGCCGGTTGGGGGAGTCGTCGCAGCAGCCGACATGGCCGCAGGTAAGGCAGATCCGCAGGTGACACCACGGATCGCCCGTGACGAGGCAGTCGTCGCAACCGTCAACCGCCTGGGGCAACTCGGTGATCGTCACTACCTCGAGATGGGTGCAGAGTGTCATGGAGCCTCCGGCGCTCGATCAGGCCTGGGTGGGTTGCCCGCGTGACCGCGAGACCAGGGAGTAGACCAGGGCTGTCACGAGCGTGGTGCGTGCCGGCTGGCGTCAGATCTTGCGATACCGGGCGTCTGCGATGGAGTACAGCGCGAACCCGATCAAGCCGGTCGCGACGACACCCAACAGGAATGGGCCGTACGAGCTCTGGGACAGCTTGCTGAGCGCCCCGTCGAGGCCGATGGCCTTGTGCGGGTCGTACTCGATTGCCGCCTTGACGAGCCCGTAGCCCACCAGCGCGAAGACCACCATCCGCGCGAGGTGCCCGAAGACACCGAGTGCGGTGAACGCGCGCTTGATCGCAGGGCTCATCTCCGCGGTCTTTGAGTCCTCCAGGAACGTCTTGGAGGCGCCCTTGTAACCCTGATAGAGCCCAACGCCGATGAGGATCGCGCCGGCGATCGCGACGATCACGGTCCCGCCGGTCCAGTCCAGTACCCCTCCGGTCGTCTTCTTGGGACTGTTCGATCCACCGCTGCTGCTCGCTCCGATCAGGATCTTGATCGCGGTGACGCAGAGAAGGGAGTAGGCCACCCCGCTCGCGGCGGCAGCGACGCGGTCAAAGCCGCTGTCGTGCTGCTCGGGGCCGTGACCCACCGCGGCGCGAACGAAACGCCAGACGGCGTAGCCCGCGAGTCCAAGCGCCAGGGCGATGAGCAGCCCCTTGCCGAACGGCTGACGAGCGACCGTCGCCAGCGCCCCTCGCTGGCTGGGCGCCGTCCCGCCCAATCCGACCGCGAGCTTCAGCGCAAGAGTTCCGATGACGCCGTAGGAGACGCCCCGGGCGACGAGCCCGACGCGCGCCAGCCACTCGAACTCGGGCCGCCTGACGACTGCCTCGCCGCCGGCCTGCGCGCTGTCGACGAGGTCCGGGCCAGACGTGGCCGTCATGACGTCACCGGCGCTCGCGCTCGAGCTCGAACCACGTCATCGTGTCGCCCACTCCCTCAACGCCCCAGGCGTCGGCGATCCGATCCACGATTCGCAGACCGTAGCCGCCGAGCGATGGCGGGGCGGTGGTGTGCAACAGCGTCCCGGGCGCGACGTCGGGCGGCGGACCGCTGACCTCGACACGTACTCGATCGACGCCGGCACGGACCGCCAGGCGGAGCGTTGCTCCCGGGTCGTGCTCGACATCGTCGAGGTAGACCGAAAGCAGCTCGGTGGTCAGCAGCAGGATCTTGTAGCCGACATCCGCGGTGACGCCGGGGAGATGGCTCAGCTCGCGACGGGCGAGTCCGGGTGCCGCGGCGGTTGCCGGCAGCTCGATCACGTGCTCGCTTGGCTCGGTTCCGCCGGTCACCGGCACGTCATACCCCGAGGCCGGGATCATGCGCGCGGACGCCCGGGCTCAATCCAGCACCAGCGTTTCCAGCCGCTCGGCGATCGCCACCGGTCGGGGGTCGCTCGCGGCCTCGGCGCTCGCGCGATCGGCGACGCCGGTGAGGACGATCGCTCCGTCGATGCCGGCGGCGTGTGCGCCGCCCAGGTCGGCGTCGATGCGGTCGCCGACCATCAGCGACCGGCCCTCCGGGAGGCGGTCGAGCGCGGTGAGCATGAGCCCGGCCTCGGGCTTGCCGACGGTCTCCGCCACGCGACCGCTGGCGTACTCCACGGCGGCAAGCAGCGCGCCGGATCCCGGCCACGGGCCGTCGGGCATCGGGAACGTCGCGTCCCGACCCGCGCCGAGCACGAACGCGCCGCGCACCGCGGCCTGGGTGGCCTCGCGCAGCTCGGTGTAGTCGAAGTGCTCGTGGCCTGCCACCACGACGACGTCGGCGCGACCGGCGAACGTCGTGTCGTTGAGGATCCGCAGCCCCGCCGCCTCGACGTGACGATGCACGGCCGGCGCGCCGATCACGACGGCGCCCGCGCCCTGGAAGCGCTCCGCGAGGAAGAACTGCATCGCGCCGCCGACCGTCACGATCTCCTCGAGCGAGGCCTGAAAGCCGATCCGCCACAGCTTGCGCACGAAGTCCTCGCCACCGAGGCGCGCGTCGTTGGTCACGAACGCGAGGCCCTTGCCTGCCGTGCGCAGCGCCGCCACGGCTTCGACGGCTCCCGGCGTCGCCTCGTCCCCGACCCAGACGCAGCCGTCGAGATCGAGCAGCAGGTTGTCGTACCGCGCGACGAGGGAGCTGACGTGCACGGCCCCGAGTTTGAATTACCCTCCGTCGCCGTGCGACGCGCCCCCGTCCTGATCCCGATCGCGGCTGCGGTCCTGGCGCTCGGCGCGTGCGGCAAGGACTCCGAACCGGTCGGCAACAAATCGGGGAGCACGACCAAGCAGACGACGACCGCGGCGACGGCGAAGCCAGTCGTCACGCCGCGCCATAGCGAGGACGGCTGCGCACCGATCGCCGTCGCCCAGCCGAGCAAGGAGACCCGCAGGCGCCCGCGGGGAAAGCTGCACGCGAACAAGCGCTTCGTCGCCACGATGCGCACCAACTGCGGGACGATCCAGATCAAGCTCGACGTCAAGAACTATCCGAAGACGGGGCGCTCGTTCGTCTCGCTGGCGCGCAGCGGCTTCTACGACGGGCTGAGCTTTCACCGCATCGCCAAGCCCGGTGGCAACGACTTCGTCATCCAGGGCGGCGATCCGCTCGGCACGGGCGAGGGCGGGCCCGGGTACAGCGTCGCCGAAGCGCCCCCGAAGAGCCAGCGCTACCCCGTGGGGACGGTCGCCATGGCCAAGGCGGGCAACGAACCGCCCGGCACGTCGGGCAGCCAGTTCTTCATCGTCACCGGGCAGGGCTCCGCGCTGGAGCCGCTGTACGCCGTCATCGGCACCGTCGTCACCGGGGCAAAGGTCGTCAGCCGGATCGCCGCCGTGCCGGCCGACCCGGTCACCGAAGCCCCGATCGACCCGGTCATCATCAAGCGCGTGACGATCCGAGAGTCCCACCCCTAAGCGGCGATGGCCACGCCGGAGCCCGAGACCGACGTCGTCGCGGCGGGCGCGGAGACGATCGCGCTCACGGGCGACTGGCTGGCGGCCGGCGAGGGCGGCGTGTGGCTGTCGGGTGAGACCGACATCTTCCGCATGGATCCCGCCACGGGACGACGGGTCGCCACGATCCACGTCCCGGAGGGGCCCGGCGAGGCGAGCGACATCGGCTTCGGCGCGCTGTGGACGGCGACGATCCGTGAGCCCGGAATCGCCCGCATCGACCCCGCATCCAACCGCGTGGCCGCGCACATCGCTGTGGCACTCCCGCCGCGGCTCGGCGGCGAGGGCAGCATCGGCGCAGGACTCGGCGCCGTCTGGGTCGTGACGGAGGGCGCCGGCTGTGACTCCTGTCGCGTGGCCCGGATCGACCCCGCCGGCGGAATCGTCGTCGCGAGCATCCCGATCGAGGACGGCGGCGCGGGCGTGCGCGTGGGCGAGGACCGGGTGTGGGTCACCAACCCGGCACGCGACCTCGTTCAGGAGATCGATCCGTCCCGCGACGAGGTCGTCCGCACGACCGGCGTCGGCCCGTCGCCGCGCTTCATGGCGGTGGGGGAGGGCGCGGCCTGGACGCTCAACCAGGGCGACGGGACGATCACCCGGATCGACCCGGCCACCGGCGACACCACGACGATCGACGCGGGCGTCCCGGGCGGCGGCGGCGACCTGACGACCGGGGCAGGCTCCGTGTGGGCGCGCGGGAGCCGCCGGCTGCTGACGCGGATCGACGCGGAGACGGGCGCCGTCGCCGAGCGCTACGGCCCGCGCTCGGGCAGCGGCGCGGTCATCCTCGGCTTCGGCGCGCTGTGGATCTCCGCGCACGACATCGACACGGTCTGGCGGCTGAGGCTGTAGTTACGCCGCGCGAAGGGACCACAGCAGCAACGAAGGAAGCGGATCCGCCGAGCGTCCATCTCAGAACAGCGCCGCCTGCTCCGGCGGATCAAGGCAATCGGGCTCATCGTGGCGAGCGTCGTTGACCGCGCGGCTCACCGGACGTGCGGCGAGGTCCGTGACCGGCGCGGCATTCAGCAGCTCGTGTAGGTCCTTAACGGGAGTCGACGGATCGAGCCAGGTCGGCTCCACACCCGGCGGCAGGATGACCGGCATGCGGTCGTGCAGGTCGCGGATCGCGCCCGTTGCCGCGGTCGTCACGATCGCGCAGCTGCGCAATGGCTCCACGGGCGCGTCGCCGGCGGGACGCCACGACGCCCACAGCCCGGCGAAGGCGAACGGCTCGCCGTCCTCGCGCGTGATCCAGTGCGGCGCGCCCGAGGACCATTCGTAGAACCCGTCGGCGATGATGAGACACCTGCGGCGCCCGAACGCGTCGCGGTAGGCGGGGCGCTCGCTGATCGTCTCGGCGCGGGCGTTGATCGTCTTGACGCCGAGCTCGCGCGGGTCCTTTGCCCAGTGCGGCACGAGCCCCCAGCGCAGCACGGCGCCCTCGGGCTCCTGCGCCCGCTGCACGACGGCGAGCACGTCGTCGCCGGGTGCCACGTTGTAGCGGCGGCGTACCTCGAGGCGTTCCCCGATGGGGAAGCGTGCGCGGATCTGCGACGGGTCAGGGGTGGCGAGCGAGTAGCGCCCGCACATCAGTTCTGACGGGCGGCGCGCGCCTTTGCTTGCGCGGCGCGCTGTTTGCGTTTCCCGAGGACGCCGAGCACGACGAGCGCCACGACGACGATGGCGAGGCCCAGGAGCGCCGCGCCCCACGTCGACGCACCGCCGAACGGCAGCGTGACGAGCAGCGCGAGGCCAAAGCCGATCGCGAGCAGCGCGACGACGATACCCAGCAGGATGAGACCGCCGCGGGCGCGCAGCAGGAGGCTCGAGCCGGGTGAGGGGGCGATGAGCCCCATGAGGCGCAGCATGAAGAGCTGGCGGCTCGACGGCGCCTGCTGACCGAGCTTCTCGACCGCCGCCTTGAGGTCGTCGGGGCGGCGCTCGGCGAGCGCCAGCGAGGCCTCCGCCATCCGCCGCAGCTGCATGCGCTCCTGCGGGCGGGCCGCGGCGATCGCCTTGCGGAAGTGCTCGCGGGCCCGGTCGCCGTCGTAGCGCTCGGATGCCCTCGCGCCGAGGATGGCCTGCGCGGCCGCGCGGTATTTCGTCTCGGCGAGCAGCTCCTCGTCGGACCTCGTCTCCATCTGCGCCATCGCCGCAAGCGCGCTCTTTTGTTCCACCCGCACCTGTCGCTGTTTGGCCATCGCGGGCGAAGCATAGATGCCCCATCCCGTACGCTCGCGTCTGTGCGACGCCGTGCCACCGTCCTCGCAGCGCTCGGCCTCATGCTCGCCCTCGTCGCGCCGGCCCGGGCGCAGATCGGGCCGCTGCCTCCGGCCGCCCCGCAGCCCCCGCCGGCGCCGCCTTCGCAATCGGTCAAGACCGACAACGGCGGCGGCCTGTCCTCGAACGTGGAGCTGATCATCGTGGTCGCGGCGGGGCTGCTCATCGCAGGGATCGCGTTCGTCATCGTGCGCGACGCGCGGCGATCCGCGCCCGTGCCGGAGCGCAAGCGCGACCCCGACGCGCCGAAGCTCTCGGCGCGAGAACGCGAGCGCGCGCAGCGCCAGCGACGCGAGAAGGCGAAGGCCGCCCGACGCCAGCGCAAGCGAAACCGGCGCAGGTAGGACCCGCGTATGCGGTTTACTGGCTGAGCGCCCTCGGGTAACCGGGCCCGCACCCCTCATGGACATCGATCTCGACAACCCGCCCGCAGCACTCGCCACCCTCATGGAGCGCGGCGAAGAGGAGGGCTGCGTCAACCTCTCAGAGCTCGACGCGCTCGCCCGCCGGCTGGAGGTCGCCGACGAGGACCTGCCCACCCTGCACGAGGCGATCGAGGCCCGCGGCCTCGACGTCACCGATGACTGCGGCCGGACCGGGGTCCCGCCGACGGAGTACGCCAACCGGGACATCGCGATCAACACGACGGACGCGCTCGGGCTGTTTCTCAACGAGATCCGCCGCCACCCGCTGCTCACCGCCGCCGAGGAGGTCGAGCTCTCCAAACGCATCGAGCAGGGCGACGCCGCCGCCAAGGAGCGCATGATCAATTCGAACCTCGCGCTCGTCGTGTCGATCGCGAAGAAGTACCCGCAGAACGAACTCCCGCTGCTCGACCTCATCCAGGAGGGCATCTTCGGACTCATCCGGGCGACCGAGAAGTTCGACTGGCGGCGGGGCTTCAAGTTCTCGACGTACGCGACGTACTGGATCCGCCAGGCGATCCAGCGCGGGATCGAGAACAAGGCGCGCACGATCCGGGTCCCGACGAACATCGCCCAGCGCGAGCGCAAGATCCAGCGCACCAAGCGCGCCCTCGTGACCAAGCTCGGCCGCGACCCGACCGACGAGGAGATCGCCGAGGAGGCCGAGCTCGAGCTCGGCCAGGTGACGTTCATGGACGACATCGCCCGCACCGTGACGAGCCTCGACCGCCCGGTGGGCGACGAGGGCGACACGTCCATGGGCGACCTCATCGGCGACGAGCGCGCGGGCCCGGCCGAGGAGGTCGAGGTCGCGCTACGCGACAGCGCGCTGCTCAAGGCCGTCGCCGAGCTCCCGGCCGAGGAGCGCCAGGTCGTCGAGCTGCGCTACGGCGTCGACGGCGCGGATGGGCCTGTGGGCTTGCGCGAGGCGAGCCGGCGGCTGGGCAAGACCCAGCCCGAGACCCGCGAACTCGAGGAGCGCGCGCTCGAGCGCCTCGCCAGCCTGCGCGAGGTCGAGGCACTCCGCGAGGCGGCGTAACCCACCACCGCCCCGCGTGCGGCTCGGGGTCCACCCGCCGGGCGACACGCGCCAGACCGGCTACTTCGTGACGGTGACCTTTCCGGCCATCGTCGGGTGAAACAGGCACGTGTAGGCGTAGGTCCCGGGCTTGGAGAACGTCACGGTGCGCGTCTGCCCGTGCTTCACGGTGCCGCTGTCGAAGGCCCGTGGCGAGCCCTTGTCGGTGAGGGTGTGCGGCGCGTCGTCCTTGTTCGTGACGGACACCTTCGTGCCCGCCTTCACGACGGCGGGCTCGGGCGCGTACTCGAAGTTCGCGATCGTGATCGTGCTCGTGGGCTTGGCGAGGGACGGCGTGCTCGCCTTGTCGCCGGACCCACTGCTTCCGCAGCCCGCGAGCAGCGCCGGCACGACGAGGGCGGGGAGGAGGAGTGAACGCTTCATGCTCCCTACAGCGAAGCGCGCCGCCTCGCGGATCACTCGGGCCGCGCGCCCCAGGACGCGACGCGCATCAGCCACCCGTGCGACGCGCTCCGCGAGGCCAGCACACAGGTGCGCCCGGCGCGGCGCCAGGTCACGACGTTCGCGCCCCCCTCGCGCAGCAGCGCGAAGCGCGTCCCACGATAGGTCGCCATCCGCGCCGTGTCCGGAACGCCCACCACGGGAGCGGCCACGATCGCGTAGCCGATGCGCGTCCCGCGGCGGCCCGCGTAGGCGACCGTGACGATCTCGCGACCGCGCGCGCGGTCGC
>JAWVGM010000058.1:0-16306 GCA_033855075.1 Solirubrobacteraceae bacterium | reverse complement strand
CGACCGGGCGCTCACCGGCATCCACGACATCGCGTTCATCGCGAAGGTCAACGAGGACGGCGAGCGCGGCTGCGAGATGCGCGTCGGCGGCGGCACGTCGATCATGCCGCGCGTCGCGCCGACGCTCTACGACTTCGTCGGCCTGGACGACGGCGAGTACCTGAAGATCGCCGAGGCGTGCTTCCGGATCTTCGACCGCCAGGACTTCCTGCGGGTCAACCGCGCCCGCGCCCGCATCAAGGTGCTGGTCGACAAGATCGGCATCGACGCCTTCCGCGACATGGTCGAGGAGGAGCTTCAGGACGATTGGGTCGCGGAGCGCGACTTCTCCATCGGCGCGATCACGTGGCAGGACGACGAGGAGGCCTCCGCGCCGCCCGTGCCCGAGAGCTACGCCTCGCCGAATGGCGACCTGTCGGAGTTCGAGCGCTTCGCCGCCGACAACGTCCAGCCTCAGAAGCAGGCCGGGTTCAGCACCGTGCACGTGAAGGTCACGCGTGGCGACCTCTCGCCGGAGCAGTTCCGCGGCATCGCCGACATCATGCGCACGTACTCGGGCGGGTACATGCGCACGACCGTGCACCAGAACTTCGTGCTGCGCTGGGTCCGCGACGAGACCGTCTACGAGGTCTGGCAGGCGCTGTCGGCGCTCGGCCTCGGCGCGGCCGGCCCGGACAAGATCAACGACGTGGTCTCGTGCCCGGGCACGGACTCCTGCAAGCTCGGGATCACCTCGTCGATGGGCCTCAACGCCGCGGTGCAGGAGCGCCTCGAGGCGATGCAGATCACCGACCCGCTGACGCGCCAGGTGCACATCAAGATGAGCGGCTGCCCGAACGGCTGCAGCCAGCACCACATCGCGAACATCGGCTTCTACGGCGCGTCGATCAAGGTGGGCGAGCACACAATCCCGGCGTACGTCGCCCACGTCGCCGGCAACTTCGAGGGCGGCGAGATCATCTACGGCCAGCGGCTGAAGGTGCGCCTGCCCGCGAAGCGAATCCCTGAGGCAGTGGAGCGCTGGCTGCGGTGGTACGAAGCCGAGCGCGAGGACGGCGAGGTCTTCAACGCCTTCGCCGGCCGCGTCGGCACGAAGGAGTTCGAGGACAAGGTGCGCGACCTGGCCATGCCCGCCGAGTTCGGCCTGGAGACGATGAACACGTTCATCGACTGGACGAAGGACGTTCCCTTCAAGGTCGTTCGGGGCGAGGGCGAGTGCGCGGTGTAGCGACCCTCGCGGGGTCTCTGACCGAGACCCTGCAGCGCGCGGCCGCTCACGAGCGGCTCGTCTTCCTGTGCTCCTTTCAGAAGGAGGAATCGGTGATCCTCGACGAGCTCCTCGAGATCGCGCCGCACGTGCGCGTCGTGACGATCGACACCGGGGTGCTCTTCCCCGAGACGCTGGCCACGTGGCGCGCGTTCGAGGAGCGCTTCGGCGTGAAGGTTGAAGTCGAGGAGGCCTTTGGTCCGTGGACCGGGCCCGAGCAGTGCTGCGGCGCCGAGAAGGTCGCGGCGCTCGAGCGCGCGCTCACCGGGGCCGACGCATGGATCACCGGCCTGCGCCGCGAGCAGGGCGCGACCCGCGCCGAGACCGAGCTCGTGGAGGTCGACGAGAAGCGCGGCGGGATCGCGAAGTACAGCCCGCTCGCGCTGTGGACTGAGAAGGATCTCTGGCAGCGCATCCACGACCGCGGCCTGCCCTACCACCCGCTCCACGACCAGGGCTACGAGTCGATCGGCTGCGCGCCCTGCACCCTGCCCGGCAGCGGCCGCGACGGGCGCTGGGCCGGCAGCGACAAGACCGAGTGCGGGCTGCACATCTGATGAGCGGCCGCCTCACCCATCTGCAGGTGCTCGAGTCCGAGGCGATCCATGTCATGCGCGAGGTGGCCGCGGAGCTGTCCAAGCCCGTGCTGCTCTTCAGCGGCGGTAAGGACTCAATCGTGCTGCTGCGAATCGCCGAGAAGGCGTTCCGGCCCGGCAACTTCCCGTTCCCGCTCATGCACGTCGACACGGGCCACAACTTCCCGGAGGTCATCGAGTTCCGTGACCGCCGCGTCGCCGAGCTCGGCGCGGAGCTCATCGTGGCCTCGGTGCAGGAGTCGATCGACACCGGCCGCGTCAAGGAGGAGACCGGGCCGCGCGCCTCGCGCAACCGGCTGCAGACGACGACGCTGCTGGATGCCATCGAGAAGCACGGCTTCGACGCCGCGTTCGGGGGCGCCCGGCGCGACGAGGAGCGCGCGCGGGCCAAGGAGCGGATCTTCTCCTTCCGCGACGACTTCGGCGGGTGGGACCCCAAGAACCAGCGCCCCGAGCTGTGGAACGTCTACAACGGGCGCATCCACCGCGGCGAGAGCGTGCGCGTCTTCCCGCTCTCGAACTGGACCGAGCTCGACGTCTGGGAGTACATCGCCGAGGAGAACCTCGAGGTGCCGGCCATGTACTTCGCCCACGAGCGCGAGGTCTTCGCCCGCGACGGGATGCTCTACGCGGTCTCCGAGCACGTCGAGCTCATGGCCGGCGAGAAGCCGTTCTACGCCTCGGTCCGCTACCGCACCGTCGGCGACATGAGCTGCACCGGCGCGGTGCGGTCGACCGCTGTGGATCTGCCGACCGTCGTCGCGGAGATCGCCGCGACCCGCATCACCGAGCGCGGCGAGACCCGCGCGGACGATCGCGTCACCGAAGCGGCGATGGAAGACCGCAAGGTCGCCGGGTACTTCTAGTGGCCTCGCTCGCGTCGGCTGACCTGCTGCGCCTGGCCACGGCCGGATCCGTCGACGACGGCAAGTCGACGCTCATCGGCCGCCTGCTCTTCGACTCCAAGGCCGTGCTGACCGACCAGCTCGAGCACGTCGAGGAGGCCTCCCGGCGCCGCGGCGGCAACGGCATGGTCGACCTGTCGCTGCTCGTCGACGGCCTGCGCGCCGAGCGCGAGCAGGGCATCACGATCGACGTGGCCTACCGCTACTTCGCCACCGCCAAGCGCACGTTCATCATCGCCGACACCCCGGGGCACGTGCAGTACACGCGCAACATGGTCACCGGCGCGTCGACGGCCGACCTCGCGGTGATCCTCGTGGATGCGCGCAAGGGCGTGCTCGAGCAGTCCAAGCGCCACGCGTACATCTCGACGCTGCTCGGCATCCCCCACCTCGCCGTGGCCGTCAACAAGATGGATCTCGTCGACTACGACGAGGAGACGTTCGACACGATCGTGCGCGAGTTCTCGGACTTCGCGCGCGGACTGAACGTCAAGGACATCGCCTTCGTCCCGGTCAGCGCGAAGTACGGCGACAACGTCGTCGACCGCTCGGAGAACATGCCGTGGTACGGCGGCGTGCCGCTGTTGGAGCACCTCGAGTCGGTGCGCGTCGACGACGATCGCAACCTGAGCGAGGCGCGCTTCCCGGTGCAGTGGGTCATCCGCGACCACGCCACGGACTACCGCGGCTACGCGGGACAGGTCGCCAGCGGCGTCCTGCGCCCCGGCGACGAGGTCCTCGTGCTGCCGTCGCGCGCGGTCACGCGCATCGAGCGCATCGACACCTTTGACGGCCCGGTCGACGAGGCGTTCGCGCCGATGTCGGTCACGATCGTGCTCGCCGACGACGTCGACGTCTCGCGCGGGGACATCATCTGCCACCCCGACGACGCGCCCGAGCTCTCCCGCGAGATCGAGGCCACCATCTGCTGGATGGCCGACGAGCCACTGCGCGCCGGCGGACGCTACGCCGTCAAGCACGCCACCCACGCCGCCCGGGCGATCGTCGACGAGATCGTCGAACAGGTCGACGTGCACACGCTCGAGCCCGACCCCGACGCCGACGAGCTCAAGCTCAACGACATCGGCCGCGTGCGCCTGCGCACCGCCAAGCCGCTCGCGTTCGACCCCTACGCCACGAACCGCGCGACCGGCGCGTTCATCCTCATCGACGAGGCGTCGAACGACACGGTCGGCGCGGGGATGATTTTGTAACGTCGCCAGGAGGTCGCCGGTTCCGGCGACCGGATGGCGAAACCGTTCATCGTCGCGCCAGCGTCTCGGCGATGCGGGCGATGAGGGCGTGCGACTCGCGCGTCAGTTCGTGCCAGATGGTGCGCAGGACAAGGTAGCCGGCGCGTGCGTGCGCCGCGTCTCTACGACGGTCGCGCTGGAACGCGGCGCGGGTGGCGTGGAACGCGTGGCTGTCGAATTCCAGGATGACGCGCTCGGGGAGCCAGACCGCGTCGGCCTCGAAGCCTTCGACCTTGTGGTTGAACGCGGGGCGCGGGAGCTTGGCGGCCTGCAGGAGCGAGACGAGGAGCCGCTCGGCGCGTGAGCGGGTGAAGGCAGGCTCGTCGAGGCGGGCTCTGAGGGCGGGGGCGCCGGCCCGGCCCGGAGCGCGGTCGAGCGTGGCCTGGAGGTCTCGTTTGGTGACGAGGCGATCGATCTGGGCGCGCTCGAGCGCGGCGGCGAGGTCGTGGGCCGGGAGCTCCGCCGCGATGTCCAGAAGCGTGCGGGCGGGGCTCGTCAGCGGGATGCCGTGCAGGGTGCGGATATCTCTGACATCAAGTGAGCCTGTGCGGTGGGTCGTGATGTCGCGTCGGCGCACGCGGCGGTCACCGACGATCGTGACGTCGATCGGGCGCTCGGGTTCGGGACGCATACGCCAGCGGGCGGCGGCGCCATCACCCATGAGGACCGCTCCTTCGCCGCACGCGTAGACCGCCGCGACCGCACGCCCGGGCGGCTCCGGGTCGGGGCGCCCCCAGACGAACACGCCGCGGTGCAGCGGATACAGCACGCCCCGCTCCACCCGCAGCGCGATCCGCCGAGCGGTCAGCCCGAGAAACCGCAGCTGCGTCGAGGTCACGATCTCGCACTGCCGCCCGGCAACCGCCGCGACGAGCCGATCGACGTGCACAACTGACCGACCGTGCAGATCGCCCGCGAGCTCGGTCACAACCTCACGACATACGTGCACAAGTGACCGCTCGCGAAACGGCGAAGCGCGGTAGGTCACTTGTGCACGCGGGCTGGCCACGCGCGAAGGATCCCGCCGCAAACGCCGCGCCCGGGCCCAACCAGCGTGTCTCCCGACGCTTTATCGATGCTGTCGAGCAGAACCACGCGTCCCGCGTAACGCGCTACCGTCGAACCCATCGTCAACCGCCGCCCCAAGCTGCAGATCATCGCCCCCGCCGCCTCGCCCGAGGAGGCCGCCGCGGTCGTGGCGGCGCTCGAGCGCTTCATGCGCGACACCGCTCCCAAGCACCACCCGGCAGCGCCGGAGCGCTCTGCATGGGTTCGTGCAGCGATGCTCGAGGCGACCGGCCACGAGCCGGGCGACGAGCGCCAGCCCTGGGGCTGACCGCACCCTCGGGGTGCGGTCAGCCGCCCTCGTGCATGCGACATCTCGCGCACCCGGCAAGACCGCTAAGTCTCGTGCCTGCAACCGCCGATACCAGCGAGGTATGCACGAAACGCACGAGACCGGCGGCGCGGTCGTCCACAGCCGTCTCGAACCTGCCGGCCTGACCGGCCTGCTCGGGCCATATGGGGAAAAGCGCGGGCCGATGCTCGTGATCGCCGTCGCGCTCATGGCGGCCGCCGCCGCCCTGCTCGTGGTCGTGCCGTCTCCGTCGATCACGACGGGCATGGCCTTCATCGTGCCGGTCACGCTCGTCGCCGCGGAATGCGGCGTCCGCTACGGGCTTCTGTGCGCCGCCGCCAGCACCGGGATACTCGTGACCTGGTCGACGTCGAGCAGCAACGGCGACGACGTACCCGCCGTGCTCCTGCGCGCGGCGGCCCTGGTCTTCCTGGCCTGGATCGTCGGCCGCATCGCCGAGCGTGCGGCGCGCAGCCGGCGACTCCTCGAGCAGGTCATCGAATCGACCACCGACTCGATCTACGTCAAGGGCACCGACGGTCGCTACCTGCTCGTCAACAGCGCGGCCGCGCAACTCATCGCCAGGCCCGGAGCCGTCATCCTCGGCCACACGAACGAGGAGCTCCTGCCGGACATCGCCGAGGAGGTCGGACGCCACGACGAGCACGTCCTGCGCACGGACAGCGCCCTGGCCTACGAGATCGTCGGCACGTACGGACGCGGTCGCCACGTCCTGTCGGTGACGAAGAGCCCGTTTCGCAACGCCGCCGGCCAGACGGTCGGCACGCTGGGCATCGCGCGCGACATCACGCCCCAGCGCAGGATGCAGGCCGAGAGCATGCGCTTCTTCGACCTGTCGGGAGACATGCTGTGCACGGTCGGCTTCGACGGCACGATGCACCGGGTCAACGGCGAGTGGGAGAAGACGCTCGGCTGGACGTCCGACGAGCTGCTCGGCCGATCGATCTTCGACTACCTGGCCAAGGAGGATCACCGTGCCGCACTCCGCGCCACCCGCGCCGCGCGGGTCCCCAACGCCCCCGGCGCCCAGTTGACGACGCGCTGGCGCGCGAAGGATGGCTCGTGGCACTGGATCGACTGGAGCCTGCGCACCGCCGACGACGAGCGCCGCGTCTACGCCTCCGGCCGCGACGTGACGCAGCGGCGCGCCGCCCAGCGCGCGCTCACGCGCAGCGAGAGTCGCTACCGCGCCCTCGTCCACGGCCTGCCGGGCACCGCCGTCCTCGTCTTCGATCACGACCTGAACACCGAGTTCGCCGCCGGCCAGGCGCTCGCCGGCGACGGCGGACACCCCGCGGGATCGCTCGTCGGCCTGCCGGTCAGCGCGATGTTCGCCGAGTCCGGCGCGGCGGAGATCACCGACCATTGCGCCGCCTCGCTGAGCGGCGAGGAGCGCAGCTTCGACGCGGTTGCGCGAGCCAGCGGCCACGAGGTCTACGTCCGCACGAGCCCGCTGCGCGGCGAGGCCGGGCAGATCGTCGGCGCGATGCTCATCGCGCAGGACGTCCACGAGCGCGTCGAGCGCGAGCGGGCCTTCAGCGAGGCGCACGAGCGCTTCCGCCGCGCCTTCGAAAACGCGCCGATCGGCATGGCGGTCACCGGCCTCGACGGCCGCTACCTCGAGGTCAACTCGGCGCTGTGCGCGATCACCGGCTACACCTCGAGCCAGCTGTGCGCGCGGACGTTCATGGACATCACCCACAGGGACGACGTCGGCGCCGGCGTCTCCGCCATCAAGTCGATGTTCGAGGGCACCACCTCGACGTTCGTGACCGAGAAGCGCTACGTCAGGCTCGACGGCGACGAGGTGTGGGTCTCGCTCGTCGCAACGATCGTGCGCGGCGCGGACGGGGCGCCGCTGCACTTCCTCACGCAGGTCCAGGACGTCACCGAGCGCCGCCGCTTCGAGAGCGAGCTGCGCCATCTCGCCGACCACGACCCGCTCACCGGCCTGTTCAACCGGCGCCGCTTCGAGCAGGAGCTCGACCGCCACGTCACCGAGGTCGCGCGCTACGGACCGCGCGGGGCGCTGCTCGTCCTCGACCTCGACCACTTCAAGTACGTCAACGACGCACTCGGCCACCACGCCGGCGACGAGCTGATCCTGTCCGTCGCCGCGATCCTGCGCGCCCGGCTGCGCGACTCCGACATCCTCGCGCGCCTCGGCGGCGACGAGTTCGCCGTGCTCCTGCCGACCGCCGACCCCGGAGAGGCGGAGCACGTGGCCGAGGACGTGCTGCGCGCGGTGCGCGACGAGACCGGCCTGGATGGCGCCAACCGGCGCACCGGCGTGACGACGAGCATCGGCGTCGCCTCGTTCCGCGACGCGGACATGACCGGCGAGGAGCTCCTCATCGAAGCCGACCTGGCGATGTACGACGCCAAGGAGGCCGGCCGCGACCGCTACGCCGTCGTCGCGCCCGAGACCCAGCGCCCCGACCGCATCAAGGCACGCGTGAGCTGGCTGGAGCGCATCCGCTGCGCCCTGGACGAGGACCGCTTCGTCCTCTACGCCCAGCCGATCCGCGACCTGCGCACCGGCGAGATCTCCCAGCAGGAGCTGCTGGTCCGCATGCTCGGCGACTCCGACGAACTCATCCCGCCCGCCGCGTTCCTCCCACTCGCCGAGCGCTTTGGCCTCGTCCCCGCGATCGATCGCTGGGTCGCCGGACGGGCGATCGAGCTGCTCGCCGAGGATCCCGACGGGCACCAGTCGCTCGAGGTCAACCTGTCGGGCCCGTCGCTGAACGACCGCGAGCTGCTGAGCCTGATCGAGACCGAGGTCCGCGATCACGGGATCGATCCCCGGAGGCTCATATTCGAGGTCACCGAGACCGCCGCTGTGGCGAACATCCCGCTTGCGCGGCGCTTCGCCGAGCGGCTCATGCAGCTCGGCTGCCGCTTCGCCCTCGACGACTTCGGCGCCGGCTTCGGGAGCTTCTACTACCTCAAGCACCTGCCGTTCGACTATCTGAAGATCGACGGCGAGTTCGTCTCGGGCTGCCTGGGCTCGCGCACCGACCAGCTCATCATCGAGTCCGTCGTGCGCATCGCCCGCGGGCTGGGCAAGGAGACGATCGCCGAGTTCGTGTCAGACCCCCAGCTCGAGGCGTACCTGCGCTCGCAGGGCGTCGATCATGCCCAGGGCTTCCACATCGGGCGCCCCGTCCCGATCGGGGACGCGGGTCGCCAGCTGCAGCACACGAAGTAGCTGCCGTGGCCCGGTAGCCTCGAAGGGAGGATGTTCGAGAAAGTCCTCATCGCCAACCGCGGCGAGATCGCCGTCCGCATCGCCCGCGCCCTCGAGGAGCTCGGGATCGCGTCCGTCGCCGTCTATTCCGAGCTCGATCGCGACGCCCCGCACGTGCGGCGGGCGACCGAGGCGTACCTCATCGGCGGCCCCACGCCACAGGAGAGCTACCTCGACATGGAGCGGATCCTCGACGCGGTCGCCAAGTCCGGCGCCGGCGCGGTGCACCCCGGCTACGGCTTCCTGGCCGAGAACGCCGCCTTCGCCCGCGCCTGCGAGGCGGCCGGCGTCGCGTTCATCGGCCCGCCGGCAAGCGCGATCGAGGCGATGGGCTCCAAGACGCGCGCCCGCGAGCTCATGCAGGCGGCGGGCGTGCCGATCGTCCCCGGGACCACCCAGCCCGTGCCGGATCTCAAGACCGCGCGCAAGATCGTCGACGCGGACATCGGCTACCCCGTGGCGGTGAAGGCCGCGGGCGGCGGAGGCGGCAAGGGCTTCCGGGTCGCGCTGGAGGCCTCGGAGCTCGAGGCGGCGTTCGAGGGCGCCGCGGGCGAGGGCGAGAAGTTCTTCTCCGACGCGACGGTCTACCTCGAGCGCTACCTGCCCGACCCGCGCCACGTGGAGGTCCAGGTGCTGGCCGACGGGCACGGCACGACGATCCACCTCGGCGAGCGCGACTGCTCCATCCAGCGCCGCCACCAGAAGCTCATCGAGGAATCGCCGGCGCCGGAGTGGATCGTCGACGACGCGCTGCGCGAGCGGATCGGCAAGATCGCGGTCGGGGCCGCCGAAGCCGTCGACTATCGCGGCGCGGGGACCGTCGAGGGCCTGCTGTCCGCGGAGACGAACGAGTACTTCTTCCTGGAGATGAACACGCGCGTCCAGGTCGAGCACTGCGTGACCGAGATGACGAGCGGCATCGACATCGTCAAGGAGGGCATCCGCGTGGCGGCCGGCGAGCCGCTCTCCGTGCGTCAGGAGGACGTCGTGCTGCGCGGCCACGCGATCGAGTGCCGCATCAACGCCGAGGACGCCGCGCAGGGCTTCGTACCCGCGCCCGGGACGATCGGCGCCTACGTGGAGCCGTCGGGGCCCGGCGTGCGCGTGGACTCCGGCGTGCGCGCGGGGAGCGAGGTCTCGGACATGTACGACCCGATGATCGCCAAGCTCATCGTCTGGGATCGCGACCGTGAGCAGGCCACGCGGCGGATGCTGCGCGCGCTCGCCGAATACGAGATCGAGGGCCTCACGACGCTCGTCTCCTTCCATCGGGCGCTGCTGGCCACCGAGCAGTGGGCGCGCGGCGAGACCTGCCGCGACCTGCTCGAGGATCCGGAGTGGCTGGCCTCGACCGCGGGCGATGCACGCGCGACCGCCGACGACGGCGCGGCGCCCGAGGGAGAGGCCGTCGAGCAGACCTACACCGTCGAGGTCTCCGGGCGCAAGTTCGACGTGCGCGTCATCGGCCCGCCGCCCTCAGCGCACGCCAACGGCTCCGCGGCGGCCGCCCGCAAGCCGGCCCGGGCGCAGCGCGACCGCGGCGCGCGCGCCGGCGGCGACGCGCTGGCCTCACCGCTGCAGGGCAACGTCTGGAAGCTGCCGGTCAGCCAGGGCGAGCACGTCGACGAGGGTCAGCTCGTCGCGGTCGTCGAGGCAATGAAGATGGAGAACGAGATCACGGCGCACAAGACCGGCGTCGTCGCCGAGCTGCCCATCGCGGAGGGCGACTCCGTCAAGCAAGGCGACACGCTGGCGGTCATTCGCGACGAGCCCTAGGCTTTCGCGCATGAGCACGAGCACGACCGCCCGCGCCTGGGTCGCCCAGCCCGACGAGGCGGAGGCCGTGGCCGGCCTGCTCGTCGAGTTCCGCGATCACATGGGCTCGGACTGGCCGTCCCCCAACGCGTTTCTCGCCTCGGTCGAGCGCCTGCTCGAGGACCGCGACACGGAGTTCCTGCTCGCCACCCCCGACGACGACTCGCCGCCCGCGGGCGTGCTCCAGCTGCGCTTTCGCCTCAGCGTCTGGAAGGCCGCACCCGACGCCTGGGTCGAGGATCTCTTCGTGCGCGACACGGCCCGCCGCGCCGGCGTCGGGGACGTGCTCGTCGGCCTGGCCATCGAGCGCGCGACCGAGCGCGGGTGCAAGCGCATCGAGCTGGATACGAACGAGGACAACGCGGCGGCGCTCGCCCTCTACGAGCGCCACGGGTTCAGCCCGCGCTCGAAGAGCGGCGGCGAGGGACGCGACCTGTTCCTCGGGCGCCCGATCAGCTAGGGACGCGCCGGGGGCTCACGGCAGCCTGCCGTTCCAGCGCAGCGAGCCCGCGACCGCGGCGCCGAGCAGGAGCAGCGCGATGCCCGCGAACGTCGACGTGATCTCCGCCTTGTCGGGCTTCGTGCCGATCTGCGAGCCCAGCCGCCCGTAGACGGCATCGAGCTCATCCGAGTCCTGGGCGCGGAAGGACAGGCCGCCCGACTCCTGCGCGATGCGCTGGAGCGCCTCCGGATCCGGGGGCACCATCACGGTCTGCGTACCGCCACCGGGCGATGGGAGCTCGATCGTCCCGTCGGGGGTGCCCAGCGCGACCGTGTAGATCGGCACGTGCAGGCGCTTGGCCTCGGCGGCTGCGAGGTCGGCCGCGTTGCCGTCGTTCGCCTTGCCGTCTGACAGGAGCACGATCGCGGACGGCGGATTGCGGCCCGAGCTCGCGTTGCGGACGCCGAGGGCATCCAGCGCGGCGTTCAGCCCCGCGCCCGTCGACGTGCCGGCGATCGGCTCCATCGTCTTCAGCGCGCTGCGTACCTGGCCGTGGTCGGTCGTCGGGATCTGGAGGGTCTGCGCGGTCTCCGAGAACGACACGAGGCCGACGCGGAGCTGCCCGGGCACGCGGTCGAGGAACCGTTCGGCGGCGTTGCGCGCGGCATCGAGGCGCGTCGGGTTGACGTCCTGGGCGGACATCGAGCGCGACACGTCGGTGACCAGGACGACCGACGCGCGCTCGACCGGGACGGCGATCGTGTGCTGCGGGCGCGCGAGCGCCAGCGCCAGCGCGGCGAGCGCAAGCGAGAACAGCGCGACCGGCGCGTGGCGGCGCCACTGCGGTTCGCGCGGGAGGACGGACGCGAGCGTGGCCAGCGCCGTGTAGCGCACCGGGTAGCGCCGGCGGCGGCGCTGGGCGAGGACGTGCGCCGCGATCGCGGCCGGAACCGCGAGCAGCGCGAGCAGCGCGAGCGGCGCGGCGAAGCTCATTGCAACGCCGTTCCGAGCGCGCGCAGCCAGTCGCCTTCCGTGGAGAGCACGACGTGGTCGGCACCGCCCTTGCGCAGCTCGCTGGCCACCCCGGCCCGCTCCTGCGCCGCGGCCTCCGCGAAGCGCTCGCGCAGGCCCCGGCGCGAGGTGTCCACCTCGAGGAGCGCGCCGGTCTCGGGATCGACGAGCGCGAGCCGCCCGGCGGGCTCGAGGCGCTCCTCGCGGGGGTCGCGGACCTCGACGGCCAGGAGCTGATGGCGCGTGCGCAGCGAACGCAGCGGGCGGCGCCAGTCAAGCGGCCCGCGGAAGTCCGAGACGATGACGATGAACCCGGGCTGACGCGCGAGCTTGCCGACGCGATGCAGCACCGGGCCGAGGCCGGCGTCCGGGACGCCGTCGACCGCGACGCCCTCGGCGAGCAGCCGCCGCAGCCCGACGCGCGCGTTGGGCCCGCCACGCGGCGCCAGCACGCGCTGCGGACCGCCGGCCGTGAAGACCGCAAGGCGGCCGCCGTGGCGCGTCGCGGCGCGCCCGACGACGTCGGCCACGCCCTCGGCGACGTCCGACTTCAGCCGGTCGGCCGTCCCGAACGCCATCGACGCCGAACGGTCGAGCACGAGCCAGGTCGTGAGGATGCGCTCGGGCACCTGCAGGCGCACGTGCGCGACGCCGGTCCGCGCGCTCCCGGCGGCGTCGAGTTGGCGCACGTCGTCGCCGAGCTGGTAGGGCCGCAGCTGGGCGAGCTCGGTGCCGCTGCCCACGCCGGGGGCCATCCGGTCGCCGGGCAGCGCGCCCGCCCCCCGGCGCACGAGCGACAGCTCGAGCGCCTCGACGAGCCCGCCCGGGATCGGGCCGGGTCCCTGGCGGGCGGGCGGGACGCGCAGGCCGTGGCCGCGGGCGGTCGCCATGGGGGTGCGGCGGCGGCTCAGGCCGCCGAGCCGTGCTCCTGCTGCGGGAGGACCTCGGTCTCCTGCGTGCCGGCTGACAGGGCGCCAAATAGCCGGTCGAGGATGTCGTCGGCGCTGATGCCGTCCGCGATCGCGTCGTAGGACAGCACAAGCCGGTGGCGCAGGACGTCGGGCGCGAGATCGCGCACGTCGTCGACGAGCGTGTGGCGCCGGCCGCGCAGCAGCGCGAGCGCCTGCGCGGCCTGGACCATGCCGATGGCCCCGCGGGGGCTCGCCCCGTACTGGATGAGCTCGGCGAGATCCGGCAGCCCGTAGCGCTCGGGGTGGCGGGTTCCGTCGACGAGCTGCACCGCGTAGGCGACGACCTCGCGGTCGACGAAGATCTCCTTCGCCGCACGCTGGAAGCGCTCGAGGTCGGGCATCGTGAGGCGCATCTGCACCTGTTCCTGCGGGTGCAGCGAGCGGCCGACGACCGAGGCCTCCTCGCCCAGCGTCGGGTAGTCGACGAGCACCTTGAACAAAAAGCGGTCGATCTGCGCCTCGGGCAGCGGGTACGTGCCCTCGGACTCGATCGGGTTCTGCGTCGCCAGGACGAGGAACGGATGCGGCACCCTGTAGCTCTCGGTGCCGATCGTCACCTGGTGCTCCTGCATGACCTCGAGCAGCGCCGACTGCACCTTGGCAGGCGCGCGGTTGATCTCGTCGGCGAGCAGGAAGTTGCCGAAGACCGGGCCGAGCTCGGTGTCGAAGGTGCCGCGGTCCGGCCGGTAGATGCGCGTGCCGACGAGGTCGGCGGGCACGAGGTCCGGGGTGAACTGGATGCGCCGGAACGTGCCGCCCATGACCTCGGCCAGCGTGCGGACCGTCAGTGTCTTGGCGAGGCCCGGGACGCCCTCGAGCAGCACGTGGCCGCCGGTGAGCAGCGCGACGAGCAGCCGCTCGAGCATCGCGTCCTGACCGACGATGACGCGCTTGACCTCGTAGAGGACCTCCTCGAGGACCTGGCGCGGCGGGCGGCCGCCGTCGTCACCGTCGTCCGGCGGAGGGGCAGGTCTCATGGTGCTCATCGGGTCATGTTCCTTTCGGGATGGTCAGAGGGGGCCGGTCAGACAAGACGCCGGAACCAATGCAGGGACAGGATCCCGGCCGCGGCGAGCAACCCGAAGGCGCCGCCGGCGAAGCCGGCCGTGATCTCGCGCTTCTCGTGCTTCTTGCCCAGGCGCGAGCCGAGCTTCTGGTAGACGGCGCTGAGGTCGCCCTGGTCGGCGGCGGCGAACGCCTGTCCGCGGGAGATGGTCGAGATCTGGCGCAGCGAGTCGGGATCGGGTGGGACCGGGCGCGTGATCGTGGCACCCGACTTCGTCTTCACGTCGATCGTCCCGGTCGGCGTGCCGAGCGCGACGGTGTAGACGGGGATCCGCAGCCGCTTGGCGCGCTGTGCGATGAGCACCGGGTCGCGGCCGCTCGTCGACTTGCCGTCGGAGAGCAGGATGACCGCGGCCGGGAGACGTGCGCCGCTCGCATCGGTCTGGCTCTGCAGCGCGCTGAGGGCCGTGTCGAGGGCCTCCCCGGTCGCCGTGCCGCCGCTCGGCGCGAGCGCATCGACCTCCGCACGCACGGCCGCCTGGTCGGTGGTCGGCGTCGCGAGCGTCCTCGCCGCCTGGTTGAACGCGACGAGCCCGACTCGGATCCGCGACGGAACCTCACCGAGGAACTTGTCCGCGGCCGCGCGGGCGGCGAGCAGGCGGCTGGGCGCGACGTCGGTCGCCTGCATCGAGCCGGAGTTGTCGAACACGAGCATGATCGATGCGCGCTCGACGTCGACGGCGACCGTCGTCTGCGGCTTGGCGAGCGCCAGGATGAGCACGGCGAGCGCCAGCGCGCAGATCACGAGCGGCACGTGACGCCTGAAGCCAGGCTGGCGCGGAGCGACCGATCCGGCGACCGCCGGAGCGGCGAACGCGGCCGCGGCGACGCGACGGCGGCGCTCACTCTGCAGATACGCCAGCACGGCGAGCGGCACGAGCACCAGCCCGAGCAGGAGCAGCGGCTCGCCGAAGCTCACGGCGTGCCCGGCGTCGGGCTGGTCGTGTACCCGCCCGCCGCCGACGGCCGGGTCCCGAGCTTCACATGGAACGTCTGCGTCGACCCGCCCCGCTGGACCTTGATGTCGACGCTGTCACCCGGCGTGCGCGACTCGATGGCCGAGCTGACCTCGTCCGGTGACGTGACCACGCGCCCGTCGATGCTCGTGATGATGTCGCCGGCCTGGAGCCCGCCGGCGTCCGCGGGGCCGCTCGGTACGACGCTGCCGACGAGCGCCCCAGGGCTGGCCGGCGCGGTCTGGGTGCCGACGCCGAGGTAGGCGCGCTTGATCGAGCCGCCACCCTCGAGCCGCGGCACCACCGTGCGCACCGTGTCCGACGGGATCGCAAAGCCGATCCCGACGCTGCCGCCGGTCGTCGTGGCGATCTGCGAGTTCACGCCGACGACCCGGCCGGCCGAGTCGAGCAGCGGCCCGCCCGAGTTGCCCGGGTTGATCGGCGCGTCCGTCTGGATGACCTTGTCGATCTGGAAGTTGTTGGGGGCGTTGATCGTCCGCCCGATGCCCGACACGATGCCCGCTGTCGCCGTGCGCTCGAGGCCGAACGGGTAGCCGATCGCGATCGCGAGGTCGCCGACCTGGACGTCGTTTGACTCGGCGAGCGGCAGCGCCCGGCGCCCGGCGATGTCCGATCGGCTGACCTTGAGCACCGCGAGGTCTGTGGACTCGTCCTTGCCGACCACGCGCGCGTTGATCGCGCTCGCCTTGTCGTCGAGGTGCACCTCGGCCGTCGTGGCGCTGCCGACGACGTGGGCGTTCGTGACGATCGTGCCGTCGCTGCCGCCGGCATCGATGATGAAGCCGGTGCCGCTCGCGGTCCCGCTCCCGGTGTTGACCCGGACCGAGACGACGCTCGGGCTCGCCGCGGCGTAGATCGCGCGAACCGTGCGGCTGCGCTGGTCGGCCGGCGCAGCTCCGGGGATCGCGGGCAGCGTGGCCCGCTGCGGCGCGTCGGAGCCGCCGAAGACGCCGTTGACGAGAAAGCCCGCGCCGAAGACAGCGAGGATCAGCAGCGTGGCAAGCAGCCCGCCGCGCACGATCCGGCGCCTGCGGTCGTCGTCGCCGTCATCGGGGTCCTCGGGCTCGCGCAACGGCGGCTGCGGGGCGATCGGCTTGCGCGGCTTCAGCCAGGGCTGAGCCTCGTCCTCCTCACGCGGGTCTGTCCAGAGCCGTCCGTTGCTCGGGGGCGTACGCGTAGCCGGATCGTTGTCCATGCAAGGACACAAGCTAGGCATCCAATTTCAAAACTGCGTAAGTCCGGGCTGCGGGTTGCGTAAGAGAATTCCGCTCGAGCTCGGGCGGCGTTGGTGCACGAACAGGATCGATAAGGGAGTCTGGTAGTGGCGGTGGGATGGGTCGCGAGGCGGATTGGAGGTGAGTGGGGATCTATGCGCG
>JAWVGM010000057.1:0-5598 GCA_033855075.1 Solirubrobacteraceae bacterium | reverse complement strand
GCGTCCGGATGGCCGACGCGCTCGAGCGCTCGGCACTGGAGAACGTGCGCCTCGCGGAGGAGGTCGAGCGTCGCCGCAGCACAGAGGAGGATCTGCGCGAACTCTGCGAGCGCGACGCGCTGACGGGCCTGCTCAACCGCCGCGCGTGGGACATGGCGCTGACGAGCTCGCTGCGCAAGCGCCGCGAGCCGATGTACGTCGCGCTCATCGACCTCGACTGCTTCAAGGCCTTCAACGACCGCTACGGTCACCCGGCCGGCGACGCCCTCCTGCGCCGCGCCGCCGTCGCCTGGCGCGGCGCGCTGCGCACCTCCGACGTCCTCGCGCGCTATGGCGGCGAGGAGTTCGCGGTCCTGCTCGCGGGCATCGGCACCGAGAGCGCGATGGAGATCATCGAGCGCGTGCGCGAGGCGACGGTCGGTGAGCAGACGGTCTCGATCGGCGTCGCGATCTGGGACGGGCGCGAGAGCACCGACGGCCTCGTCTGCCGCGCAGACAACGCGCTGTACGAGGCCAAGCGCGCGGGCCGCAACAGGGTGGTGCTGGCGTAGGCGTCCTGGTTCGCGATGGCGCACGACCCTGACCGGCGAGCGGCGGGGTAGGCGGTTACGGCATCGATAAGGGGTTGGGATCGGGCGCCAGGGCGTTCCCGTGGCGGCACGGACATACCTCCGCGCACCCGGTCGCGTCTGTCGCCTTCTGGGTCCCCACGACCCGAAAGGCGCCAAACGCCAAGGCGGGCGCCTCCGGCGAAACGGACCCCTCCCCTTGTCGCCGCTGGTCGCAAGCGCCCCGCGGCACGGAAGCCCCACGAGGCCCGGCAACCGCTCGACCACCCAACCGCGCCGCCGGCCTTCAGCGCGAACCCGTAGCGCGGCCGCGCCGCGGCCCCTGGACGCCCGGCCCGATCACCCCTATAGTTAACCTTATGGCTAACCAAGCGCAGCTCGACCGCTCGTTCGCGGCGTGCGCGCATCCGATCCGCCGCGGGATCATCGAGCGGCTGGCGGTGCGCGAGATGACGGTCGGCGAGGCGACGGGCGATTTCCCCGTCTCCAAGCCCGCGATCAGCCGCCATCTACGCGTGCTCGAGGACGCCGGCGCGATCGTGCGCGTGATCGACGGGCGCTCGCATCGCCTGCGCCTGAGCGCGCACGCGCTCGACGACGCCCAGGCGTGGATGGGCCGCCAGCGCGAACTGTGGGAGCGCAAGTTCGCCGTCGTCGACGAATACCTCGCCGAGCAGCGCGAGCGCCGGGCCGAGGCCGAGGACGACGCGTGATCCCGCCGGGCCAGATCGCGCCGCTGCGATTGGAGCACAGCTTCCGGGCCACGCCCGAGGAGGTCTTCGACGCCTGGACGAACCCCGAGGTCCTGCAGCGCTGGTGGGCGACGGGGCCGACGCAGCACTCGCCCGGCTGCGAGGTCGACCTGCGCGTCGGCGGCCGCTACCTGATGCAGATGCAGGACGACGGCGGCGGCAAGCTGTACGCCGTCGCCGGCGAGTACCGCGAGGTGCAGCGCCCCCACCGGCTCACGTACACCTGGTGCTGGCAGGGCGACGGCGGGCTGCACCCCGGCCACGTGAGCCTCGTGACCGTCGAGTTCGTCGCCGACGGCGAGCGCACGACGGTGGTGCTCGAGCACAGCGAGCTCGCCTCCGAGGAGTCCCGCACCGGCCACAGCGACGGCTGGCGCGGGGCGTTGCACAGCCTGCAGACGCGGATCTTCAGCGACGACACCACAACAACGCACGGGAGGTCGTAGGGATGACGACGTATCTGTTGGCATACATGGGCGGGACGATGCCGGAGACCGAGGCGCAGCAGCAGGAGCAGATGGCTGCCTGGGGCGCCTGGTTCGGATCACTGGGCGAGGCCGTCGTCGATGGCGGCAACCCGTTCAACGGGTCGCTGTCGGTGACCAGCGCCGGAACCAGCGAGGGCGCCGGCTCGGGCCTCGGCGGCTACTCCCTGGTGCAGGCCGACGACCTCGCCGCGGCGGCCGCGCTCGCCAAGGGCTGCCCGCTCGTCGCCGGCGGCGGGACCGTCGACGTCTACGAGACGATCCCGATGTAGCCTGGCCCAGCGCTCCATGGTCGACGTCGTCTGCGAGATCGAGATTCGCCGCCCGCGGGCGGAGGTCGCGGCGTACGCGTCGGACCCCGACAACGCGCAGGCCTGGTACGAGAACATCAAGGCGGTCGAGTGGAGGACGCAGCCTCCACTCGCCGTCGGCAGCCAGGTCACGTTCGTCGCACAGTTCCTCGGCCAGCGGCTCGAATACACCTACGAGATCCGCGAGTTCGATCCCGGCGAGCGGTTCGTCATGAGCACCTCCGACGGGCCGTTTGCGATGGAGACGACCTACACGTGGACCGACGCCGCCGGCGGCGCGACGCGCATGACGCTGCGCAATCGCGGCGAGCCCGCCGGGTTCACGAAGGCCGCGTCGCCGTTCATGGCCATCTCGTTGCGGCGCGCCAACCGCAAGGACCTGCGTCGGCTGAAGGCGATCCTCGAACGCCCTGATCCGCAACCCGTGGCGTAGGTGATGCGCGCCGGCCGCCAAACCCGTATTGCTCATCAGCTGATCGTCGTCCTTCCTAGCCTGCGGTGCGAGCTGCGGGCTCGGCTCGCAGCAGGCGCCCGAAGGCACGCGGCATCCACCAGTTGAACCTGCCGAAGAGCGCCACGAGCGCCGGGACGAGCAGCGTTCGGATGACGAACGCGTCGAAGAGGATTCCGAATGCGAGCGCGGTGGCGATGACCCGGACGGGCAGGTCGTGGTTGGTGCTGAGGGAGAGGAAGGAGACGGCGAGGATGAGCGCCGCCGAGGTGACGAGGCGGCCGGTTCGTGCGAGCCCGCCGACGATCGCCTGCTCGGTCGAGGCGGTGCGGTCGTATTCCTCGCGCATGCGGGCCAGTAGGAAGACCTCGTAGTCCATCGAGAGGCCGAACAGGAACGCGAAGACGAGTATCGGGATGAAGTCGCGGATCGATCCGATCGCGGGGACGCCGTAGATGAGGTCGGATCCGTGGCCGTTCTGCCAGAACACGACAAGGAAGCCGTAGGCGGCACCGAGGGAGACGACGTTGAGTGCGACCGCCTTGGCTGCGAGCACGACCGACCGGAAGGCTCGGGCGAGCAGCAGGAACATGACGAGCGAGATCACGGCGAGCATGAGCGGGAAGTTGCCGTAGACGGCGTGGACGAAGTCGACGTTCCGTGCCGTCGTTTCACTCAACGGAGCACCGCTCGCCTCGCCGGCCGGGCAGGCCGGCTTGCGGATCGTTCAGGAATCTCTGACGAACGTCCTGCGTCACGCCGACGCGACGAGCGCCGAGGTCGACATTCGCGCAAGCGACGGCGTCTTGCACATCGAGGTGCTCGACAACGGGCGCGCCACCGTCGCCACCGTCCCGGAAGCCGGCCACGGCCTGCGCGGGATGGCCGAACGCGCGGAGGCGCTCGGTGGTCGCGTCCAGGCGGGCCCCGCAGGTGATGGCGGTTGGCGCGTGCATGCCGAGTTGCCGCTCACCGCGATCGTGTGAGCGCGCCGCCGATTCGCGTGGTGCTCGCGGAGGATCAGCCGATCGTCCGAGCCGGCTTCCGGGCCCTGCTCGACGCCGAACCGGACATCGAGGTCGTCGGCGAGGCCGCCAACGGCACCGAAGCGCTCGCGCTGTGCCGGCAGGCACGCCCGGATCTCGTGCTCATGGACGTCCGGATGCCCGAGCGCGACGGCCTGCAGGCGACGCGCGAGATCACGGTCGACCCGGCCCTCACACACACGCGCGTGCTCGTCCTCACGACATTCGAGGTCGATGAGTACGTCTTCGGCGCGCTTCGTGCCGGCGCCAGCGGCTTTCTGCTCAAAGGCGGTGAGGTGACCGACCTGCTCAGCGCGATCCGCGTCGTGGCCGGCGGCGAGTCACTGCTGGCACCGAGCATCACCCGCCGGCTCATCGAGGCCTACATCGCCCGACCTGAGAGCGCCCCGCCATCGCCGCAGATTCCGGGTATCGACGAACTGACCGGCCGCGAGCACGAGGTCCTCATGCTCGTCGCGCTCGGCCACAGCAACCTCGAGATCGCTGTCGCGCTGCATCTCAGCCCCCTGACGGCCAAGACCCACGTCTCGCGCATCCTGAGCAAGCTCAACGCGCGCGATCGCGTCCAGTTGGTCGTCCTGGCCTACCAGCACGGGCTGGTTGCGCCCGAGCCACGCGCCGGCGCCGGCTGAGCGGGCTCGCGGCGCGCGCGCACGATCGCCGGCTTCGGCGACGCAGGGGCGACGGTCGCCGCTAGCTGCCGGCGCGACGCGGCGCGGCGCGGATCTCGGCGACGGCCGTCTCACGATCCTCGCCCAGGACGCGCAGGAGATCCAGCGCCGTCGAGCGGATCTGCCCGACGATCACGCTCGTCGACAGGTTCGCCGTGCTTTCGAGGCTGCGTGTCGCCCGCGCCGCGGCCCGTAGCGCGGGTTCCCGCGCGCGGGGGGCCAGCGTCGGGTCGTCGAGGGCCGCCGCCAGCGCACCGACGCTTGCCGAGAGATCGCGCAGCGCGCCGAGGACGTCGGGTGGCACATTGTCTGCAAGTTCCACCGCACGCAGCGTCCCGCGTGTCAACACGCGGACGTTGCGAATCACGAGATCGAGCTGCAGGGCGGCGTGCGCGTAGCGCTCCAGGGCGGGGCGCCGACGGCGGCGCAATGGTGCATACGTCGCGACCTCGAGTCCCAGGTCCGCGGCCTCGGTGAGCCCGGCTTGGCCCTCGTCGAGGGCGCGCGCTCGCACCAGCGCGTTGAGGATGCCCTCGCGGTCGTGGGTCTCGAGCGCGGCGGCGAGGTCCGCGAGCAGGAATTGAAGCTCGTCCAGCAACTCGCCGGCGGCCGCTCGGGCGTGCTTGACAGGATCGATCGGCAGGAGGAGGAAGCCGATTGCGAGCGCGACCGCGCCACCGGTGAACGCATCGACAGCGCGCGCGAGCGTGAAGTGGTCGGGCAGGGGGAGGGTCGCCAGGAGCGCCGCGGAGGTGGCGGCCTGAGAGACGAACAGCGGCTCGCCCCCGAGCGCGATCGCGACGATCATCGCGAGCGCAACGACGAGGGCGATCGTCAGCGGGCTCGTGCCGAGGCTGACGACGATGAGGTCGGCGACACAGATCCCGATCGCGACGCCGGTCGCGACCTGGACGGCCCGGCCGGCGTGCCGTCCGCGCGTCACACCGAGCACGATGATCGCAGCGACCGAGGCGAAGAACGGCCGCGCATGTCCGATCAGCTCGGTCGCGACAAGCCAGGCACCGGCAGCGGCGAACGCGGTCTGCGCGATCGTCATGGCGAGCGCGCGCAACCGCGCGAGCCGTTCCAGCGCCAGGCTCTGCGACCGGCGCGGTGCCTGGTCGAGGAGTTTCGTGGCGCGCCGGATCGCCGACCACGAGGACCAGGGCTGTGGTGGGGATCGCACCGTCTGGCGTTTCTACCCTAAATCACGTTCGCTGCGGCGTGAGAAACGCGGTCGTCTCCCTACAGCGCCAGCCCGCAGGCGGATGCCGCCTCCGGCCGCGCCGTCATGGCACCCAGGTCTCGGCGAG
>JAWVGM010000056.1:0-29737 GCA_033855075.1 Solirubrobacteraceae bacterium | reverse complement strand
GTGAGCGGCACGACGCTGGCGCTGGCTCGCAACGACCGTCGGCGCCTCAAGTCGGCGCGTCGCCGCGCCGATGGGAGGGTTGAATGCTCAGACGCGGCCTATGGCTGGCTCTCGCCGTCCTCGTCTCCTGTGCGCTCGCACAGCGCGCGGAGGCGACGGCGCCGGTGTTCTCGGCGCCCCAGCAGATCGGCAGCGGACTCTTCCCGAAGGCGGTCATGGGCTCGAACGGTGATGCGATCGTGGCCTGGGGCGGGGGGCGGGGCGGCATCTTCGTCGCCCGTCGCTCCGCGCTCGGCGGGGGATTCACCGGGCCCGTGCAGGTCGGCGATGACGGACCCCCGCTGAGCATCGCGACGAATGCCCGCGGCGACATCGCCGTCGCCTGGACCACCATCTGGGGTGCCGAGGTCGGCCAGGCCCGGGTTGCGATCGCGCCGGCGGGTGGAGCCTTCGGCCCGCCCGAGGACGTGCCGGTCCCGTCCCGCGGTCCGGTCGTCCACACCGACGACGAGGGCCGCCAGTTCACCCCGCCACAGGTCGCCGTCGCCGCCGACGGCACGGTTGCGGTCGGCAACCTCGAGACCGATCGGGGGGCCGACGTGTCGCGGACACTCGTGTCGCTGCGCCCGCCCGGAGGACGCTTCGGGGCGCCGCAGGTGCTCTCCGCCGCGAACGTCGACCCCGGACAGCCGTGGACGTCTGAGGCGAAGCTCGGGGCGGACGGTCTCGGCCGCGTGTATGCGGTCTGGGGCATGGGAGCGGGCGGCCGAGGCTGGCTCCTGTCTGCCGCGGAATCGGCCGGGCGCCCGTTCGGGTCACCGCGGCTCGTCTCGGATCTCAGTCGCCAGGCTAACTCCGAGATGGATCTCGCCGTCAACGAGCGGGGCGACGCGATCGCGACCTGGAGCAGCAGCGACCCTCATCCCGCCGGTGAGCCGGTGCCGGGACGCGTCGAAGTCGCCGAGCTCGCCGAGTCCGGTGCCTGGGCCAGGCGGCCGCCGGTCACGGCGGGCGACGAGGCGCTGGGTGCGCCCCGTGTCGACATCAACGACAAGGGCGACGCGATCGTCTCGTGGGCTCGCTCCGGCGGCACGGCGACGAGCTTCCGGCCGGCCGGCGGCAGCTTCGGCCCGGCGACGTCCTCGGCGTTCGCGGTCGACCCCAGACTGGAAGTTCCCGTCGCGCTCGACGCACTGGGGATCTCGGTCGCCGCGAGCGCCGCCGACCAGGTGTCCGCGCAGATACGCGTGCGCGATGACCGCCCCGAGCTCCCGGTCGCGGTCTCGGGCGCCGGAAACGGGCTCGCCTACACGGGAATCGCGATGGATCGGTTCGGCAACGGCGTCATCACCTGGACCGAGGTGGCGGCCGGCCGCCAGCCCGGCTACGACGAGGCAGCGGTGATGGCAGCCGCCTACAGCGCGCTTCCCCCGGCGGTCGACGAAGTCCGCATGGGCAAGCGGCGGCTGGCGCTGCGATCGAGCGAGGCCGGCGTCGCGCGCATCACCGTTCGGCGACGGCACAGCGCCCGCAAGGCGTTGCAGAGCGTCGTGCTGCGACCGGGCAAGAACGCCCCGAAGCTCGCCAAGGGCGTGCGCAAGCTCGTGCGGCGCAAGGGGCGCTACACGATGACCGTCCGCACGTACGACGCCGGACCGCGGCACGCGACCTACAAGGTCAAGTTCCGCCGCCGCTGACTCAGGCCGGCGCGCCCTCCATCTCGTAGGCCTCTGCGAGATCCGGGTCCTTCTTGGCGAGCATCTCGGCGAGGTCGACCATGACGCGGCACTGCTTCCAGGTCGCGTCGTCCTGCATCTTGCCGTCGATCATGTGCACGCCGCGGCCGTCCGGGATCGCCTCGATGACGCGCTTGGCGAAACGCACTTCCTCGGGGTCGGGGGAGAAGACCTTCTTGGCGATGTCGATCTGCACCGGGTGCAGCGACCACGCGCCGACGCACCCCATGAGGTACGCCGCGCGGAACTGCGTCTCGCAGCCCTGTACGTCCTTGATGTCGCCGAACGGGCCGTAGAACGGCAGCATCCCGCGCGACGCGCACGCGTCGACCATGCGCCCGATCGAGTAGTGCCACAGGTCCTGCATCGCGCTCGCGCGCGGCGCGTCGGGGTTCTCGGGATCGGGGTCCTCGATCGTGCGGTAACCCGGGTGGCCGCCGCCGACGCGCGTCGTCTTCATGCGCCGGCTCGCGGCGAGGTCGGCGGGGCCGAAGCTCATGCCCTGCATCCGCGGGCTCGCGGACGCGATCTCCTCGAGGTTCGTCACACCGAGCGCCGTCTCGAGCAGCGCGTGGATGAGGATGGGGCGGTCGAGGCCCGCCTTCGCCTCGAGCTGGGCGAGCAGGCGGTCAACGTAGTGGATGTCCTCGGCGCCCTCGACCTTGGGGACCATCACGACGCTGAGCTTGTGGCCGATCTCCGTGACGATCTGCGTGAGGTCGTCGAGCACCCACGGCGACTCGAGCGAGTTGATGCGCGTCCACAGCGCCGTGGTTCCCAGGTCCATGTCGCGGCCGACGGTGATGAGGCCCTGGCGGGCGGCCTCCTTGCGCTCGACGGGGATCGCGTCCTCGAGGTTCCCGAGCAGGATGTCGACCTTCCGCGCGATGTCGGGCGCCTTGCCGACCATCTTCTCGTTGGAGAAGTCAAGGAAGTGGATCATCCGCGACGGGGTCACGGGAATCTCGTGCAGCGGGTCGGGTGCTCCCATCGCCAGCGGCTTGAAGAAGGCTCGGGGGTTGCGCAAGGTGGCGATCTCCAGGGGTCGGGACTGGTGCACGCGGGAACCTATCGCCGTCGCGGCCGGGCCGTCGCGCGGGGCGGCGTCAAGTGGCCCGTCGACATCGCCGCGTTCGCAGAACAATTGCTAACCTTACCTTTACGTAAGATGCTGATTGAGACCTCGGACACCACCGCACGACGACGCTTCGGCGTCGATGCCGACCACCGCCATTACAAGTGGTGGGCCCTGTCGTGTACGAGCCTCGGGATGCTCCTGGCCACGATCAACTCGGGCACGCTCATCATCGCCCTGCCCGACCTCGAGCGCGCGCTCGGCACGAGCCTGCTGTCGCTCGTCTGGGTGATCCTCGCCTACATGATCGCCTCGACGGTGCTCGTGCTCACCGCGGGCCGGTTGTCGGACCTCTTCGGCCGCAAGCAGGCCTACGTCGCCGGGTTCGTCGTCTTCGCGCTCGCCTCGCTCGGCGCGGGCTTCGCCGGCGACGGCACGCAGCTCATCGTGTGGCGCATCCTCCAGGGGATCGGCGGTGCGTTTCTCTTTGCCAACTCGGCCGCGCTCGTCACCGACGCGTTCCCGCGCGAGCAGCTCGGCCTGGCCATGGGCACGAACACCATGGTCGCCGCCGTCGGTCTCGTCATCGGCCCCGTGCTCGGCGGCGCGCTCGTCGCGATCTCGTGGCACTGGGTCTTCTGGTTCAACGTCCCGTTTGGCCTGCTCGGCGCGGCGTGGGGCGCGGTCATCCTGCGCGAGCTCGCACGGCCGGACTCCGTGCGCGGCCTCGATCTGCCGGGCACGATCACGTTCGTCATCGGACTGACGGGCCTCGTGTTCGGGATCTCGCGCGGCGGCGTCAACGGCTGGAACGACCCGCTCGTCATCGGCGGGCTGGTCGCGGGTGTCGTGCTGCTGCCCGCCTTCGTCCTCATCGAGCGCCGGGCGCGCGCGCCGATGCTCGATCTCTCGATCTTCGAGAACCGGCTCTTCGCGGCGGCAACCGCGGCCGCGTTCATCAACGGCCTGTCGCGCTTCGCGCTCATGTTCGTCTTCGTCTTCTACTTCCAGGGGCCGCAGGGCGATGACCCGATCACGGCCGGGATCAAGCTGGCGCCGCTCGCCCTCGGGATGCTCATCTCGTCGCCACCGGCCGGCATCTGGGCCGACCGCCACGGATCGCGCATGCTCGCGGCCGCCGGCATGGTCGTCAGCGCAGTCGGCCTGGCGCTCATGACGACGCTCGCGGTCCACACCCCGTACTGGCAGAGCGGTCTGTGGCTGTTCGTCGTCGGCATCGGCTCGGGCATGTTCAACTCCCCGAACACCGCCGCGATGATGGGCACCGTGCCACCGCATCGCCGCGGGATCGCCGCGGGCGCCCGTACCATGCTGCAGAACACGGGTGCGGTCCTGTCGATCGCGTTCGTGCTGGCGATCATCACCGCAGCGGTGCCGCGCGACGTGCTCTTCAAGATCTTCTCCGGCCTGGCAAGCGGCCTCACCGAGGCGCAGCTCGACCCGTTCATCTCGAACATGCACATCGCGCTGTGGGTGCTCGCCGCGACGTCGATGGTCGGCGCGGTGGTCTCGCTGCTGCGCCCGAGCCACGAGAGCGAATCCGAGCGCGAGGCCGCGCTCGAGGGAGCGCCCGCATGAGCACCGTCGCCGCGAGTCCTGCCGGGCTGCGCATCGGCGAGGTCGCCCAGCGCGTCGGGACCACGCCCCGGACGATTCGCTACTACGAGGAGCTCGGGCTGCTGCCCGCCGCAGCCCCGCGCGACGCCGGCCGCCACCGGCTGTACGCCGAGTCCGACGTCGAGCGCATCGAGCAGATCCTGCGCCTGAAGGACCTGCTCGGCCTGTCGCTGGATGAGCTGCGCGATGTCATCGAAGTCGAGGACGCACGCGGCGCGCTGCGCGAGGAGTGGATTCGCGGCGACGCCTCGCGCCGGCGGCGCGAGGAGATCCTCACCGAGGCGACCGCCTACATCGATCGCCAGCTCCAGCTCGTCGCGCGCCGCCGCGAGAAGCTCGACGCGCTCGAGGCCGAGCTCACCGACAAGCGCGCGCTGCTCGATCGCCGCACGGCGGAGCTCGACGCGTGAGCGTTCCCGGCGCGGTCGCCGACCCGGACAGCCTCGACGCGCGCGACGTCCGCTACGTCGGGTACGAGGGCGACGGCGTGGACGCGTACCTCGTGGCGCCGTCTGATCCGCAGAACGCCGCCGCGGTGATCGTCGTGCACGAGATCTTCGGGCTGAACGAGCACATCCGCGACGTCGCGCGACGCTTCGCGGCACTGGGGTACTACGCGATCGCACCCGACCTCTACTCGCGTGAGGGCTCTCCCGAGCCCGGCGACATCCGGGCCGCCGTCGCGGCGATCGGCATCGTGCCCGACGCACGCGTCGTCGGAGACCTCGCGGCGGCAGCATCGCTCCTGCGCGAGCAGCCCGGTGCCGGCGGCGGCGTCGGGTGCGTCGGCTTCTGCTCAGGCGGCCGGTACGCGCTGCTTGGCGCCGTCTCGTCGCAGGCGTTCGATGCCGCGGTGGCCTGCTGGCCCGGAGGCGCCGGGGCATCCGAGACGACGCCGGAGCGGCCCGTGCCGGTCATCGAGCTCGCCGCGGACCTCGCCTGCCCGCTGCTGCTTGCCGTCGGCGCCGAGGACACCCGCCCGTCGGCGGATGAGCTGCGTCGTGTCCGCGATGCCGCGGCCGTCTCGGGCCAGGATGTCGAGCTCGAGACCTACCCCGATGCGGGCCACGCGTTCTTCAACGACCAGCGGCCGAACTACCGCCCCGACGCCGCCTTCGCGCTGTGGCCGCGGATAACCGGCTTCCTCGCGGAGCACCTGCACTCCGCGTAGTCGCGCCGTTCGGCATGATCCCCGGGCTGCTCGACCCAAGGAGACCGATGAGCGACGACTTCACCACCGACCAGGCCGAGCGCGAGGCGTCCGGCGCCCACCCCTACGGCCGCTACCTCGAGGAGTTCGAGGTCGGCGCGATCTACAAGCACTGGCCGGCGAAGACGGTGACCGAGAGCGAGGATCACCTCTTCTGCCTGTTGACGATGAATCACCATCCGCTGCACCTCAACGACGTCTACGCGAAAGCGTCGCAGCAGGGCCGCAACGTCGTCGTCGGGCCGATGGTCTACTCGCTCGCGCTCGGCATGAGCGTCTCGGACGTCAGCGGCAAGGCGATCGCGAACCTCGCGACCGAGGAGCTCAAGCATCCCGCGCCGGTCTTCCACGGCGACACGCTGTTCTGCGAGTCCGAGGTGCTCGAGAAGCGGGAATCCAAGACGAAGCCCGACCGGGGGACCGTGCGCGTCCACACGCGCGTGCTCAACCAGGACGGCGTCCTCGTCGCCGAGTTCAAGCGGCTCGTGCTGGTGCCGCGCAAAAAGTAACGTCGTCCGGAGGTCATCGCTTGCGATGACCGAAGACGAAACCTCGATTCCCGGCAGGGGGCGCCCGCGATGGGCGAGCGCCCCCGGCCCTCAGCAGATCGACGTGAGGTGGAACCCGTGATCCTCGGGCGCTCCGCCGCCGTCGAACGTGCGCACGTCGACGGTCGTCGTCGTCTTGTCGGCGGCGACAGCCGGGGTCACCGTGACCTGGCCGGGCGTCGTGCCGATGACCGTGGCCGACAACGCGCAGGCGGACAGGTCTCCGTTGAAGACAACCGTGTAGGTGCCTGCTCCGGCCGGTAGGTCGCTGACGCCGTTCGTCGCCACGCCGCGCGTCTCGGCCGCGGTGCCCCCGGTGGTGACCTGCGCGAAGGAGTTCCTCGCGGCGGCATCCGTGACGATGGCCGACGCGTCCTTGCCGTCGACGCGATCGGCGTTCAGGCCAGTCGCGACGCCCGTCGCGTTCGTCGTGAGCGGCTTCTTCGTGTCGCCACCCGACCCGGCGGTGATGACGCCGGCGACGCTGCCCTTCACCACGTTGAACTCGAACGCGCGGCCGGTCGAGAGGTTGCTCGCGCGGATGCACGGCTTGCTCGTGCTCGCGGAGCTCGCGCGGCAGCCGTAGGCGGCCCCGCCGCCGCTGCTGGACAGATTCGACTGGCGCGTCGAGTAGCCCCCGGTCGGGCCGCTGCCCGCGGCTACCCGCGAGATGATCTGGGTCTCCTTCGTCGTCGTGCCGTTGCGCTTGCCCTCGCGCAGGAAGTCTCCGCTCTTCGCCACCGCGAAGGGGCTGATAGCGACGGCGAGGACGCCGGTCGCGAGCAAGACGGAGCGCGTCCTGGGCGAGCGACGCGCGAAGACGCGGAGCCGTGATGTGGGCCGATACATAAGGCGATACCTCACTTTTCGGGGAACGAGCTCGTCCTCTTCACATGACGAACCGCCGTCCGCGCCGAAGTTGCGCGACAATCAGCTCCGACAAGACGCCGAGCGAGGAGCAACGAGTGAGCACGACGACCGTCCCGACGAAGCACCAGAAGCTGGCCCAGTGGGTTGAAGAGATTGCAGCATTGACGAAGCCGAAGGACATTCATTGGTGCGACGGATCTGCCGAGGAGTACGACTCGCTCGCCCAGCTGCTCGTCGACGCGGGGACGTTCACGAAGCTGGCCGAGGCCAAGCGTCCGAACTCCTACCTCGCGCGCTCAGACCCCGGTGATGTCGCGCGAGTCGAGGACCGCACGTTCATCTGCACCCAGACCGAGCACGACGCGGGCCCGACGAACAACTGGACCGACCCGGACGAGATGCGCGAGAAGCTCAAGGGGCTCTTCGACGGCGCGATGGAGGGCCGGACGATGTACGTGCTGCCGTTCTCGATGGGCCCGATCGGCTCGCCGATCGCGCACATCGGCGTCCAGCTCACCGACTCTGCCTGCGTCGCGGTGAACATGCGGATCATGACCCGCATGGGTCAGGCCGCCCTGGATGCGCTGGGCGAGGACGGCGAGTACGTCCCGTGCGTGCACTCCGTTGGTGCGCCGCTCGCCGAGGGCGAGCAGGACGTGTCGTGGCCGTGCAACGCCGAGAACAAGTACATCGTCCACTACCCCGAGACCCGCGAGATCTGGTCCTACGGCTCGGGCTACGGCGGTAACGCGCTGCTCGGCAAGAAGTGCTTCGCGCTGCGGATCGCCTCGAAGATGGCGCGCGACGAGGGCTGGATGGCGGAGCACATGCTCATCCTCAAGCTCACGTCGCCCGAGGGCGACGTCAAGGTCGTCACCGGCGCCTTCCCGAGCGCGTGCGGCAAGACGAACCTCGCGATGCTCATCCCAACGCTCGAGGGCTGGACCGTCGAGACGATCGGGGACGACATCGCGTGGATGAAGTTCGGCGACGACGGCAAGCTCTACGCGATCAACCCCGAGATGGGCTTCTTCGGCGTCGCGCCCGGCACCGGCGAGGAGACGAACCCCAACGCGATGGCGACCGTTGAGAAGAACACGCTGTTCGCCAACTGCGCGCTGACCGACGACGGTGACGTGTGGTGGGAGGGCATGACGAAGGATCCGCCGGCCCACGCGATCGACTGGAAGGGCAACGACTGGACGCCCGACTCCGAGACGCCGGCCGCGCACCCCAACGGCCGCTTCACGACGCCCGCCGCGCAGGACCCGGCGATCGCGCCCGAGTGGGAGGACCCCAAGGGAGTGGCGGTCGACGCGATGATCTTCGGCGGACGTCGCGCGACGGTCGTGCCGCTCGTGACCGAGTCCTTCGACTGGAACCACGGCGTCTTCCTGGGCTCGACGATGAGCTCGGAGATGACGGCGGCGGCGGCCGGCGGTGTCGGTCAGCTGCGCTTCGATCCGTTCGCGATGCTGCCGTTCTGTGGCTACAACATGGCCGAGTACTTCCAGAACTGGCTCGACATCGGCGCGAAGGACGGCGCCCAGCTGCCGAAGCTGTTCTACGTCAACTGGTTCCGCAAGGACCCGGAGAGCGGCAGGTTCCTGTGGCCCGGCTTCGGTGAGAACTCGCGCGTCCTGGCGTGGATCTTCGCCCGCTGCGCGGGCACCGCGGAGGGCGTCGAGACCGCGGTCGGGATCGTGCCGGGTCCGGGCGAGCTCGATACGGACGGCTTGGACATCTCCGCCGAGGACCTCGAGCAGGTCGTGGCGGTCGATCCCGAGGCGTTCAAGGAGCAGCTCCCGCAGGTGCGCGAGTTCCTCGCAAAGTTCGGCGACGACCTGCCCGCCGAGATCTCATCCCAGCTCGAGGCGTTCGAGCAGCGCCTGGACGCCGCCTGATGTGGCAGCTGTTCCAGCGGTGGCTGCGCCAACGTAAAAGGAAGAAAGCGATGCGCCGCTAGGAACGCGGCTCGGTGTCGACCGCCTTGCCCAGCGCGGCGAGGCGGTTGTCCCACTGCGTGCCGACGGCGGTCATCCAGCCGATCGCGTCGCCGAGCGGGGCGGGGGTGGCCTGAAAGCGGGTCTCGCGGCCGTCGCGCTCGGAGGCCACGAGCCGCGCCTGTTGTAGCTGCGAGAGGTGCTTGGCGACCGCCTGGCGGCTGATCGGCAGCTGCGCCGCGAGCTGGGTCGCCGTGGTCGCCTCGCCCGACGCGATCGACCGCAGGACGGCGCGTCGCGTCGGGTCCGCGAGCGCGGCGAACACGGCCTGCTCGTCGGCCGGTCTCACGCGGCGACGAGCTCGCCCGCCTGGCGCAGGCGCGTGAGCGCGGGCTCCCAGTCGATCGCGGTGAGCACCCAGGCGCTGCCGAGGGCGAAGCTCGGCGACGCGGTGGCCGCGGCGCTGCTGCGCGCGCGGGGGCCGCTGCCGGCTCCGCCCGCCCAGGGAGAGCCGCAGATCGGCGCACCCGCGTAGCCGGACTCGACGACGACGATCTTCGTGCCCTCGGGAACGTCGTTCAGCGTGACGAGCACGCGTGTGGCGAGCGCGTCATACGTGTGCCACCAGAACGACAGATGCTCGCCGGGCTCGACGGCCTCGACCGTCGCGAAGCGCACCTCGCCGTCGGGCATCGTCAGCGCGCCCTCGCGGCCGGGCACGAGATCGAGCTCGCCGCTCTCGGCCAGCCAGCGGTCGAGATCGGTGACGGCCTCCCACGCCGCATCGCGATCGAGGGGGAGGGTGATCTCACGGGTGACGTCCACAGTGCGCTCCTTCATTTCATGCAACCAATTGGTTGCATGCTACCTTGCCTCCCAACTATGCGCAACCCATAGGTTGCACGAAAGGAGGCTGCTCATGCCGCTCGTCCCGATGGTCATCCGGCGCGATCCGCGCGGGGAGCGCTCGTTCGACATCTACAGCCGCCTGCTCGACGAGCGCATCGTCTTCCTCGGCCAGGCGATCGACGACGAGATCGCCAACCTCGTCGTGGCGCAGCTGCTGCACCTCGAGGCCGAGGACCCCGACAAGGACATCAACCTCTACATCAACTCCCCCGGCGGCAACGTCTACGCCGGCCTGGCGATCTACGACACCATGCAGTCGATCGCGCCCGACGTACAGACGATCTGCTGCGGCATCGCGATGTCGATGGGTGCGCTCATCCTCACGGCGGGGGCGGCGGGCAAGCGCCTCACGCTTCCCAACGGCCGCATGCTCATCCATCAGGTCTCCGGCGGCTACCAGGGCCAGTCGGCCGACATCGAGATCCACGCCCGCGAGACGCTCGCGTTGCGCGCCCAGCTCGACGACCTCTACGCCAACCACACCGGCCAGCCGCCCGAGCGCATTCACGCGGACTCGGACCGCGACCGGTTCATGACGCCGGCCGAGGCCGTCGAGTACGGGCTCGTGGACAGGATCGTCAACGCACGGCGCTGAGCATTGCGGCGCTACTGGATGTTGCCGATTCCCGGCGTGTAGCTCTGCGCGACAACCGAGGTCGCGATCAGCGTGTCGCATTGCACCACGCCGGAGAATTGCGACATGCCCGCGTCGACGGTCACCGTCCCCGCGCTGACGTGTACCTGCGACGCCTGGACGTCGACCTTCGCCGCTGCAGTGATCGTGATCCCGCTGGGCGCGAGCGTGATCGCGTTGCCGTTCGCATCCTCGATGCGCACGACACCGTCCGGGCCGAGCGCGACCTCGGAGCCCCCGAAGCGCAGCTCGAGCTCGTCGCGGCGCAATGAGCCGACCACGACCGGTCGTCTCGGGTCGTCCTCTTCGTGGGCGACGAGCACCTCGTCGCCCACGGCCGGCGCCGCGACCGTTGCCATCGGTGCCCACGCGTCCGCGCTCGATCCACGAAGGCCTTTCAGCGTGACGCGTCCGAGCCCCTGGGGGTCGTCTACGCCCGACACCCTTGCGCGTTGCAGCCCATCGCTCGCCATCGGCCCAGCTCCTGTCGCTCGGGGACACCAGTCGGAGCCCAGCATCGCGTAACGGGGCGCACCACGAACGGTTCGCTACGCACCCACGTCGCTCCCCGGGCTTGGTTCCAGGCCGTAGGCGCGGGCGAGACGCTGGCTTGCCTGGATTCCAGCGGCTTGAGCGCGCTTGGTGGCGGCTTGGACGGCGCCGGCAAAGCGAACGCGATCGATGCCTTCCAGCGTGCCGTATTCAAGTCGCATCCACGCTTCGATGAGCGCAGGATCTTCGTCGGGGGCCAACCGCATGATCGCGTCCGCGTACGGGCTGTGCGACATCGGTGATCCATGGAAAACCTCGTCGTCGCGCAGCACGTTGCCGGGTTATGCCCATCTGTCGCACAACGCGACCCAAGTCTCAGACGAATCTCGTACGCGCGAGTCGGCCGGGACACGCGACAGCGATTGCATGAGCCCGCCGCCCGTAGAGGTACCGTGCGGCCATGAGCGCGCACGGTGCCGATGTCGCCGGTGACGAGGGTGCCGTCGCGCCGGGGTCGGAGTGGGAGTCAGACCTCTACCGCATGTCGACGCGGCAGTTCGACCGCACCGCGGAGCTGCTCGAGCTCGACCAGGAGTTCCGCGCGCGGCTGCGCGATCCGCGCCGCTCGCTCGTCGTGAACTTCCCGGTGCGCATGGACGACGGCCGGATCGAGTCGTTCACGGGATACCGCGTCCAGCACACGCTGACGATGGGGCCGACGAAGGGCGGCTTTCGCTACGCCGCCGACGTGTCGCTGGGGGAGTGCGCCGCGCTGGCGATGTGGATGACGTGGAAGTGCGCGCTGCTGGGCCTGCCCTACGGCGGGGCGAAGGGCGGCGTGCGCGTCGACGCGCACCGGCTGAGCGTCGGCGAGCGCGAGCGCCTGACGCGCCGCTACGCGGCCGAGCTCATCCCGATCATCGGACCCGAGCAGGACATCCCGGCGCCGGACATGGCGACCAGCGAACGAGAGATGGCGTGGTTCATGGACACGTACTCCCAGCAGGTCGGCTACACGGTGCCCGGCATCGTGACCGGCAAGCCGCTCGTCCTCGGTGGCACGCCGGGGCGCCGCGAGGCCACGGGCCTCGGCGTGGTCTACGTCCTCGAGGCTGTCTGCGACCGGATCGGGCTGCCGATCCGCGACGCGCGCGTCGCGATCCAGGGCTTCGGCAATGTCGGCGGCGTCGCCGCGCGCGAGCTGCACGCGATCGGCGCCCGCGTCGTCGCGATCTCGGATGCCCACGGCGGCGTCGTGGCCGACGACGGCCTCGACATCGCCGCGCTCGATGAGTGGGTCGCCGAACACGGCGCGCTGGCGGGCTACCCCGACGCCGACCATGTCGGGCCCGCCGACGTGCTCGAGGTGCCGTGCGAGGTCGTCATCCCGGCTGCGGTCGCGCGCCAGATCACCCCGGAGAACGCCGAGCGCCTCGACTGCCGGCTCGTGATCGAGGCCGCCAACGGCCCCACGACGCCGGAGGGAGAGGCGGTCCTGCTCAAGCGCGGCATCACGGTCATCCCCGACGTCCTCGCGAACGCCGGCGGCGTCACCGTGTCCTACTTCGAATGGGTGCAGGACCAGCAGCGCTACAGCTGGGACGCGATCGATGTCCAGGAGCGGCTGCGCCGCCAGATGCGCGCGGCGTTCAACCGCGTGACCGAGGCCGTGGACCGGCTCGAAGTCGACTGGCGCACGGCCGCACTGTCGGTCGCGATCGAGCGCGTGGCCGAGGCGGCGCGCTGGCGCGGGATCTATCCCTAGGCAAGTCGGCGCGCGACGGTGGCAGGACGCTGCAGCGTGAGGGTTCGAACAGCAGCAATGAATAGGGGTCGGAGTCGCGCGGCCCGGCATCTACCCGGCGACGGAGAGGCGCAACGTGCGACACGGGTAGCCCGAGCGAGCGTGTCGCCTGTGCAGCGCCATAGGCAGCAACTTCGACACGCGTGCCGGTCGGCGGGGGCCGATGGAGCGAACCGGGTACGCACCAGCCGGCTTACGTCAGGCGCTTGGCTGGCGAGCACAGGGTGGCTTCTTTGTCGATGCTGTTGGTCAATCGCGGCGCGGGCGATGCTTGTCCGCGCCCCGGCAGACGATCAGTGCAGGCCGTCGCCGGTCGCCGCGGGTGGGCGCGACTCCTCGGCCAGCGACGTGATCGCGAGCATCCCGCGGGCGGCCTCCTCGAGGACGGTCGTGGCCTCGTCGGAGTTGCGCGCGTAGAGCTCGACGAGCAGGTGCACGACGATCTTGTCGCCGTCGTGCTTGTGGAAGCGCACGTGGGTGAAGAACTCGCGCGTGCCGTGGTCGCCGAACGCGGCGTAGGACAGCGCGTCGCCGGCCTCGGGGCCCGAGCAGGTCTCGACGTCCTCGGCGTCGACCGTGACCGTGCACGAGGCGACCCACGGCGTGCCGGCGATCATCCGCTCCCAGCGGTCCTCGATCGGCTCGACGCGGCTGTTGTGAAAGCCGAGGTGGGGCTGGTCGTGCATGCACTCCAGGCACTGCACGACCGCCTCCTGGAGTTCGTCGACGGGCTCAGCCGGCTCGCCGGTGTCGGGGTCGATCTTGTGTATGCCCTCGTAATGGACCTGAACCTCCAGGTCGGTCGACCAGCAGCGATAGCAACGCAGCCAGGGACGGGCTTCCGAGCCTTCCATCGCTGCCAGTGTAGTTCGCCCAGATCGTCATCCGAACGTGAACGCGTAGCCGCTCACCCCGGGGGCGAAACGCAGCGTCAAGACGTGCTCTTCGAAGTGCTTGAGGTCGACGAGGCGGTAGAGACGCTGGCCGCGCACGGTGGCCACGGCGCCGTGCACGTCGGTGCCGGATGCGGCAGCGGGGATGGCGCGGCCGTCGAGGAGCACCTGCACCCGTCGCGGAACGTCCCCGCGCGAGGACATGACGAGGTAGACGGCCTTCCCACGCACGCGGGCGGTGATCGTGGCACCCGCCACGGCGGCGCCCGCCTCGCGGCCGATCGCCCAGCGGCCCCCGAGCGTGAAGACGTTCGTCGGGAGGTGGCGGGACGCGAGCGGGGTGTAGTCGTGCGTGCCGTCCTGCGGGCCGGTCGGGGAGAAGCTCTTCGCCCGCGCCGTGCCGATGTACGTCTCGGGCGTCGAGGCCTGTCCCGACGTCGACGGCTGGTGGCCGGGCGTGGCCGCGGCGCCGACGTCGCGCGTGCCGGCCTCGGCGAGCAGCGCCCGGATCGCGGCCTCGGTCTCCTTGTAGGCGCCCTCACCGAAGTGCGTGTAGCGCACCTGGCCCTTGGCGTCGATGAGGTAGTGCGCGGGCCAGTACTGGTTGCCCCACGCATTCCAGGTGCCGTACGCGTTGTCCTGGACGACCGGGTACTTCAAGCCCTCCCGCGCGACCGCCGAGCGCACGTTCGAGGTCTTGTGCTCGAACGGGAACTCCGGGGTATGCACGCCGACGATCGTCAGCCCTCGGCTCGCGTAGCGCGCGTCCCACGCCTTCAGGTAGGGCAGCGTCCGCAGGCAGTTGATGCACGTGTATGTCCAGAAGTCAATGAGCGTGACGCGGCCGCGCAGCGACCTGATCGACAGCGGCTTCGAGTTGAACCACTGACCGGCGTTCTGAAAGTCAGGTGCCGGACCGAGCTTCGGCAGCGGCGGCGTCTTGACGCCGGCAAGCGCGACGGCATGGCGCCTGACGGAGACGCGGCGCGGCGCGGTGGGCTCGGCCGGCGTGGTCGTCGCTGCGGCGGTGCGCGCGGAGTCGAACTTCGACCGGCCGCGCAGGTCGGCGAGCTTGCGCTCCACGGCGTCCGAGCGCTCGAGCGCATGGGTCGGATTCGTCAGGAAGCTCGGCAGCCCGTCGGCGATCGCGCTCTGAAACTTGATGTCGAGGTCCGCGAGCATGAAGACGGCGGTGATGACCATGACGGCGCCGAGCACCTGCTGGAGGACGGGCCCGCGGCCCGCCCGGCGCACGCGGTCCAGGACCCGCCGGCCACCGAGCCCGAGCAGCAGGAGGATGACCGCGGACCCGAGCGCGTAGGCGACCGCGACCGCGACGAGCTCCAGCGTGGTGCCGCGCGAGGCGCTGACCGAGATGACCGCCGCGAGGATCGGCCCCGCGCACGGCGCGTAGACGAAGCCCAGCGCGCCGCCCACGGGCAGGCCCGACCAGAAGCCGCTGCCCGCGCTGCGCGGTCCCAGGCGCGAGAGGAACGCCAGCCGCGCTTCGAGCGCGAGCCCGGCGCGGGGGACCAGGAGCGTGATCCCGAACAGGACGAGAAAGCAGATCGCGATCGTGCGCAGGGTCCCGTCGCCGACCCCGACGCCGTCGACGACCGAGGCGACGCCGACGATCGTGATCGTGAACGTGATCGCCAGTCCGGTAACGATCCCCAGGGGGCGCCGGCGCCCACCGGTCGCGCTCGCGGACAGCAGCGCCGGGAGCACGGGGAGCACGCACGGCGTGACCGCCGTGGCGGCACCGGCGACGAGCGCGAAGAGCAGCAGGACGATCATCCGTGTCCCGGGAGTTCTCGCATCTCGCGGTTACGGATGCATGAAGCGTGGGTTGCGCACCGACCATTAGTCTGCGCGACCATGCGCCGCCCCTCCCTGCCCAAGCTGCCCAGGCTGCCCAAGCCGCCCAAGCTGCCCAAGCTGCCCAAGCTGCGCCGCAAGGCCAGACCGGGGCCCGGCGAAGCACCCGCGCCCGTCCCACTGGGCGCACGCGCTCGCGCGACGAACGGCAAGCGCCGCCCGGTGCTCATCGGGCTCGGCGCGGTGATCGTGATCGTCGCCCTGTTCTTGGTCGTGAAGTCCTGCGGCGGCGATGACGAGAAGGCCGCACGCCAGACGGTCGAGCGCTTCGCTGCGGCGTCGCGCGACAAGGACTACCAGGAGCTCTGCGACGAGCTGCTCTCGAGCTCGATCGTCGAGCAGTTGCGCAGCACGGGTCTGCCGTGCGAGGTCGCGCTGCGCAAGGGCCTCTCGAACGTCCAGAACCCGACCGTCGACGTCCAGAGCGTCGACATCAAGGGCGACACGGCGCTCGTGCGCACGGCGTCCAGGGCGGCGGGCCAGCCGCCGTCGGAGGACACCGTCGAGCTTCACAAGGAGAACGGGCACTGGCGGATCACGTCGCTGGCCAACGAGCCCAAGCCTGACACGGTGCCCTGACGGGCAACGTCCGGCAGCTCAGCGGCGCACGAGCACGTAAACAGCCGCGAGCGCGAACGCGATCTGCCCGAACGACAGCGCCGTGCCGAGGTTGGCGGCACCGGCGATCTCCGCGACCGCGGCCGCGGCCGCGAACGCGCCGACCATGAGCGCGAGGTCGACGAGCCACGCGCGCCTCACGCCGCCGCCTCCTCGAGCGTGCGGGTGAGCGCGGGGACATCGAGCGCGGCGTCCTGGCCGTCGAGGAGTTTCAGCGCGGCACGCCGGCCGCCGAGCGCTCGCAGGCCGCGCTCCCCGTGCTCGGCGGCGAAATCAGCCAGCGCGCTCGCGCGCCGTGCCGCGAGCCGCCGGGAGGGCACGTCGAGCCCGGCGCGATGATCGTCGAGCGCCTCGACGAACTCGTCGAAGCCCTGCAACGGCGCGACGGACGAGATCGCCAGCACGCGGGTGTCGCGGTCGCCGAGCGAGCGCAGCGCGGCATTGAGATCGCGGCGGGAGCGCATGGCGGCTGTTCCCAGGTCGGCCTTCGTCACGACGAGCACGTCGGGGATCTCCATGATCCCGGACTTCAGGAACTGCAGGACGTCACCGGAGCCGGGCTGGACCACGACGGCCACGGTATCGGCCACCTCGGCCACAGCGGTCTCCGATTGCCCGACGCCGACGGTCTCGATGACGACGACGTCGAAGGCGGCAGCGAGCGCGTGCGCCGCCGCGCGGGTTGCCGGCGCGAGACCGCCGAGTCGCCCGCCCGCGGCCATCGAGCGCAGGAACACGCCGCGGTCCGCGGAGTCGACCGCGATCCGCGCGCGATCGCCGAGCAGCGCCCCGCCGGAGCGCTTGGAGGACGGGTCGACCGCGAGGATCGCCACCGAGCGGCCGGCGGCACGCCAGACCCGGATGAGGTGCGAGAGCAGGGAGGACTTGCCTCCGCCGGGCGGCCCGGTGATCCCGACCACGTGCGCGCCGGCCTCGCCGCCGAGCGCCGCGGGGGAGACGCCCTCGAGGAGCGCGGCGATCTGGGTGCGGTGCTCGGGCACCGTGCTCTCTACGAGGTTGAGCACGGCAGGAGCGGCGCTCAGGTCGCCCTCGCGCAGCCGCATTGCTAGCTCCTCGCCCGTGCCGGACATCCGGCCCGGCACGCTATCTGGCTCAGGCGGTGGCGAAGCGCCCGAGCGTGCGCTCCGGGCGAACGCCCGGGAGGTACTCGGCGAAGATCCGGTGATACGCGAACTCCTCGCGCGTGCGCAGCGGCGGGTCGATGGCGGCGCGCTCGCGCTCGAAGTCGGCGTTGGTCACGCCGTCCTCCATGGTCGTCGTGAGCACATCCGCGGCGCCGCTGCCATCGCCGAACTCGGCCTTCACGCGCCAGAGGATCTCATCGGGCAGCCAGCCGTCGAAGGCTCGTCGCAGCATCCGCTTCTCGAGCTCGCCGGGCGCCGACAGCTTCCACACCATCGGCAGGCCGAACGCGAACGCGATGACCTGGCGGTCCAGGAACGGGACCCGTGCCTCGAGGCCGTGCGCCATGGTCACCCGGTCGCAGCGCTGGAGGTTGAGGTTGTGCAGGCCGTGGACCGTCCGCATGAGCTCGGCCTGCAGGTCGAGCGGGTCGGTGAACTCGCGCAGGTACTCGTAGCCGGCGAAGAGCTCGTCCGCGCCCTCGCCGGTCAGCACGACCTTGACGTGCTCGGCGGTCATCTCGGCGAGAAGGAAGTTCGGCACGGCGCTGCGCACGAGCGACGGATCGAAGTGCTCGATGGACCGCACCACCGCGGGCAGCGCCCGCACGGCCTCGCGGGAGTCATAGACGCGCTCGTGGTGTTCGGTGCCGAGGTGGCGCGCGACGACCCGCGCGGCGGCGAGATCCGGGCTGTGCTGCGTCCCGACGGCAAAGGTCTTCAGGCGCTGGCCGCGCTCCTCGGCGTGGCGCGCGGCGATCGCGGCGACGATCGCCGAGTCCAGCCCGCCCGACAGGAACACGCCGACCGGGACGTCGCCCATCATCTGGCGCTCGACGGAGCCGCACACGATCCGGCGGGTCGCCGCGAGCGCCTCGTCGGGCGGCTCGGGGTCATCGCTCCAGACCGCCTGCGCGGACGGCGCGCCCTCGCCGGAGTCGGGCACGGCGCTGGCAAAGCGCGTGACCCCACCGTGGGGCGTCCAGTGACAGCCGGGCGGGAAGGCCTCGACGTGCGCCATCCACTCGGGCCCGAACGCCGCCATCTCCGAGGCGAAGCAGACGCGCCCGTCGCGCTGCGCCCAGTACAGCGGCTTGATGCCGACGGGGTCGCGGGCGGCGAGGAAGCTCCCGTCCTCGCCCGCGACGAGAAACGCGAACATGCCCTCGAGCTCGTCCAGTGCCGTCGGCCCGCGTTCGACGATGAGGTGCAGCGCCACCTCGTTGTCCGAGCGCGTCGCAAAGTCCGTCGGTTCGAGCGTCGCGCGGACCTGCTCGTGGTTGTAGACCTCGCCGTTGCCGACGAGCCAGACGTCGCCGGCCGGACTGGACAGCGGCTGATGGCCGCCGTCGACGTCGACGATCGACAGGCGCCGATGCCCGAGCCACGTGCCGTTGACGCGGATCTGGCCCGCGTCATCGGGGCCGCGATGGACGAGCCGGTCAAGCATCCGCTCCGTCTCGCCCGCGTCGTGCAGGCCGTACACCCCGGCGATTCCGCACATGCCGCTACCCGGCGGTGGCGAGCTCGTTGTACGCGAGCGGTTGGCGGTCGTCGAGATAGGAAAGGCGGCCGCGCGCAGCGGCGACCACGCCGGGCGCGTCGACGTGCGCGAGGGCGGCGCCGGCGCGCGATCCGGTCTTTGCGAGGACGCGGCCGCGCGGGTCGACGACCTTCGCCTGGCCGGGGAAGCGCAGGCGCCCGAAGCGCCCGACCTGGTTGGCGGAGACCCAGACGACCTGGTTCTCCAGCGCGCGCGTCTGATCGAGCAGGTTGAAGTGTCGCACCTGCACGTCGCGGCGCATCCACGGGGCGGGGTCGACCCGGCAGATCGGCCACGCCGACAGCGAGGCGATGAGACCTGCGCCGTCGAGCGCGAGCTGGCGCGCGGCCTCTGGGAAGGTCTTGTCGTAACAGATGAGCATGCCGATGCGGCCCATGGGGGTGTCGAAGGCGGCGAAGCCCGTCCCCGCGCTGAACGACGCTCGCTCGGCGGCCGGTACGTGAACCTTACGGTGGTGGCCGAGGATGCCGTCGCCGTTGAGGCAGGCCGCGCTCGAGTAGCGGCCGTCCGGAGCGTCCTCGGTGTAGCCGACGCAGACGATCAAGTCGCCGGCCATCCGGGCGATCTGCGCGAGCTCCTCGCCGTCGCGGCGCAGCGCGGGCGGCGCCGCGCACGGCGCGGGCGCGCCGATGACGTGCGGCTCGTAGAGGTAGCCGCCGAGCGTCGACTCCGGCAGGACGACGAGGGCGGCGCCGCGCTCGCGCGCGTGCCGGACGATCCGCTCGACCTGCGACAGGCACACGCTGAGATCTCGGCCGAACCGTGCGCTCACCGCCATCACAGCGGGCGTCCTTGTCCGTCTCGCGATCACGCCACACAGAGTGGGCCCCTTTGCGGGGCACTCGTATGGCCTGCGGTCCAGGAATCTTTGACGCTGACTCGACACCGGGTCATGGGCTACCCGCCACATTTCCCCTGCAACCTCCGGGCTGACAGCTCAGAGCACGCGGTTCTTGATCGTGCCCGCCGCGTCGGTGTCCGTGCCGCGCGTCCAGACCATGGTCAGCTTGCCGTGACGCTCGACGGTCATGGCTTGCCCTTGCGGCCACCACCGCGGCAGCTTCCGAGCGCGACCACGACCACGACGCCAGGCGCTGCGCGGCGCACGTCAGCCATCTGCCAGCTCGAGGAGCTTCGTCACCGTGTTCCAGTTGCGGTTCGTCGCGGTGACGCCGAGGCGCTTGTCGTTCAGCGCAGCCGCGAGCTTCGAGCGCTGCAGGCCGTCGGGGTGCCACGAGTAGACCTCGCGGCCGCTGAAGTGGACGCGTTCGGGCGCGATGTCGAGGTCGTCGTATCCGCGCACGACCCCGGCGTCGGGTGCGGCGGAGAGGAACGTCACGAGGTAGCGCTTCGGGTCGCCCGCCTCACGGCCGAAGGGGTCGCGGGCGACGACGTCGGCCAGCTCGTCGCGCGTGCGCACGACGACGAGCGGGTCGACACCCAGACCGTCCTCGATCTGCCGTTCGAGGTCGCGCTCGAGGCGCGCTCCGGTGCGTCTGCTCGTCAACAGGACGTTGCCGCTCTGCAGGTGCGTCTGAACGTCGCCGTAGCCGAGCTCGGTCAACAGCTCGCGCAGCGGGCCCATCCCGACCCGCCGGTGCTTACCGACGTTGATGCCTCTCAGCAGCGCGATCTGGCGTGGCACGGGCGGGTGCGAACGCTATCGCTCAACCGGCGTCATCGTGCGCCGATGTGCGGCGTCGCGAGGGTCGCGAAGGGCGCCGCTTGGCCGAATCGCGGCACGCCGCGGCAACGCGCCGGCGCACCCTCACCGGTGGCCGTTCGCAAATCATTACCCAGCGGTCCCGCCGGAGGCGTAGGTTCGGGTTGGACGGCATCAAGCGACCGTCGCGCCTGCTCGCACAACGCGCCGGTCAGAAAGGGAGGGCCAAATGGCGACGGTGGAAGCCAAGAGCATGGACGAGCCCGACGAGACCCGCACGCCCCAGCTGACGACGGTCGACGTCGTCAATCTCGAGGGCGTCGAGGTGGGACGATTCACCTTTGCGCCCGGCTGGAAATGGTCGGAGTGCATCAAACCGGTCGTGGGGACCGAGAGCTGCCAGGCCGAGCACCTCGGCTACGCGGTGTCCGGTCGGATCCACATCGCTCACGAGGACGGCACCGAGGTCGATATCGCGCCCGGCGACGCCTACCAGATCGCGCCCGGCCACGACGCCTGGGTGATCGGAGACGAGCCGTTCGTAGGCGTGGAGTTCAAGAGCGCCGCGACATACGCCAAGGGGTAGACCAGCTCGTGGCCACCGCGTGACGCCCGACAGCCAGGACGCACAGGACCCACCGTTCTGGAGCAATCGCAACCTCGTCGTCCCCGCCGTGTCCGCCGGCGTTCGCGCCGATGTGCCGAAGTTCCGGTTCGTCAATCGCAGCTATGCGCTCGCGCCGACACCATGGCGCTCGGCGACGAGCGCGACGAGGTCGCGCATGATCCGCGTGAGATCGAAGTCCTTCGGGGTGTAGACCGCTGCGACGCCGGCGGACTTCAGCGGCGCGACGTCGGCCTCGGGGATGAGGCCGCCGACGACGACCGGGGCGTCGACGCCCGCCTCCTCCAGTCCGCGGACGATGTCCGGGATGAGCTCGCGGTGCGAGCCCGAGAGGATCGACAGCCCGATGACGTGCACGCCCTCCTGTAGCGCGCTCGTGACGATCTGCGACGGCGTCAGGCGGATGCCCTCGTAGACGACCTCCATGCCCACATCGCGGGCGCGCACGGCGATCTGCTCGGCGCCGTTGGAGTGCCCGTCGAGGCCCGGTTTGCCGACGAGGATCTTGATCCGCCGGCCGAGCGCGTCCGAGACGCGGGCGACCTCGTCGCGCAGCTCCTCGAGCTCGGCGGTCTCGGTGACGGGGCCCGCGCTCGCCTCCCCGACGCCCGTGGGCGCGCGGTACTCGCCGAAGGCGTCGCGCAGCGCCTGCGCCCACTCGCCGGTCGTCGCGCCCGCGCGGGCGGCGGCGATCGTCGCGGGCATGATGTTCTCGTCCTCCGTGGCGGCCACGCGCTTGATCTCGTCGAGCGCCTTGTCGACGTCGGCCTGATCGCGCGACGCGCGCCAGGCCTGCAGCGCCTCGATCTGCTCGGCCTCGGTGCCCGGATCGACCATCATGATGCCGCCGTCCTCACCGGTCGCCAGCGGCGAGGGCTCGGTCTCCGCGTACTTGTTCTGGCCGACCACGACGAGATCGCCGGCCTCGATGCGACGGATCCGCTCACGATGGGATTCGACGAGCGCGGACTTCATGTAGGCGACGGCCTCGACCGCGCCACCGTGCTCCTCGACGACGGCCATCTCCGCGCGCGCGCCGTCGGCGAGCTCGGCGACGAGCCCGTCCATGACGACCGAGCCCTCGAAGATGTCGGGGTACTCGAGCAGGTCGGTCTCGAACGCGAGGATCTGCTGGATGCGCAGCGACCACTGCTGATCCCAGGGACGGGGCAGCCCGAGCGCCTCGTTCCAGGCGGGCAGCTGGACCGCGCGCGCTCGCGCGTTGCGACCGAGCGTCACGCCGAGCGCCTCGAGCACGATGCGCTGCACGTTGTTCTCCGGCTGGGACTCCGTGAGCCCGAGCGAGTTGACCTGTACGCCGTAGCGGAAGCGCAGTTGCTTGGCGTCCTCGACGCCGTAGCGCGCGCGCCCGATCTCCTCCCACAGCCGGCCCATCGCGCGCAGCTTCGCGTGCTCCTCGATGAACCGCACCCCCGCGTTGACGAAGAACGAGATGCGGCTGAAGACCGTGCCCATAAGCTCCTGGTCGCTCGCTTCGCTCTCGACGGGAAGTTTCCGTCGCACCGCATCGAGGACCGCGATCGCGTTGGACAGCGCGTACGCGATCTCCTGCACCGGCGTCGCCCCGGCCTCCTGCAGGTGGTAGGAGCAGATGTTGATCGGGTTCCACTTCGGCACCTCGGTCACCGTGTAGGCGACCATGTCCGCGATGAGCCGCATGGACGGCCCGGGCGGGAACGCGTAGGTCCCGCGGGCGAGGAACTCCTTGATGATGTCGTTCTGGGTCGTGCCCTGGAGCACCTTCTGGTCGACGCCCTGTTCCTCCGCCGCGACGATGTACAGCGACAGCAGCCAGGCCGCCGTCGCGTTGATCGTCATCGACGTGTTCATCGTGTCGAGCGGGATGCCGTCCATGAGCTCGGCCATCGCGCCGCGGTGGCCGATCGGCACGCCGACCTTGCCGACCTCGCCGCGCGCGAGCTCGTGGTCGGAGTCATAGCCCGTCTGCGTCGGCAGGTCGAAGGCGACCGACAGTCCGGTCTGTCCCTTGGCGAGATTGCCGCGATACAGCGCGTTGGATTTGGCCGCGGTCGAATGACCTGCGTACGTGCGCATCATCCACGGCCGGTCGCGCTCTGCAAGACGGTGCGCTGGACGGTCGCTCATCGCGATGGATCGTACTGTGGCCGTGGCGGTCTCATTCGCTAGCGTGGACGCGCGTGAGACCGATCGACGTCAGGCATATGGGGCACGAGCGCGTCATCTGCTGCTGGAAGGTCGACGACGTGCTCGTCGACCCCGGGCCGGAGTCGACGCTGCCCACGCTGCTTGCCGAGCTCGGTGATGAGCGTCCGCGCGCGCTTCTGCTCACGCACATTCATCTCGATCACGCCGGTGCCGCGGGTTCGCTCGTGGAGCTCTGGCCCGACCTCGAGGTCTGGGTGCACGAGAAGGGAGCGCCGCACATGGTCTACCCCGAGGTGCTCGAGGCGTCGGTCCGGCAGCTCAACGAGGATTTCGACGAACGCTGGGGGAAGATCGTCCCTGTCCCTGAGAGCGCGCTGCGGGTACTGCGGGGCGGGGAGTCGATCGAGGGCTGGGACGTCGCGTATACGCCCGGGCACGCCAAGCACCACGTCAGCTATCGCCATCGCGACAGCGGGTGGGTCTTCGCCGGCGATGTCGCTGGCGTGCGGCAGCCAGGCACCGATCTCGTGCTGCCGCCGACGCCGCCGCCCGACATCGACCTCGAGGCCTGGCGGGCCTCGCTGGACACGATCGAGGCGTGGGAGCCCGACACGCTGGCGATCACGCACTTTGGCTCGTTCAACGACGCCGGCGCGCACATCGGGCGCCTGCGTGCGGCGCTGGATGACTGGAGCGCGCTGGCGCGGCTGGTCGACGCGCCCGCGTACGAGGCGGCACTGCGCGCGACGGAGCGCGCCGCGCTTGATCCGGTGGCCGCCAAGGCGTTCAACCAGGGCATCCAGGCGCAGAACCAGTGGCCCGGCCTCGCGCGCTACTTCCGCAAGCGTGAGGAAGCTGGCATCCCGGGCTAAGCGCTCGTATCCTCCGCAGACCGATGTCGCAGACGATCGAGAAGCCGCGAACAGGGCCCCCAGGCGGCGGCCTCGGCGGCCACTGGCGGGTGATCGTCCGCAACGACGACCACAACACGTTCGATCACGTTGCGGTCGCGCTTGCGCGCTACATCCCCGGCGTGACCATCGACGGGGGATACCGGATCGCGGATCTCATCCACCGCAGCGGTCTCGCGATCGTGTGGACGGGCCACCGCGAGGCGGCGGAGCTCTACTGGGACCAGCTTCAGGGAGAAGGGTTGACGATGGCTCCGCTCGAGCAGGGTTGAGCTCCGCCGGCGAGGCATGAGCTGGACTCCGGAAAGCGGCGGCGGGCCTGAGGACCGCGCCGATCGCGAGCGAGCGCTGCTTCGCGCCTACCACGAGGACGGCGACACGCGGGCGCGCGACGAGCTCGCCGAACAGATGGTCCCGCTCGCGCGCGCGCTCGCCGGCCGCTACAGCGGGCGCGGAGAGCCGCTCGACGACCTCGTCCAGGTCGCGTGCGTCGGGGTCATGAAGGCGATCGAGGGCTTCGACCTCTCGCGCGAAGTGCGCTTCTCGTCCTACGCGACGCCGACGGTGCTCGGCGAGATCAAGCGCCATTTCCGCGACAAGACCTGGTCGATGCGCGTCCCGCGCGGAATGCAGGAGCTGCAGATCGAGATCGCCAAGTCGCGCGACAAGCTGACCTCGGAGCTGGGGCGCTCGCCGACCGTGCAGGAGATCGCCGATGACGTCGAGCAGCCCTTCGAGGAGGTGCTGATCACGATCCAGAGCCAGGACGCGCGCCGCACGCGGTCGCTGGATGAGCCGACGGGCGAGGACGTCACGCTCGCCGACTCGATCGGCACGCGCGATCCCGAGATCGGGCGCGCCGAGATGCGCGTGCTGCTCGACGACGCCTTCGACGTGCTCTCCGATCGAGACCAGGACGTGCTGCGGCTGCGGTTCGCCGAGGATCTCACCCAGACGGAGATCTCAAAGCGCGTCGGCGTCTCCCAGATGCAAGTCTCGCGCATCATCCGCCAGGCGCTCAACACGCTGCGCGCGGACATCGAGCGCGACACGAAGCGCATCGACGCCGCGTAGGGCTGGCGCACGTCGGAGGTTGCGGCGACCACGAGCGCTGCGGCGAGTCAGCGAGCGTTTGTGGCGTCTCTTGCCACAAATGGTGGCGCGGACGCGGCCTTGAGCTCAGCTCGGTGTCCGGTGGGTGAGCGAGCGGTGTCCGAACTGCAGCGATGAGGGAAGCGGGTCGGAGCGGCGCCGGCGGGTCCCGTCGCGGGTGCATAAGTGACCACCCGTGCAACCGCGATTCGCGGGCGGTCACTTATGCACGTATATCGTGAGCTTCTGACCACTCGTCGCAGGTCGCTGCACGATCGGTCAGTTATGCACGCTCTCACGGCCGATCGCTCGCGCACGCCCCGCGCGGAGCTTCACGCGGCCGCACAACCCATCTCCTTCATCGCTGCTGTTCGCTGCGCACCCGCGCGCGCATCGAGGACGACCCCGCGGGACCCCCGCGGGGACCGTGGCCGGCTCGTCGGCGCCGCGACCCCTGTGTAGCCGCCGGGGCAGCAACTGCAGGTTCGTTGCCGAGGCGTTGCGGATCTCGCTGTCCACGGTGTTTCCTCATCGCGGGTCACAGAACAGCGCGCTGCGCTAAGAAGGGACATGACGCCCACCGCGCCCGAGCGCAGCGACGAGGCCCTGCTGCCAATCAGCGACCCGCGCCGCACAACGATTTCGAGCTCGCGTGCGGTCCCGAGCCGCAACGCCACTAGCGCCCCGACCGCCCGTCGAACCACTCGCCGGCCGTGCCGATCTTCGCCGCCGCGCCGTGGGCGGCGCGACCGCCGAGGCCGGGGGTGGAGGGGAGGATCGCCTCGTCGGGGTGGTCGCCTCCGGCGATCGCGGCGACGCGGATCGCGTCCTCGTGGATGCGCATGCGCAACTCCCAGGCGGTCAGAAACGACTCGAGCTCGTCATCGCCGCGGTGCGCGGCGAGCCGCGCGAGGTAGGCGAGCAGCGTCACGACGTGCTGGACGTCGAGCGCCGCGAAGCGCAGCGCCTGGCTGACCTCGAGCGTCGGGTCCAGGAGCGCGCTGCGCACGCCCGCGATCCGCGCCCCGAGGCCCTGCGCGGCGGGCTTGCCCCACAGGCCGCGCGCGGCGGTGACGTCCTTGAGATCGTGCAGGAGCGCGCGCGTCTCGTCGGATCCGGCGCGCAGGATCTGCGCGCTGTCCGCGGCAGCGCCCACGGCGTCGAGGCGGTCCGCGAGCTTGCGCCAGTGCTGGCGCAGCTGGCGTCCGGTCACATAGAGCTCACGCAGCCCGCGATGTTCGGCGGGATGCACGTCCGCGCCCTCTATGGCTCGAGCTCGTCTCCGGCGGCGACCGGCTCGCGCAGGTCCCCCTTGGTCACGAGGTCCTGCCACGCGTAGAGCAGCGGGACCTGGTGCCAGCCGTTGCAGGCGGCGCGGAAGTCGGTGAACTCATCGCCGAACCAGAAGGCGTCCCAGCCGTGGTGGTCGGGGAACTCGACCGAAAGGAGGAACTTGTAGCGGTCGTCGCGCGAGCGGAAGACCTCGAAGTGCGTCGCGCCGTAGCGGGTCGAGATCGGCGCGAGCTGCGCCAGCGCGGCCTCGAGGTCGTCACCGTGAAAGCCGGTCGCGTAGAGGGGGAGATGGACGACGCCGGACATTAGTTTCCGACCTCGGCCATGATGGCGCCGGGGCCCTCGGCCGTCTTGCCCTGCCCGGTCTCGGTCGCGCCCACGAGGATCGCGATCTTGCCGGAGTGCTTGTTCTCGTACATGAGCTGGTGAGCCTCCGCCACGCCGTCGAACGGCATCGTGCGCCACAGGACAGGCCGGATCTTCGATTCCCGGATGAGGTCGTTGGCCTTCGTGCACTCCCACGCGTTGGCGAAGTGCGAGCCGATGATCTGCTTCTGGCGCATCCACAGGTAGCGCACGTCGAAGTCGAGGTCGAAGCCCGACGTCGCGCCGCAGATGACGACCTTGCCAAACGGCTTGACGACGAACACGCTCGTCGGGAACGTCGCCTTGCCGACGTGCTCGAAGACGATGTCCGGTGAGCCGCCGAGGAGCTCCTTGACGCGCTTGCCGAACCGGCGCATCTCCGCGAAGCGCGCCTTCTCCTCGTCGGGCGTCTCGCCGCCCTTGCGCATCATCCCCGTGAACTCGTTGCGGTTGATGTAGTCCACCGCGCCGAGCTGCTTGACGAGCTCGCCCTTCTCGTCGGAGGAGACGACGCCGACCGCGTCGGCGCCGGTCAGCGCGCAGAGCTGCGTCGCGAACACGCCGAGGCCGCCGGCGGCGCCCCAGATGAGGACCTTGTGGCCGGCCTGCAGCTCGACCTGGTCCAGAAGCATCCGGTAGGCGGTGAAGTAGGTCAGGCCGTAGGACGCGGCCTCCTCCCAGGAGAGGTGCTCGGGCTTGGCGAGCAGCTGCTGGGCCTGGACCTTGCAGAACTGCGCGAACGAGCCCCAGCTCGTCTCGTAGCCCCAGATCTGCTGGCTGGGGGCGGCGAGGGGGTCGAGGCCGTGGACCTCGACGTCCTCGTAAGAGGCCTGGTTGCAGTGGACGACGACCTCGTCGCCGACCTTCCAGCGCGTGACCCCGGGCCCGACCTTCCACACGATCCCCGACGCGTCCGAGCCGCCGATGTGATGGTCCTCGTTGGGGTGGTAGCGGAACACCGACACGGGCTTGCCGAGCGACGCCCAGACGTTGTTGAAGTTCACGCCGGCGGCCATGACGCGCACGACGACCTCGAAGGCTTCGGGCTGGGGAACCTCGATCTCCTCGATCTGGAAGGCGTCCTTCGGCTCGCCCTCACGTTCCTGGCGGATGACCCACGCGGTCATCGTGGCGGGCAGCTCGCCCGGCTCGGTTTCGACGGTTGAGACCTGACTGAGATCGACGGCCATGGCGCGGAATCCTACGCGCCCACTGGCTCCCGCGCCGTCTCGGTCGGAGATTCCGCGGGTGGGTCGGCGAGCTCGCCCGCGGGGACGGGCGGCTGGCTTGGCGCGCCGCCGATATGTGGCGATACGAGCGTCCAGGCGACGATCGCGCCGATCGCGGCCACGATCGCCCCGATGACGAGGCCGTCGCCGAGGGACTGCACGAAATCCGCCTGACCCTGGCGGCCGATGAACGCGCCGAGGACCGCGACGCCGAGCGTGCCGCCGACCATGCGGCTCATCGACAGGATGCCGGAGGCCACGCCGGCCTTCGTCTGGTCGACCGCGTTCATGGCCGCCGCGCTCATCGGCGACATGACGAGCGCGATGCCGATGCCCATGAGCACGAACCCGGGCAGCAGGAAGCCGTAGCCGGAGTCGACGGTGAGGAAGGACTGCCAGAACAGCGAGGTCGCGACGAGCGTGAGGCCGGCGGTCATGAGCGGTCGCGGGCCGATGCGGTCGCTGAGCCGCCCCGCGATCGGCGCGACGATGATCACCATGAGCGTCGTCGGCAGGAACCGGACGCCCGCCTCGAGCGGCGAGAACCGCAGCACGTTCTGCATGTAGAGCGTGAGGAAGAAGAACATCGCGAGCATCGCGAACGAGACGATGAACGCGACGACGTTCGCGCCCAGGAACGTGCGGGAGCGAAAGAACGCGAAGTCGACCATCGGCGCGGGGTGGTGGCGCTCGATGGAGACGAACGCGCCCAGGCCGGCGACCGAAAGCGCCAGCAGGCCGATGATCCGCGGCGAGCCCCAGCCCCACGAGTTGGCCTCGACGAGCGCGAGCGTCAGCGACGCGAGCCCGGCGGTGATCGCCGCGATCCCGGGGAAGTCGACCTGTCGCGTGACGGTCTCGTCGCGCGACTCGCGGGTCGCGAACAGCGTCACCGCCAGCGCGCCCGCGGCGACCGGCAGGTTGATGAAGAAGATCGACTGCCAGGAGACGTTCTCCACGAGAAAGCCGCCGACCACCGGGCCGATGGCAAGCGCGAGGGCGGACACGCCGGCCCACGTCCCGATCGCCTTGCCGCGCTCCTCGGGCGGAAAGGCGTTCGTGATGATCGACAGCGTCGCGGGCATCATGAACGCGGCGCCGATGCCCTGGATCGCGCGGCCGGCGACGAGCCAGGCCTCGCTCTGGGAGAAGCCGATGAACGCGCTCGAGGCGGCGAACAGCACGACGCCGCAGAGGAAGACCTTGCGCCGGCCGAAGATGTCTCCGAGCCGGCCGCCGGTGACGAGCAGGACGCCGAACGCGAGCGTGTACGCGTTGACGGTCCACTCGAGACCCGACAGCGTCGCGCCGAGGTCGCGCTGGATCGAAGGCAGCGCGACGTTGACGACCGTGTTGTCGAGCATGACCATGAACAGCGCGAAGCACATGGCGGCGAGCGTCCACCAGCGGCGGTTGTCGTCGTTGAGGGCGATGCGCTTGGTCATGGGGTCGCGCC
>JAWVGM010000055.1:0-7862 GCA_033855075.1 Solirubrobacteraceae bacterium | reverse complement strand
AACACCTTCTGGATCGTCGCCGAGATGGGCCGCAAGGCGGCGTACGTGCGCAACATGGAGGCGAACCCCTCGGTCCGCATCCGCGTCCGCGGCCGCTGGCGCATCGGCGAGGCGACGCTGCTGGACGACGAGGACCCGCGTGAGCACTTGAAGTCGATCTCGCGGCTGAACGCGGCGGGGGTACGAGCGATGGGCACCTCGCTCCTCGTCATCCGCGTGGACCTCGAACAGCCTCAATAACGGAGTCGGGGAGCCGGCGTCTGGGGCTCCCGCGAGGCGCCTTTGGCGGATTGTGCTCGATATGCGAGCACTATCCGCCATGCTCGCTCTCAGCCGGGCCTCGTGGGCGCTTCAAACCTGATCCTTTATCGATGTAGTTTCGTCAACCGCACGGCCCGACCCTCGCCCTCGCCTCAAACCGCGATCCGCCCGATCGCCCGCACCGCCTCCGTGCGGTCGCTCAGCTCTGTATCCCCATGCGTCGCCAGCTCCAGATCGGCGATCGTCTCCAGCGCGCGCCGCAACCGGTCCACGTCGGCGCTGCGGGCCTCCGCGATGCGGCGATCCGTGGCCCACGGGTTGCCGCGGATGCTCTTCTTGATCTCGGCCGGCGAGTCGCCCGCCTCGAGGCGCAGGGCGATCGCGAGCACGTCGCGCACGCGGCGGCCGAGGAGGCCTACGAGGCGGGTCACCGACTCGCCCTGGGCATCCAGCTGGACGTAGGCGCGAGTGGCAGCCTCGCCGTCGCCCGCGACGAGCGCGTCGACGAGGCCCCAGACCTGGCGCTCGGAGGAGTGCGCGGCGGCGGCCTCGACCTCGTCGGCGCCGATCCGGGCGCCCGGGCCGAGTTCGATCGCGAGCTTCTCGATCTCGCGCACGAGGCGCTGCTGGCGATCGCCGACCTGGCCGACGAGCGCCTGCGCGCCCTGCTGGTCGAGCTCGACGCCGAGCTTGGCCGCCTCACCGCGCAGCCAGCGCGGGAGCTCCCTGGCCTTCAGCGCGTGCTCCTCCGCGACGCTGCCGCCGGCGCGCGCGACCGCCTCGCCGAGCGCCGGGCTCGTCTTCGCGCGGCCCTCGTCGCGACCGAAGAACGCGACGGTCGTCTCCGGCGCGATCGTCTCGAGCGCCGGGACGATGTGCGCCTTGACGTCTGCGTCCTTCCAGCGCTCGACGCCGTCGACGATGAGAAAGCGCCGCCCGATCGCGAACGTCATCGCCGACAGCGCGCCGGCGACCTGCTCCGGCGTGGAGGCGTCACCCGCAAAGCCCTCGACCCCACCCGAGCCGGACTCCCGCTCCGCGAGCGCCCGCAGGGCCCCGCGGCGCTCGCTGATGCGGCCGTGGTCGTCGCCGTGGATGAGGTAGGCGGGTTTGAACTCGGGCACGGCCCGCGAGTCTAGGCCCCGAGCCGGGAGACCCCGTCAGCGGTCCGATCCCACAGCCATCCTGCCTCCGCGGACGCTGATGCGCACGGTCCCGTCGCGGTCCGTGCGCCGCACGATCGGCACCGCGCGCAGCGCGGCGAGCGTCGCCGGCGTCGGGTGGCCGTAGCTGTTGTGGGCTCCGACGGAGATCACCGCCACGTGCGGCCGCACGCGCGCGAGGAAACCCGGCAGCCCGGGATCGTCGCTGCCGTGATGGGCGACCTTGATCGCCTCGACGGCCGGCAGATCGAGCGCCATCGTGACCGGAGACTCGGCATCCGCGGTCAGCAGAAGGTCGAAATCGCCATCGCGGACGTGCAGCACGGTCGCGCGGTCGTTCGGATCGGTGCCCGGCGCAGCGGCCGGGCGGCGATGCGGCCACAGCACGCTCAGCTCGATGGGGCCGACGTGAATCACCTGCCCGGCATCCGAGGCGAGCCGGCGAACGCGGTAGCGCGCCGCGAGCGCGACCGCTCCCGCCTCCTCCCCGTCGAGGATCAGCCCGACCGGCATCGCGCCGAGCGCTTCGGGCGCCGCGCCGACGTGGTCGGCCTGGTTGTGCGTGAGGACGAGCACGTCGATGCGGCGAACGCCCGACCGGCGCAGCTGCGCCAGCAGGCGGCCGGCAGGCGGGCCGGTGTCCACGAGCACGGTCGCCCCGCCGTGCTGGACGAGCGTCGCGTCGCCCTGGCCGATGTCGAGGAAGGACACCGTCAGATCGTGCGGCGGGCCGGCCGAGTGCGCGGCGGCGAGTAGCAGCGCGACCGCGACCGCCGCGAGCACGGCGACCGCGCCCCGGCGCCGGCCAGGCCGTGGCGCCGCGGACCGCCGGCGCCACGCCAGCAGGGCGAGGCCTCCCGCGACGTAGAGCAGCACCACGGTGAGCGGCGCGGGCGCCGGCACCGCGAGCTGCGCGTACGGAAACGCGGCCCCGCGGTCGGCGAGCCACGTGAGGTAGCCGAGCGCCATCGCCATGACCGACGCCACCGGCGCCGCCAGGCCTGGCGCGAGCTGCCCGAGCGCGCCCGCGATCGTCCCGAGCCACATGACGGCTGCGACCGCCGGCGCGGCCAGCACGTTCGCCGGCAGCGACACGAGCGAGAGGCGCTCGAAGTGCAACGCGATGAGCGGCGCGGTACCGATCGTTGCCGCGGCGGTCAAGGCTGTCGCATCCGCCAGGCCGCGCGGCAGGCCGGCCCGCCGCAGCCGCGCGGTCAGCGATGGCACGAGAACGAGCAGCGCGACGACTGCCGCAAAGCTGAGCTGCCAGCCCGGGTCCTCCGCCGCACGCGGGTTCAGCGCGAGCGTCACAGCGGCGGCGAGCAACAACGCGTACCAGCGCGACGCGGGGCGGCCGGCGAGGGCCGCGACGAGCGCCGCGGCTCCCATGACGCCGGCGCGCTGGATCGATGCGCCGCCGCCGGCGAGCGGGACGTACGCGGCGATGAGCCCGATCGTGAGCAGGAGCCGTCCCGTCAGCCCGAGCCCGAGCGCCGCGCCGGCCGCGAGCGCGAGCGTCGCGAGCAGCGCGACGTTGGCCCCGCTCGCGGCGACCAGGTGCGACAGCCCCGTTGCGCGGAAGTCCTGGCGCGTGTCCTCGGTGAGCGCCGCGTCCTGGCCCAGGACCATCCCGCGCGCGAGCGCGCCCTGCGGCGGCGGGACGCCCGAGGTCAGCGCTCGCTCCGTTCGGGCACGCACCGCGTCCAGGGCGCCGAGGATCCCGCCGCGCCGGCCGCCCGTGGCGGCGAGGCTCGCCACCCGCAGGACCGCGTGGGCGCCCCGCCGGTGCTCGGCCGCGTCGAACGGTCCGAGCCGCGCGAGCGCGCCGCGCACGCGCAGCTCGATCCCCGGGGCCGGGTCCGCCGGCCAGCGCACGCGCAGCGGGGTGCGCAGGACCACCCGCTCGCCGCGACCCGGTCCGCTGAGGAGCCGTGCCGCGGCCACGCGCGTGCCGAAGGCGCGCAGGCGGGGCTGCTCGAGCAGCGTCGCGCGGACCGCGAGCTCGGCGCCGATGAGCGGGCGCAGCGCGGTGCGGTCGTTCGCCGCCAGCCGCGCGTCGGCGATCGCCGCGCCGGCCAGCACCGCCGCCGCGGCTCCGAGCGCCAGCGCGGCGCGCGGCGCGAGCGCCGCGACGATGACCAGGGCGCCGAGCAGCGCGGCCGGCGAGCGCGGCCCCGCGAGCAGGCCGGCGACCAGGCCGGCGAGGAGGACGTGTCGCGGGTGGCGGGCCGCGACCTCGCGAGCGGCGACCACCGCGGCCCGCGCCCGCACCGCGCTCATACCGTCACGAGCGGCCGCAGCGTCGCGAGGCGCTTCTCGCCGATGCCCGGCACCTCGCCGAGCTCGTCGACGCGCTGAAAGCCGCCGTGCTGGTCGCGGTAGTCGATGATCCGCTGAGCGATGCCCGGCCCGACCCCGTCGAGGGTGTCGAGCTGCTCGAGCGTCGCGGTGTTGAGGTTGATCGGCGCGGCGGGGGCCGCGCCCGCTCCGCCGGTCGCCGCCGCTCCTCCGCCGGTCGACGCGCCCGCAGCAGCCCCACCGCCCGCGCTTGGCGCCCGCACGCGCTCGGGCACGAGGATCTGGCGGCCGTCCTCAAGCTTCGCCGCGAGGTTGACCGCGGTCAGGTCCGCCCGCGGCCTCGGCCCGCCGGCGAGGCGCAGCGCGTCGTCGGCCCGCGCGCCTGCGTTCAGCCGGTAGACCCCGGGCCGCCGCACCGCACCCGCGACGTACACCGTGACCCGTCCGCCCCCCGCGGGCTCGACCCGCACCGCAGACCCTCCCCCGTCCCCCGTCGTCGCCTGCCCGCCGACCGCCGGGCCGTTCGCGCCCCCGGGCGCCCCGGGCTGGCTGCGCAGGTAGCGCACGCCGAGCACGCAGACGAGCAGGCCGAGCGCGACATAGAGCGCCAGCCGTGGGCGATCGAGATCGGACACCCAGCCGAGGCTAAGCAGCCGCGTGCCAAATCAGGCGCGCGCATCGTGCCGATTGCGCGCCGACATCGACCGCTACGAACCCAGCGCGAGCGCGACTGCCTCCTCCGGCCCCGAGGCCGCGACGACGCCCGGGATCTCCCACGACCGCAGGCCCACGACGCGTTTGCCGGCCTTGAGCGCGAGCGCGATCTCCGACAGCGTCCCGTGCTCGCCCGCGACCGCGATCAAGGCGTCCGCCGACCGCACGACGAGCCCGTTGCGCAGCTCGCCCATCCCCGTCGCGACCGCGACGCCGACCCACCGGTTGGCCGCGGCCCGATCGTCGCCGGGAAGGATCGCGAGCGTCGTCCCGCCCGCGGCCTGGGCCCCGCGGCACGCCGCCTCCATGACGCCGCCCAGGCCGCCCGTCACGACGACGGCGCCCCGCCGGGCAAGCTGCGCGCCCACCGCCTCGGCGGCCGCCAGCACGTCCTCCGCGGCGTCGCCGCCGGCACCGACGACAGCGATGTATGGCGCGGCCGGACCGGGCATCGGCGCACAGCGTCTCATGACCGCGCCGTGCGGTCCGCGCGCCGTGTTACGGTCGGTGTCCGAAGGGGAACGCGGTAGCTGCAGGTCTTGGAGGTCGGTCATGCGTCGTACGTCTCGTCGCGCCGTGCTGGGGCTGTGTGCCGGCGTGGGTGCGTGCGTCCTGCTGGCCGCGTGCGGGGGCAGCGACAAGAAAGCGGCGACGAAGATGGTCGCCCGCGCGCGTGCGACGGGCAACAACGTCCAGGCGCACGCCGACGCCGCGGTGCGCAAGCCCGACGCCGTCGCGATTCGCGTGAGCGCCGCGCCGAAGCAGCGCGTCACCGTCGTGTGGGCGCTGTCGTGCAACGACGGCGCCGGCGGCAACGAGAAGACGAGCGGCGGCTCCTACAGCGTCATGACCCCGAACATCCGCGAGCTCAAGCTGCCCGGCAGCCCGCGCGACGTCTGCCAGGTCGACGCGACGACCAAGCTCCTCACCGGCCGCGTCAAGACGACGCTGCTGGCGAAGGTCCCCTAGTGCTCGCTCTAGCGCGGCTCAGCGCACGACGACGTTGACGAGCCGGCCAGGGACGACGATCTCCTTGACGACCTCGCGTGAGTCGATGTGCGACTGCATCCGGGGCGAGGATCGCGCGAGCTCGAGCAGCTCGTCACGGGAGGCCGAGGACGGCGCCTGCACGCGGTCGCGGACCTTGCCGTTGACCTGGACGACGAGCTCGAACGTGTCGCTCTCGAGGAACGCCGGGTCGGCGTCGGGCCAGAGCTGCTCCCACACGCGGTCGCCGGTGAGCAGGCGGTAGGCGTCTGCCGAGGCGTGCGGGGCGAACGGGAACAGCAGCGAGGCGGCCGTGCTCAGCGCAAAGCGCACCGCCCCCGGTGACGCGTCGCCGCGCTTGGCGGGCGTGACCTCGTTGACGAGCTCCATCACCGCGGCGATCGCCGTATTGAAGTTGAAGCGCTCGCTCATGTCCGTCGTGACCTTGTCGATCGCCCAGTGGGCCTTGCGCAGCAGGCGCAGGTCGTCCTCGTTGAGCTCATCGGGCACGGGATGGTCGGGCAACTCGTCGGCGGCCTCTGCCGCCGTACGCCACAGGCGCCCGAGGAAGCGGTGCATGCCCTCCGCGCCGCTGTCAGACCAGTCGGCGTCCTGGTCGGGCGGGCCGATGAAGAGGATGTACGAGCGCGCGGTGTCCGCGCCGAAGCGCTCGACGATCGTCGACGGCGACACGACGTTGCCCTTGTTCTTGGACATCTTCGCGCCGTCGAGCGTGATCATCCCCTGCGTGAAGAGGCGCGAGAACGGCTCCTGGATGTCCGCCGGCAGATGGCCGAGATCAGCGAGCGCCTTCGTGAAGAAGCGCGCGTACATCAGGTGCAGGATCGCGTGCTCGACGCCGCCGATGTACTGGTCGACGGGCATCCACTGGGCGACGGCGGCCCGGTCCCACGCGGCGTCGTCGTTCAGTGCGTCGCAGTAGCGCAGGAAGTACCAGGACGAATCGACGAACGTGTCCATCGTGTCGGTCTCGCGCTCGGCCGGGCCGCCGCACGACGGGCACGCGACGTGCACCCACTCCTCCGCTGTTGCGAGCGGCGAGCGGCCCCTGGGCTTGTAGTCCTCCACGTCGGGCAGCAGCACCGGCAGGTCCTCGTCGGGAACCGGGACGGCGCCGCAGCGCGGGCAGTGGATGATCGGGATCGGCGTACCCCAGTAGCGCTGGCGCGAGATGAGCCAGTCGCGCAGGCGGTAGTTCACCGACGAGTGGCCCTTGCCCTCGCGATCGAGCCAGCGCACGATCTGCTCGAGCGCCTCGCGGTTGTGCGTGCCGTCGAACTCGGGGGCGGAGTTCACGAGCGGGCCGTCCCCGGTGTACGGCAGCTCTTCGTCGCCTGAGGGATTCTCGATGACCCGCCGGATCGGCAGGCCGAACTTCCGGGCGAACGCGAAGTCACGCTCGTCGTGCGCCGGCACAGCCATGATCGCGCCGGTCCCGTATTCCATGAGCACGTAGTCGGCGACGTAGATCGGCAGCTGCTCGCCGTTGACCGGGTTCGTCACGGTGCGGCCGAGCGCGACGCCGGTCTTCTCCTTCTCGATGTCGCCGCGCTCCTGCGCGTCGGCGGTGATCGCGCGCGCGACGTACGCCTTGACCTCCTGCTCGTGCTCGGTGCCCGCGGCGAGCTTGAGCACGTCGGGATGCTCGGGGGCCAACACGAAGAACGTCGCGCCGAACAGCGTGTCCGGGCGCGTCGTGAACACCGGGTAGTCGATGGCGAGCTCGTCCGAGCGGAACACGACCTCGGCGCCCTCCGACCGGCCGATCCAGTTGCGCTGCATCGTCTTGACGTGCTCGGGCCACTCGATCGTGTCGAGCTCCTCGAGCAGCCGGTCGGCGTAGTCGGTGATGCGGAAGAACCATTGCTTGAGCTGGCGAATCTCGACGAGTGCACCCGAGCGCTCGCCGCGGCCGTCGATGACCTGCTCGTTGGCGAGCACGGTCTCCTCCACCGGATCCCAGTTGACGGCCGCCTCGCGCTGGTAGGCCAGCCCGCGCTTGAAGAGCTCGAGGAAGATCCACTGTGTCCAGCGGTACACCCGTGGCTCGTGGGTGCCGAACTCGCGCGTCCAGTCGATCGAGATCCCCCACTCGCGAAACTGGCGCTGGAACTCCGCGATCGCCGCGTTCGTCGAGTCGCGTGGATGCTGGCCGGTCTTGATCGCGTGGTTCTCGGCCGGCAGGCCGAACGCGTCATAGCCCATCGGGTGCAGTACGCGCCGCCCGGTCCGCCGATGGAAGTGCGCGACCGCGTCGCCGACCGAATAGACCTTCAGGTGCCCGATGTGCGGCTCGCCGCTGGGGTACGGGAGCATCTCGAGCACGTAGGACGACGGCCGCGGATCATCGGCGTCGTTTGCGACCTCCCACGTCCCCTCGTCGGCCCAGACCTGCTGCCAGCGCGGCTCGATCTCAGA
>JAWVGM010000054.1:0-23393 GCA_033855075.1 Solirubrobacteraceae bacterium | reverse complement strand
TCAGCGTTCCGGAGCAGGTGCAGGTGTCACGCCGGTCTCGGCCGTCGCGCGCGGACGGCGCCGCCCACCTCTGCGGCCGCGGCGCCGAGCGGTCGATTCTACGCCATCGTCGCCGCCACCGCCCTCGGCGTCCTCCTCCGGCGCCTCGGGTACCTCGGGCTCCTCCGGCGCGTCGAGCATCGTCGCCGTCGCCGACGTCCGCCCCGCGTGGTCGATGCGCACGAGCCGCTTGGAGCCGACGAACCGCCCGCCGCCGCTGACGGAGATGATGTAGCCGTCGATCTTCGCCACCGCGTCGTCGACGTCGTACATGTGCGGCTCGACGATGTGGACGAGCACCTCGTCGCCCTCGCGAAACGGCACGGCGCGCTCCTGCACCTCCTCGCGCGAGCCCTCCATGACGATGTCGAAGTGGTCGAGCGGCAGACCCTCCGAACCGGTGAAGTGAAAGCGCCGGCCGGTCTCCTCCTCGAGCGCGTGCAGGACGCGCTTGGCGTTGCCGGTGAAGACCTGGCTCACGCGCGGGTTCATCTGCACGAGGAACGCCTCGTGCTTCTTGGGCGCCTTCTTGGCGATCACGCGCAGGCGGCGCTCGAACTCGATCGCGATCGTTTCCTCGGACTTGATGACGCCGTCGCCGTGGCACGTCGGGCACGGCCGCGAGATGATCTCGCGCACGCCCTCGGTGACGTTCTGGCGCGTCATCTCGACCAGACCAAGCTTGGAGATCTCAGCCGTAAAGGTCTTCGTGCGGTCCTCGTCGAGCGTCTTGCGCAGGGTCTTCAGGACGGCGTCGCGGTTGCGCGCGCGCGCCATGTCGATGAAGTCGATGACGATGATCCCGCCGATGTCGCGCAGCCGCAGCTGGTTGACGACCTCCTCGGCGGCCTCGAGGTTCGTCGTCGTGATCGTGTCCTCCAGCCGCGCGCCCTTGCCGCGGCCGATGAACGAGCCCGAGTTGACGTCGATGACCGTCAGCGCCTCGGCGTAGTCGATGATGAGGTAGCCGCCGCTGGGCAGGTCCACGCGGCGGGTCATGAGCCCGTCGATGACCTTCTCGACGCCGTAGGCCTCGAACAGCGGCTGCTTCTCCTCGTAGAGCTCGACGCGGTCGACGAGCTCCGGCGCCGTGCGCGTGAAGAACGAGACGAGCCGCTGGTGCTGCTTGGGATCGTCGACGATCGCGCGCTCGAAGTGCTCGGAGAAGATGTCGCGCACGACGCGCACCGAGAGGTCGGCCTCCTGGAAGACGAGCCCCGGCGCCGGCGTCTCCTCGACGCGCTTCTCGAGGACGTCGTGGAGCTTGAAGAGGTACTGCAGCTCGCGCTCGAAGTCCTCGCGCTTGGCGCCGCTGGCCGCGGTACGGATGATCGCGCCGCCGCCGCGCAGATCCAGACCCTTGGTCTCCTTGCGCAGGCGCTCGCGCTCCTTGTCATCCAGGCGCCGGGAGACGCCGACGCCCTCGCCCATCGGCGCATAGACCATGTAGCGCCCCGCGACGGTGACCTCCATGGTCAGGCGAGCGCCCTTGCTCTTCAGCGGGTCCTTGACGACCTGGACGACGATCTCCTGGCCGGGCTTGATGAGCTCGTTGATCTTCGACCCGCCCTCCTTGCCGCGCCCGCGGCGGCCGACGTCGACGCCGGGGATGACGATCTCGTCGACGTGCAGGAAGCCGTTCTTGTCGAGGCCGATGTCGACGAAGGCGGCTTCGAGCCCCGCGAGGACGTTGTCGACCTTGCCCTTGTAGATGTTGCCCACGATGGAGCGTTGTCCGCGGCGTTCGAAGTACAGCTCGGCGACGCGGTAGTCCGCGGCCGGGTCCTTCTTCGCGCGTGTTGACGGTGTCGGTGTTGCCTTCTTGGCGGCGCCGGGCTTCCCGGTCGCCTCGAGCAGCGCGACACGGGTCTCCCCGCGATCGACGCTGACCAGCACTTGCTTGCGCATGTACGAAAAATCCTTTGACTAGAACGAGAGGCCTCGGCCCTTCGTGGCAGCCGCGACGCGCCCTTGCGCGTAGATCGACTGCAGGAGGCCGATGGCCACGAGCGTGGCGATCACCGAGCTACCGCCGTAAGAGAGGAGCGGTAGTGGGATGCCTGTGATGGGCATGATCCCCACGTTCATGCCGACGTTGATGAAGACTTGGAACAGGATCATGGCGACGATGCCTCCGGCGATCAGTGCGCCGTAGAGGTTCTTCGCCATGGTGAGGATCCTAAGACCGCGCCACACGAGCAGCGCGTAAAACGACAGGATGAGCGCAGCGCCGGCAAAGCCCCAGCGCTCGCCGATGACGGCGAAGATGAAGTCTGTGCGTTCCTCGGGCAGGAAGTTCAGGGTAGCTTGCGTGGACTGCTCCCGCCGCCCGGTCTTCTGACCGGCGCCGATCGCGATGCGGGACTGGTTCTGCTGATAGCCCGCATTGCTGGGGTCATCTGACGGATACAGGAAGGATGTCAGGCGCGACGCCTGCTCGGCCGAGAGCATCGTCACGCCGAGCGCCGGCGCCGCCGCGAGCACGAGGGTGATCGACACCGCGCCCAGCGCGGCGAGCGCGGCGAAGTGCCGCCAGCCCACGCCCGCGATGAACAGCGTCGCGAAGAGGATCGCCAGGTAGACGAGGCCCGAGCCGAGGTCCGACGCCATGACGAAGACCGCCGGGATCATGGCGACGAGCACGATTCGCGCGGTCGTTTCGCGCTCGCCCAGGCGCCGCGAGCGGTCGACGGCGAACGCCGCGAGCGCGGCGATGAGCAGCACCTTGCCGAGCTCGGAGGCCTGCACCTCGAAGAACGGCAGCTGGATGGCGCGTCGCGAGCCGCGCGTGACGCCGCCGAACAGCGCCACGAGCAGGATCCCGGCCATCATCAGGCCGTAGAGGCCGTACTTCAGCTCGCGCAGCCGCGAGTAGTCGATCCGGCTCAGCAGCCCCGCGATGATGAGCCCGACGACGAAGAAGATCGTCTGGCGCTGGACGTAGTAGTTCGGGTTGCCCGGGATGTCGTGACGCGTCGCGGCGTGCAGCGTCATGAGCGACATGACCATGATCCCGACGGCAGCGATCAGCAGCAGCGGATCGAACGGCAGGCGCAGGCCCGCGGGGACGCGTCGGGCGGCGGGCTCGTTCATCGCGTGCGCGACCCCCCGGCGGCGCAGGCGGTCTGCTTGTTGTAGTACTGGCCGAGGATCCGGCAGGCAATCGGGGCGGCGGTCGCGGCACCGAAGCCGCCCTCCTCGACGGTGACCGCGACGACGAGCGGGCGGTCCTTATCGGGGACGAAGGCGACGTACCAGGACTGGTCGCCCTTCGGCGGGCGCTGGGCCGTACCGGTCTTGCCGTAGACGGGCAATTCGTTGTTCGGCCAGTCAGCGAAGACCTCTTGCGAGGTGCCGCCCGGGTCCTCGGCCGCGGCGCGCAGCCCGTCCAGGATCACCTGCTGGTTTGCGGGGTCGATGGCGACATGCCGCGCCGACGGGCGCTTGATGCGCTGGACGAGCCGGCCCTGGTCGTCCTCGATCTCGGTACCGAGATGCGGCCGGACGACCGTGCCGCCGTTTTCGATCGCGGCGTACGCGACCGCCATCTGCAGCGGGTTTGACTGCACGTCGCCCTGCCCGACGGCGAGGTTCACGTTGTCGCCGAGGTTGTACTCGCGCATGTCGGAGATGCCGCAGCCCTTCGCCCCGGCGACGAACACATTGTCGGTCAGCGGGATGTTCTTCTTCTTGCGGCACGCGACCTCCTCCGCGGCCTTGCCCTCGCGCCACGCCCTGTCCGGGACGACGCCCTTGAGCTCGCCCGCGAGGTCGATGCCCGTCAGCCGCCCGATGCCGAGCTTGCGCGCCCACGTCTGCAGCACCTGGTTGGGCCGGGAGAACAGGCGCTGGCCCATCCGGTAGAAGTAGACGTCCGAGGAGACCTGGAGCGCCTTGCGCATGTCCACGCTGCCGTTGGGGAACTTGCCGGCGTTGCAGAAGTCCCGGTCGCCGATCTTCACGCAGCCCGGGTCGTCGATCGACTCGTCCGCGGTCGCGGTGCCGCTCTGCAGCGCGGCGAGCGCCGTGATCGGCTTGAACGTCGAGCCGGTTGGATACAGGCCCGACACCGCGCGGTTGACCTGCGGCGAGCCCGCGTTCTCCCCGAAGAGCGCGTCGTAGCGCTGCTGGGTGATCGGCTTGGTCAGCAGCGAGGGGTCGAAGCTGGGGCTCGAGGCCATGCCGACGATCTCGCCGTTGGAGGGGTTCATCGCGACGAACGCACCGGGCTTGCCGGTCGCGCCCAGCTCGCGCTGACCGGTCCTCGTCACGCCGAGGTCCAGCGACACCTTCAGCTGCTGGCCGCTCGCGGGCAGGGTGTCGCGCAGGCGGTCGTTGGGAATCGGGCGCCCCGATGCGTCGACCTGCACGCGCTGCACGCCGTCGCGGCCGCGCAGGTAACGGTCGTAGGCGCGCTCGAGGCCGCCCTGGCCGACGCGCGTTCCCTGCTTGACGTTGCGGAAACGGCTCTGCCTGAGCTGCTTGGGGCTGATCTCGCCGACGGTCCCGAGCAGCTGGGCGGCCAGCGTGGCGCGCGGGTACTGGCGCAGGTAGGTCTGCTCGACGGCGACGCCGGGGAACTGCTCGGGGCGCTCGAGGACGTAGCTGAGCACCGAGGTCGGCACGTCGGTCTTGATGTTGACGTCGGAGTACGGCACGACGACGAGCGAGCGCACGACCTTGCGGTGGATGCCGGTGGCCGTGTCGCCGAGCACGCGCGCAAGGCGCTGGTATCGCCCGCGCAGGTCAGCCGTCGGGATCGCCGGGATCGCCACGGGCGGCCCGCGGCGGCCCTTCGGCCGCGCGGCACGCGTGCCGACGTCCTGCCCCCACTGCGCGGCGAGCGCACGCTCCTGCTTGGGCAGCTTGGACGGGTCGAGCTGCACGACGACGGCGCGCTTGTTGCGCACGATGACCGTCCCGGTGCGATCCACGATGTCGCCACGCGGGGCCGGGATACGCAGCTCGCGGAAGCGGTTCGTGTTGGCCTGCGCGAGATACTGGTCGCCGGAGAGCACCTGCAGGAACCACAGCCGGAAGAAGATGATCGCGAACAGCGCGAAGGCGACCGCGCCGAAGATCGCCACGCGCATCGCGAGCTGTGGGGTGATCGGCGTGCGCCGGTCGTGTGCGGGCTCGATCATCATGAGCGCGACAGGGGCGACAAGCCGCCGGTCGTGTACGCGCGACGGCGCCGGCGCCGCGGATCCTCGGGCAGGCTCGGCAGCAGCCAGCGCCGCACGACCGCATAGACGGGCAGCGCCAGCAGCGTGTTGATGACGAGCGTCGTGAGCGTCTCGCGCACGAGCGCCCAGCTCACCGGCGCGTCGACCCCGAGCAGGAAGTGCATGAGGGCAAAGCCGACGCTGAAGATGAGCGTCGCGGCGGCACCGACGGCGAGCGGGACGAACGTTCCCTCGGGGTCGCGCGCCTCCCGGATGCGCCCGGCGGCGTAGCCGACGACGAGCAGCACGAGCGACGAGACGCCGAGCGTCTGCAGGAGCGCGTCGTCGACGAAGAACCCGACGCCGAAGCCGAAGCAGCCGCCCGCGAGCGAGCCGCACAAGAGACCGACCGACATGACGAGCAGTGGAGCGAGGTCGGCGTTGGCGCCGGCGATCGGCAGCTGCGAGACGGCGGCGGTCTGCACGACGACGCCGACGAGGATGAGCGCCGCGAGGCGCGCGAGCAGCTTCGGCGTGAGCGGGATCATCCGCCCGGCCCCTGTGGCCGCGTCAGGACCTGGACGAACTCCAGGCTGCGCATGTTCGCGTACGGCCGCAGGTGGACCTGCTGCGTATCGGTGCCCGCGTTGTCGATGCGGGTGATCTCGCCGATCGGCAGGCCCGGGGGAAACAGCGACGGCTCGGCCTTCTGGACCGTGCCGCGCGTCATGACCCGGTCGCCGGCGTTGAGGCGCGCGCTGGAGGGCACGAAGTCCATGACGAGGTCGTTCGGGTTGCCGGCGCTCGCCGGCGAGACGATGCCGAAGACGCCCTGCTGGCCGGCGACCGCGGAGATCTTCGATGTCGTGTCGGCGAGCAGCGTCACCTGCGCCGACCCGCTGAAGACCTCGGACACGCGCCCGATGAGCGCCTGTTCGTTGATGACCGGCTGGTTGACGCGCACGCCGTCGCTCGAGCCCTTGTTGATCCGGATCGTCGCGTACCAGACCGTTGGCGACTGGGCGATGACGCGGCCGGTCTTGGGGCCGTAATCCTTCAGGCCGAGCGCGCCGTCGAGCTGGACGAGATCGCTCAGGCGCTTGTTCTCGCGCTTGAGGCGCTCGACGTCGAGCGCCTGCGTGCGGTACTCGTCGCGCTGCGCGCGGGCGTCCTTGAGGTCGCCCTTGGCCGAGAGCGTGTCACCGAACCAGCCGAACAGGTCGCGCACGGGCTTGAGCGCGCGGCTGGCGCCTTCCTGGATCGGGTTGAGGATCTCGCTCGTCCCGCGCTGGACACCGTGCAGCGCCCCGCCGCTGGACTCGCCGAAGTACGCGGTGAGCAGGATCAGGGAGCAGGCGACGAGGAGTCCGAGGACTGCGCGTCGCCTGCGAACCGTCTTGTCGTACACGTGTCGGTAGACCTCAACCTAGTAGCGCCGGCGGCGGTTCTTCGAGTTCTGATTGGTGCGGTGAATCACCTCGAACTCCTCCAGCGAGCGACCGGAGCCGACCGCGACGCACGTCAGCGGCGACTCGGCCAGATGACAGGGCATCTGCGTCTCCTCGCGCAGTCGCTCGTCGAGCCCCTGCAGCAACGAGCCCCCGCCGGCGAGCATGATCCCGCGGTCCATGATGTCCGACGACAGCTCGGGCGGAGTGCGGTCGAGCGTCTCCTTGACCGCGTCGATGATCTGAGACAGCGGCTCCTCGAGCGCCTGGCGGATCTCCTCGCTCGTCAGCACCACCGTCTTGGGGAGGCCCGACACCATGTCGCGGCCACGGATCTCGGCCTGCACCTCCTCTGCCATGGGATGCGCAGATCCGATCTCCAGCTTCACTTCCTCGGCCGTCTGCTGGCCGATGAGCAGTTTGTACTCGCGCTTGGCGTAGTTGATGATCGCCTCGTCGAGCTCGTCGCCGCCGATGCGGATCGACTGGCTCACGACGATCCCGCCGAGTGAGATGACCGCGACCTCGCTCGTGCCGCCGCCGATGTCGACGACCATCGACCCGGTCGGCTCACCGACGGGCAGGCCCGCGCCGATCGCGGCCGCCATCGGCTCCTCGATGAGGTAGGCCTGGCGCGCGCCGGCGCTGAGGCACGCCTCCTCGACCGCGCGCTTCTCGACGCCCGTCACGCCCGAGGGCACGCAGACGACGACCCGGGGATGCGCCCAGCGGTTCTGGTGCACCTTCTGGATGAAGTGGCGCAGCATCTCCTCGGTCACGTCGAAGTCGGCGATGACGCCGTCCTTCAGCGGCCGGATCGCGGAGATCGTGCCCGGCGTGCGGCCGAGCATGCGCTTGGCCTCGATGCCGACCGCGTGCACCTCGCCGCTGCGCGAGTCGATCGCGACCACCGACGGCTCGGACAGCACGATGCCGCGCCCGCGCACGTAGACGAGCGTGTTGGCCGTGCCGAGGTCGACGGCCATGTCGCGGCCACCGAAGCCGGTGAGGTAGCTGAAGAAACCCATTCGAGAGAGGACGAGACCCGCCGCCCGGTGGCGTGACGCCGCTTCGGAGTCTACTGCCGGATCGGGTCCGGAACGCCCATCCCTCTACTTCTGCCTGAGGATAAGCCTCAAGTCGAGGTCGAGCATCGCCGAGACTGGTAGCCCGACCACGTTCAGGTAGTCGCCCATTATGCGGAGAACGAGTGCCGCGCCCTGCCCTTGTATGGCATATCCGCCTGCTCTTCCGCGCCATTCGCCCGTCTCGACGTACGCCGCGACGATCGCGTCGTCGAGCGCCCGAAACGTCACTTCCGTACCCTCGTGCACAACCTGAGTGTTCCTCGAATCCATCAGGGCGAGGCCACTGACGACCTCGTGGGACCGTCCTTGGAGGCGCTTGAGCGTGGCCCGCGCGGCCTCCTCCGAGGGCGGTTTTCCGATGATCTCGCCATCGAGGACCACGACCGTATCGACCCCGAGCACGACGGCATCCGGGCGCGCCAGCGCGCCCGCCTTCGCCTTGGCGAGCGCGTTGGCCCGCACGACGTCCGTCGCCGGCCCGTCGGCGAGTTCCTCGACGTCGACCGGCAGCACCTCGTGGGCGATGTGCAGCTGATCGAGGATCGCTCGCCGCTGCGGCGAGCGGCTGGCGAGCACGAGGCGCTTGAGCGATGCCCCGGCAATCGGGGGTGTGTCAGCCGGCATCTGGCGGGCGGACGATAGCGGCTGCGGACAGATGATCGAGCAGCGTTGCGCTCATGCGCATTCTGCTGTGGACGGCCGATGGACCAGTATGTGGAGCGAATCCAAGCGCGGCTTGGCCAGGCGAGTCTTCCTGGCTGCCGCAGGGACGGTCGTCGCTGGGCTGGCCATGCCGGCCATGGGGCTCGCCGCCGCGCCGAGCTGCCTCGTTGCGGCCGGTGGGCAGATCGCCTCCACGGCTCCGCTGCGCTTCGGGATCTACCCCGGAGGACCCGCTGGCTCGATCAGCCCGAAATCGCCGCCGCGGGCGGAGGACCCGACCGCGCGGCTGAACGCGCTGAGGACGCTGGCCGGCTCGAGCCCGTTCGTCGTGCGCCTCTACAGCAGCTGGACGGGGAACGCGTCGGCCGACGACGTCAGCGGCTGGCTGGACAGCGAGATCGCGGGCTACACCGCCGCCGGCCTGCAGGTCGAGCTCGTCGTTCGCTACAAGCCCGGTGCTGCCGGAGCCGCCTCGGCGCCATCGGCGTTCGCGGCTCACGTACGCGCGATCGTCAACCGCTACGGCCGCGACCCCGGGTTCGTCTCGCTGCAGGTCACCAACGAGGCCAATCTTCCCGGTGCGCCAGACGCCTCCGACGGCGCATTCCCGGGCGCGGCCCGCGCGGTCGTCGACGGCGTCATCGGCGCCAAGGACCAAGCCCGCCGCAGCGGCTATGGCCAGCTCGGCATCGGCTTCAGCTGGGCCTACGACGAGCGCCCTCAGGCCGCCGCCGACTTCTGGAAGACGCTCGGCCGGCTCGGCGGGCCCGCCTTCGCCGATGCCGTCGACTGGGTCGGCATCGATACCTACCCGGGAACCTGGACGCCGCAGATCTCGCTGTCGAACGTCCTGCCCGGGCAGGCCGGCACGGCGGTGCGCGAGAGCGTCCGCTCGGTTCGCGACTGCTTCATGCCGATGGCCGGCCTCGGCGCGCACACGACCATTCACATCGCCGAGAACGGCTTTCCCACCGGCCCCGGCCGCTCCGATGCCCTTCAGAGCCAGGTCCTCGACGCGATGGTCACGAGCGTCGACGCGATCCGAGGCACGTACGGCGTCACCGACTATCGCTGGTTTGACCTGCGCGACAGCTCGTCCGCCGACCCGAGCCTCGAGAGTCAGTACGGCATCACCCGCGACGACTACTCGCCCAAGCCCGCCTTCGCGACATACCGCAGCCTCATCGCCAGATACAGCCGTGCCGCGTCCACGGTCCCGACACGGGGCACGTGCCGCGCCTCGCGGGTCAAGATGTCGGTCCCGCACCTGAACTCCAGGCGCCTGTCATCCCTCGTCGTCCAGGTCGGCGGCAAGGTCGTCGGCCGCGTCCGTTCCACGCGCATCAAGCGGGCGGTGCGCATCAGCATGCGCTCGGGCCGCTCGACCGTGAGGCTCAAGGTCAGAGGCAAGAGCGACGGCCGGGCGGTGTCCCGCGCGCAGAGCCGCACCTTCCGCATCTGCTGATGACGGCGCGCGTCGAATTCCGGGCGGGCGACGGCGGGGCAGTGCACACGGTGCCTGGCCTGGCGGGCACACACGAGCGCGACGCAAGTCCGCCGCCGGACGGCGGCCCACGCCGGCGGTGGCGAGCCCGCTACCGCCACAACCGCTACCTGCGCGACCTGCTGACCGGGGCGCAGCGCGTGGGCCTGTTCGATCTCATCCTCCTGTGGGCGCTGTGCACGATCTGGGCCGCCAAATGGTGGATCGAGCCCGAGCACTGGCACTCGACGACAGGAATGCTGCTCAACTCGGTGCCGCTGGGCATCGAGCTCGTCCTCCTGCCGATCTGGTTCTACTCGTGGCTGTGGCGCATGAAGCGCCCGAACCCGGCACTCGCGGTCCCGATGCTGCGGACGGCCATGATCGTGACGAAGGCGCCGAGCGAGCCCTGGCCGCTCGTGCGCAGGACGCTCGAGGCGATGCTCGCGCAGAACTTTCCCTATCCGTACGACGTGTGGCTGGCCGACGAGCGCGTGGCGCCCGAGACGCGCGCGTGGTGTGAGGAGCACGGGGTCAACATCTCGACGCGCGAGGGCGTCGAGGCCTACCACCAACCATCGTGGCCGCGCAGAACGCGCTGCAAGGAGGGCAATCTCGCGTTCTTCTACGACTTCTGGGGATACCGCCAGTACGACGTCGTCGCGCAGCTCGACGCCGATCACGTCCCCGAGCCCGACTACCTGAGCCGGATGGTCACCCCGTTCGTCGACGAGCTCGTCGGGTACGTCGCGGCGCCCAGCATCTGCGACCGCAACGCCGATCGATCGTGGTCCGCGCGCGGGCGGCTGTACGCCGAAGCGGTCCTGCACGGCCCGATGCAGGCCGGCCACAGCGGTGGCTTCGCGCCGAGCTGCATCGGTTCGCACTACGCCGTGCGTACTGCGGCGCTCGAGCAGATCGGCGGTATCGGGCCCGAGCTGGCAGAGGACTTCACGACCACCCTCATGATGAGCTCGCACGGCTGGCACGGTGTCTTCGCGATCGACGCCGAGGCCCACGGAGACGGGCCCGAATGCCTGGAGGACTGCCTGACCCAGGAGTTCCAGTGGTCGCGCAGCATGATGAACGTCCTACTCGGAACCAACGGCCGGTTCTGGAGCGGCCTGAGCGTGCGGGCGAGGGTGCGCCTGGGCTTCTGCCAGATCTGGTATCCGCTCTTCGGGCTGCTCATGCTCATCTCGGTCGTGCTGCCGCTCATGGCCGTGTTCGCCCGGACCCCGCTCATGGAGGTCGGCCTCGGCGACTTCTACCGTCACGCCCTGCCGGGCATGCTGGTGCTCGTGGCCACCGTCCTGTGGCTGCGCTCGCTGGACTGCCTGCGCCCGCGCGCGGCGAAGGCGGTCTCGTGGGAGATGGTGCTCTTTCAGCTCATTCGCTGGCCGTGGGCGCTGCTGGGCTGCATCCACGCCGTCGCCGGCCGGCTGGCCCGCCGCGAGTTCGGCTTCAAGGTCACGCCGAAGGGCCGCACCGGCGTGCTCCCACTCCCGACCAAGGTGGTCGCCCCCTATCTCCTCCTGGCCGTGGTCTCGGCGGTGCCGACGCTCATCGACTTCGATGCCGGCGCCGCGAGCGGCTACCGAACGCTCGCCCTCATCAACGCCGGGCTGTACCTCGTCGCGGCCATCGTGATCGTCGCGCTACACGTGCGAGAGCACCCGTCCGGCACACGCCGCACCGCGCTGCGGTCGATCGCTCCCAAGGCGCTCGCCACGGCGATGTGCGCGGCGTTCCTGGTGACAGGACTGGCGCTGCGGGGCCTGGCCGGGCAGGGAACCCAGCTCGCGATCGCCCGCTCGCCGACGCCGTGGCAGGTCACCGCGCTCGGGCCCTCCGCGCGGCAGCTCGGCGTCACGACGCTGTCGCTGGCCTCGAACCAGACGTCGCCGTGGACGACGCGCGACCTCGCCGAGGTCAACGCATTCGAGCAGATGGCCCATGCCCACGTCGGGATCGTGCAGTGGTTCGCGGACTGGCGCCACGGCACGGTCGATGTCGCGCAGCTGCGTGCGGTCAGCGCTCGCGGGAGCACGCCGCAGATCACCTGGGAGCCGTGGGATCACGCACGCGGCGGCAGCAAGCAGCCCGAGTACGCGCTGCGCACGATCATCCAGGGACGCCACGACGCCTACATCCGCTCGTGGGCGCGCGATCTGCGCCGCTATGGCGGCCCCGTCCTACTGCGCTTCGGGCAGGAGATGAACGGCCTCGTGTATCCCTGGGCGGAGGCCAAGAACGGGAACCGGCCTGGCGAGTTCGCGCGGGCTTGGCGCCACGTACACGACATCTTCACCGCCGAGGGCGCCACGAACGTCCGCTGGGTGTGGTGCCCGGTGACGCGCGCCGTGGTGACCGCGCAGTACCCAGGCGACCGCTATGTCGACGTGATCGCGCTCTCGGGCTTCAACGGCGGGACGACGCTCGATTGGGGTGGCTGGCGGACGTTCGCCGACGCGTTCAACGCCCCGCTGCAGTCGCTGCGGCGTCTCGCTCCGGACAAGCCGGTTCAGATCAGCGAGGTCGGGACGGCTCAGGCGGGTGGGAGCAAGCCGCTGTGGATCAAGCAGATGTTCGACTACGTCGACAGCCATCCTTGGATCCGCTCCGTGCTCTGGTTCGACGTCCCCAAGCAGACCGACTGGCGCGTGGCGACCTCGACGGCCGCGGTCCGCGCCTTCGTCGACGGCGTCGCGAGGATGCAGGGGCGGACCCTCGCTGCTCCTACCCGTTCGCGCGAGCCGGCGCCGTCGACGGCGCCCTCCGCGCAGCGCCAGCTGAACCGCGAGACGCTCTTGGACGATCCGCTCCTGCATCCCGAGACCCGCGTACGCAGCCTGACGGCAGCCGTGCACTGACGCGCCGCGATTTCAGCCGTTCTTCGGACCACCGCGGAGGCGGTGCGGACTAGGGTCGGGTGCGCGTGGGCCGCGCAACCCGATCGTCCAGCAGGTGCCGGATGCCGTTCGCTGTCGCCGCGGCGTGCGTTGTCGTACTGGCGGTACCGGCGAGCGGGCAGGCGATGGCGCCGACTTGCCTCATGCCGACCGGGCAGACCGCGTCGGTTCCACCGGCGCCGTTGCGGTTTGGCATCTATCCCGGCGGTAGCGCGGGGTCATTCAGTTCCAAGTCGCCGCCACGCCCGGAGGATCCCGCCAAGCGGCTGGCCTCCGTCAAGGCGCTGGCCGGGGACCACCCGTTCGTCGTGCGGCTGTACAGCGCCTGGACCGGAGTCCCTCGCGCCGACCACGTCAGCGGCTGGCTGGACCGTGAGATCGCCGGGTACACCGCCGCCGGCCTGAATGTCGAGCTCGTCGTGCGCTACAAGCCCGCCGCCACGGTCAGCCGGGCCGCGGCGCCGAGCGCCTTCGCCGTCCACGTCCGCGCGATCGTTCACCGCTACGGACACGATCCGCGCTTCGTCTCGCTGCAAGTCACCAACGAAGCGAACATCGCCGGCGCACCAGCGGCCGCCGACGGAGCATTCGCCGGCGCCGTTCGCGCCGTCGTCAAGGGCGTCGTCTCCGCCAAGGACGCCGCGCGCCGGGGCCACCACGATCAGCTGAGCATCGGCTTCAGCTGGGGCTATGACGAGCGCAGGCAGGCCAGCGACAGGTTCTGGGCGAAGCTGCGCCGACTCGGAGGGCGAGCGTTCCCCGCCGCCGTCGACTGGGTCGGCCTGGACACATACCCCGGCACCTGGGCACCGCAGCTCGCGCCCTCCGACCTGTTCGCCCAGGACGCCGCGGCCGCCGTGAAGGAGAGCGTCCGCGCGCTCCGCGACTGCTACATGCCCGTGGCCCGACTCGGCAACGCCACGGCGATCCACATTGCCGAGAACGGCTTTCCGACCGGAGCTGGACGCAGCGAAGCGCTGCAGTCCCAGACCCTCGTGGCGATGGTCCGCAGCGTCGACGCCATCCGCACCACGTTCGGAGTCACCGACTACCGCTGGTTTGACCTGCGTGACAGCGACACGAGCGACCCCAGCATCGAAAGCCGGTACGGCATCACCCACGACGACTATTCGCCCAAACCCGCCTACAGCGCCTACCGCAACGTCATCACCGAGGCCACCACCGAGCCAAACCAGGGCGTGGTCGTCACGGCCGCCCGCTGCCGGCCTTCACGCGTGAAGGCCGCCGTGCCGGCACTGGACGGCCGGCGGCTCGCCTCACTGATCCTGCGTGTCGGGACCGAGGTCGTCGGTCGGATGCGGCGAGGACCGCTCCCGCGTGCGGTCCGCATCAGCATGCGCCCCGGCCGATCGGTCGTGAGACTCAAGTCGAGCACGAAGGTACGCGGCCGCAACGTGACCCGGGTCAGCCGCCGTACGTATCGCGTCTGCTGAAGCGGCTTGCGCCGGTTCGCAGCCTGAGCGTTCGGGTACATCGCGCCGACGGCTAGGTTGAGCGACCTCGTGATCACCGCGCTTCATTTCACAGACCCGGGCTGTCCGTGGGCATATTCGGCACGGCCCGCGCATGCGCGGCTCATCTGGCGCTTCGGCGATCAGATCGAGTGGCGACTCGTGCTGATCGGCCTGAGCGAGCGATCGCAGGACTACGTCGACCGCGGCTACACGCCGGCCCGGTTGGCGTCGGGATGGCGCATGTTCGCCGACCGTTTCGGCATGCCGTTCAGCCTCGCGATCAAGCCGCGCGTGGGCGCGACATCACGGGCGTGCCGGGCGATCGTCGCGGCGCGAGAGATGGATCCCGCGCTCGGTGAGGCCGCGCTCCAGGCGCTCCAGATCATGCAGTTCACGAGCACCGGGTTGCTGGATGACGACGACGACCTGCGTGGTGCGCTCAGCCGCGTCCCGGGGCTCGACGCGGACCTGGTCGTGGAGCAGATCGACGACCCCGCGGTGATCGCCGCCTACGAGGCAGATCGGGCCCTCGCCCGCTCAGCCGAGGGCTCGCCCACGCACGTGCAGGGACGCTCGTCGACGAGCGACGGTCCAGTCCGCTACACGGCGCCGTCGGTGATCTTCGAGCACCACGACGCCCGCCGGATCGAGGTCGGTGGCTTTCAGCCGTTCGAGGCCTACGACACGGCGCTGGCGAACCTCGACGCGTCGCTGCACCGGCGCCCGCCGCCCGATGACGTCGCCGATGCTCTGAGCGCATTTCCCCACGGCGCCACCACCGCTGAGCTGGCAGCCGTGCTTCGCCGGAGCGACCTCGTCGCCGCCGACCGGCCCGCCACCGAGGCGCAGCTCATCGCGCTCACCGGCGACGGAACCGTGATCTGCGAACCCGCCGGCGGCGATGCTCGCTGGCGCCTCGCCTAGCGTCATACGATTCGTCGCGTTCATGGGAGACATCGGCAACCCGATCCGCGAAACTGAACGTCCGGCGCCGGTCCGCCCCCCGGCGCCCAGCCCCGAGCCGGATCGGACGCGAGAGGCACCCCCGCAGCCTGAGCCCGAGCCGGTCAAGGCGCGGCAGGCGTGAGCGCCGAGCCGGTCGCGGAGCCGCTCGTCGGCTTCCGGCGCTGGGGATGCCGGCGCGGCGGCCTGTACTCGGGCATCTTCGTCGCCGGCCGGTTCATCCCGAACCCGGCGCTCGGGATGGTCGCCCCGCGCGTCGGGCAGAAACCCTGGCCGACGGACGCCGATCGCGCCGCGAAGTGCTTCGCGCTGCGCGGGCACGAGGCGCCATACCGGGACTGCAAGTGCGGGTGGGCGGCGTACTACGCGCTGGCCGAGGAGCCCGAGCTGCCCGCACACGAATGCGTCTGGGGGGCGATCGTCGCCTGGGGCACGATCGTCGAGTGCGAGACCGGCTTCCGCGCCGAGTTCGCCCGCCCGCTCGCGCTGCTCGATCGCCCCCACCCCGACGACCTGCGCGAGCAGGGCCGCCGCGCCGCCTTCGCGGCCGGCGCCTACGGCATCCCGTTGCTCGAACGCGACGAGCTGATCGCGTACGCGGGCTGGCACGGCGAGCTGCGGATGGCGGCTCGCTAGTGGGTTTGCGCCACTCGGCGGGGTGCGGCCCCACCGTGAACGTCAACGGCGCCGCGGAGAACCAGGTCGGCGCTGAGCGTCGGCACACGCCAGGCACATCACGCCATCGGGCATCGCCTCCAGCCTGGCGCGCGCTATCGGCTCGCCGCAGCTGTCGCACGTGCCGTAGGTCCCGGCGTCGATCTTGGCCAGCGCTCGCTCGGTGCGCGCCAGCGCCTGCTCGAGTGAGCTGCCGACCCCGATCTCCGTCAGCCGACTGATCGCCTCGACCGTGCCGTCGCCGATGCGCTTGCCAAACGCTTGCGCGGTGCCAAGCTCGGGACGCTGCGCGAGCGCCGCCACACGCTCGCTCGTACGGTCGCGACGCTCCTCGAGTCGCCGGCGCACAGCCGCAAGGTCGATGTCATCAGCCGGGACAGGCATTCACACCCGTCCTACCCGCGTGCAGGCAATCGAGTGCTGACGGTTGCCGGCGCGACATCGCGTATTAGGGTTCCGTGACACGAGCGGTCCTCGCCTGGGCCGCAAATCCCGAGGGGAGCTACGCATGACCGACGAGATCTGCAAGCACGAAGGATGCACGTGCACCGCCGGCGAGAACGGCTACTGCTCGGACTACTGCGCAAGCCACGCCGGACACGACGCGGACGACAGCGCGCCGCACGAGTGCGCGTGCGGCCACTCGGTGTGCGACAGCGCGGCGACCGCGGAGTAGGTCAGCCGGTTTCGTGGCCACGAGGATCGCGCGAGCGGTCGGTTCCTGGCAACGGTCTTCGGACTGGGCGCGCTCGTCCTCGCCGCACGCCGCGCCCGCACAGCCTGAGGGCGCGCGGCGCACCGTGACACCGAAGAGGAGCAGCGCATGGCAAGCCGCACCATCAGCAGTGATCGATATGGGATCGCCCCGAACCCAGGCACCCTGAGCAAGGGCGCCAGCGTGTGGCCGAGGTGCCGTCACACGCGTGGCGCGGACCCGACGCCTGCGCTCTACGCCTCGCCGCCGAAGTAGATCTCGATCTCCCGCTCCGCCGACTCCGGCGAGTCCGAGCCGTGGACCAGGTTGCGCCGCGTCTCGAGCGCGTAGTCGCCCCGGATCGAGCCGGGAGCAGCCTCCAACCCGTTCGTCGTCCCGATGATCTGCCGCGCGGCCTGGATCGCGTTCGTACCCTCGAGGATCATCGCGACCATCGGGCCCGACGTGATGAACGCCACGAGGGCGTCGAAGAAGGGCTTGCCCTCGTGCTCGGCGTAGTGGCGCTTCGCCGTGTCCTCGTCGACCGTCATGCGCTTCAGGGCCGCGATCGTCAGCCCCTTGCGCTCCATGCGGCCGATGATCTCGCCGGTCAGGCGCCGTGCGAACGCGTCTGGCTTGACCAGGACGAGGGTCCGATCCATCAGGGGTTCACTCTCCGATGCGGCGGGAACTAATCGACCCTGGTGCGGATGCGGCCTTCACCCGACAGGTCGTCGGTGAGCGCTGATTCGCAGTACGGGCACAGCTTCCAGTCGGGGTCCAGCGGACGGCCGCAGGTGTTGCACGGCTCGCGCAGCTTGCGCATGCAGCTCGGGCACCGCAGGAAGTCGTCCTTGACCTCGTGGTCGCAGTGCGGGCACAGCTGGTACCCGGTCTCCGCCAGGCGGGCCTCGGCGGCCTGCATCTCGAGCTCGCGCTCGCGCACGTCCTCGAGGTACTCCGGCGGACGAACGATCACGTAGAGGATCGTCCCGACGAAGGGAAAGACCGACGCCGCGGTGGCGCAGATGACGAGCATCGGATCCTCGATCCGGCGCATGGCATCCATGTACGTCCAGTAGATGAGCGCCAGCCAGATGACGACCAAAAACAGGATGAGCATGTTGACCGCGAGATTGAGCCCATCGCTATTTATCCCGAAGATCGCGAGCACGATCCGGGGAGCTTATCCGTCTGGCTGGACGTCAGTGTGGACGTTCCTTGTGCCTCGACTACAGGAACGCCCGGCCGAAGCCGTACCCGATGCCGAAGAACACGAGGATGACGAGCGCGACGATGAACGCCACCGCGCCGACGAGCACGATCGTCGATGGGCGGTCGTCGTTCACAGCGTGGATCGACGCCCCGCGCCCGCGGGCCGCGCCAGGTCGGCGATGAGATAGATCGAACCGGTGGCGAGCACGACGCCGGCGTCTCCCGCGAGGTCGCGCGCCATGACGAGCGCCCGTCGCGGATCGGACTGAAGGCGGATCGTGGCCGGCGCGCCGACCTGCTCGGCGAGCGACGCCAGCGTCGCGGGTGACAGCGCGCGCGGGTTGGCGTTGGAGGTGAAGATCGCTCCGGCGCAGAGCGGCAGGAGCTCGGCGAGCATCGACGCCGCGTCCTTGTCGTCGAGCACGGACAGGACCGCCACGAGCGGGCGCCCGTCGAGGTAGGAGCGCAGCGCCTCGGCCAGCGCCGCCATGCCCCCGGCGTTGTGCGCGCCGTCGAGCACGACCTCCCCCGCGCCCTCGCCGCGATCGACGACCTCGAAACGCCCGGGCACGAGCGTGGAGGCACCCGCCGCGTGCACAGCGTCGCCGTCGAGTTCCCCGGCAAGCGCCTGCGCCGCGGCGCACGCGACCGAGAAGTTGCGCCGCTGGAACTCGCCGCGCGCAAGAAGCTCGAAGTCAGCTTCGATCAGCGACGGGTGGGCCGGCGCACGGACGATCGTCGCGCCCTGACGCTTGGCGACGATCTCTGCCTCGGCCTCCGCATCCGGATGCAGATCGGGACCGAGCACGAGCGTCGCGCGGGGCGCGACGACGGCGAGCTTCTCGCGCGCGATGTGCGCGACCGTCGGACCGAGCCAGCGCGTGTGCTCGAGACCGACGTTGGTCAACACGGCGACCTCGGCGTCGAGCACGTTCGTCGCATCCCACCGCCCGCCGAGGCCGGCCTCGACGACGGCGACGTCCACATGGTCGGCGGCGAGCTGCGAGTAGGCGGCCGCCGTCAACGCCTCGAACTGCGTCACGCGGTCGTCCGCGCCGAGCGTGCGGTCGACGCGGCTGGTCGCCTGGCGCGCTCGCGCGAGCGCGGCGACGAGCTCCTCGTCGGAGATCTGGCGTCCGCCCACGAGGATCCGCTCGGCGAAGGACACGAGGTGCGGCGAGAGGTACGCGCCGGTCCGCATGCCGTGGCGCTCGAGCAGCGCCGCGATCATCCGCACCGTCGAGGACTTGCCGTTCGTGCCGACGACATGAACCGCCCGGAAGGCCTTGTTGGGGGCATCGAGCGCCGTCATGAGGCGGCGCATCCGGTCCAGTCCGAAGCGCATGCCGAACAGCTCGAGTCCGAGCAGCCAGTCCTCGGCGTCGGTCACGCTCCGCGCGACCTGCCGGGGCCGGGCCGCGCTCACCTGGCCGCCTCCCCGTGCTCCTCGAGCGCCGCGAGATCGCCCTGTAGCTCCGCGAGCTTCGTCCGCTCGGCCTCGACGACCGGTGCCGGCGCCTTGGCGACGAATCTCTCGTTGGCGAGCTTGCCTTCGGCGCGGGCGATCTCCGAGCGCAGCCGCTCGCGCTCGGCCTCGCGGCGGCGCTCGGCGGCGCCGAGGTCGAGCTCGTCGGAGTCGAGCACCGCGACGGTCCCGCCGGGGATGGTCACCGTCGCCACCGCGCTGGCGCCATTCGAGGGCGCGTCCGTGAGCGCGATGCGCGCGAGCGCGGCGACCTGGTCCGCGGTCTCCTCGTAGCCCGAGGCCTGCAGCACGGCCGGCACGACGGCGCCCGGCCGCACGCCGACCGAGTCGCGCCACGTCCGCAGCGCCCTGATCGCGTCGATCGCGCGCTCCATCTCGGCCTCGGCCGGCTCGTCGCGCAGCGCGTCGTCGGGCTCGGGGAGCCGGCTCGCCGCCAGCAGCCCGTCGTTGCCGAGCAGGTCCCACAGCTCCTCGGTCACGAACGGGATGACGGGGTGCGCGGTGGCAAGCGTCTCCTCCAGGACGTGCAGGAGCGTGGCGCCGAGGTCCGCGCGGTCCTCTGCGTCCCCCAGAGGACCCTCGGCCAGCCGCGGTTTGACGAGCTCGAGGTACCAGTCACACAGCTCGCCGTAGATGAAGTCGTAGAGCCCGAGCGCCGCCTTGGAGAAGTCGAAGCCGTCGACGCGCGCCTGTGTGTCGGTCTTGATCGCCTGTAGCCGCGAGAGGATCCAGCGGTCCTCCACCGACCGCGGGCGCGGCGCGGGCTCGACGCCGTCGCCGACCCGCAGCGCCACGAACCGCGTGGCGTTGTAGAGCTTGTTGGCGAGCGCCTGACCCTGCTCGATCTTCGCGACGCTGTAGCGCACGTCCTGCGTCGAGGACATCGCGAGCAGCCCGAAGCGCACCGCGTCGGCGCCGTGGGTCTCGATCTCGCGCAGCGGGTCGATGCCTGTGCCCAGCGACTTGCTCATCCGCCGCCCGTCGGGCGCCTGGATGACCGAGTGCACGTAGACGTCCTCGAACGGGACGTCGCCCGGGAAGCGCAGGCCCATCATCACCATCCGCGCGACCCACAGGAACAGGATGTCGCGCGCGGTCACGAGCACGTCGGTCGGGTAGAACGCGCGCAGCTCGGGCGTATCCTCGGGCCAGCCCAGGGTGGCGAACGGCCACAGCTGGGAGGAGAACCAGGTGTCGAGGACGTCGGGGTCCTGCTCCCAGCCCTCGCCCTCGGGCGGCTCGATGCCGACGTAGGTCTCGCCTGTGCCCGACGGGGTATCGCCGCGGTACCAAACGGGGATCTGATGGCCCCACCACAGCTGACGCGAGATGCACCAGGGGCGGATCTCCGACAGCCAGTCGAGGTAGCGCTTGGACTGCGACTCGGGATGGATGCGTACGCGCCCGTCGCGCACGACGTCCATCGCCGGCGCGGCGAGCTCGTCCATGCGCATGAACCACTGCAGCGAGATGAGCGGCTCGACGCGCGCGCCCGAGCGATGGCTGAACGGGACGGTGTGGACGAACTCCTCGCTGCCGCGGATGGCGCCCTGCGCCTCGAGGTCGGCGACGACGCGCTCGCGCGCCTCCTCGACGGTCAGGCCCGCGTAGCGCTCACCCGCATCCGAGGTCATGAGCCCGTCCTCGCCGATGACGCCGATCTCCTCGAGGCCATGGCGGCGGCCGATCTCAAAGTCGTTGGGGTCGTGTCCGGGCGTGATCTTCAGCGCGCCCGTCCCGAAGTCGGTCTTCACGTACTCGTCGGCGATGATCGGCAGGCGCCGCCCGACGAGCGGCAGGATCACCGCTTGGCCCACGAGGTGCGCGTAGCGCTCGTCGCCGGGATGGACGGCGACGGCGGTGTCGGCCAGCATCGTCTCCGGGCGCACCGTGGCGACGACGAGCTCCCCCTCGCCCGACGCCAGCGGGTAGGCGATCTCATACAGGCGGTCGACGACGCCCTCGCGCTCCTCGACCTCGAGGTCGGAGATCGCCGAGCGCAGCCCGGGATCCCAGTTGACCATGTAGTTGTCGCGGTAGATCAGGCCCTGCTCGTAGAGCTCGACGAAGACCTTGAGCACCGCCTGCACGTAGCGCTCGTCCATCGTGAAGCGCTCGTCCTCGTAGTCGAGCGTCGCACCGAGGCGCATGTACTGGTCGATGATCTGCCCGCCGTACACGTCGCGCCACTCCCACACCTGCTCGACGAAGGCCGCGCGCCCGATCGCCTCGCGCGACGTGCCGTCGGCTTCGAGCTTCTTCTCGACCTGGCGCTGCGTGGCGATCCCCGCGTGATCGGTGCCGAGGATCCACTTCGTCCGCTTGCCGCGCATCCGGTTCATGCGCACGAGGACGTCCTGGATCGAGCCGTTGAGCGCGTGGCCCATGTGCAGGGCGCCGGTGACGTTGGGCGGCGGGACCGCGATCGAGAAGTTCTCCTCGGCCGTGCCCTCCGGCTCGGGATGCACGAGCCCCGACTCGGCCCAGCGCCGAAGCACCCGCGGCTCCACCTCGGCGGGGTCAAAGCGCGTGCGCTGCTGCAGGTCGGACATCGCGTCCCAGTCTATGGAGCCCGGAACGACAGGCGATTCAGCGCGCGGCTGCGCGCTAGACGCGCTTGCGGGACTTCACGGCGCGGCGGCCGATCGGCATGACGCTGCGCGCGATCGAGCCGGGCTCGAGCTTGGCGACGAGCTTGCGCACGTCCTTGCGCTCGCCCGCCGTCAGGTTGCCCGGGCGGCCCTGGGACTTCTTGACGAGCTCGGTCAGGCGCGCGCGGTCCTTGGGCTCGAGGCGGCGCCAGTGCTTGCGCAGCGTGAGGGCCAGTTCGAAGACCATGACCCAGGGCATGGTGCGGACACGGGTGATCGCGGGCACGGTGGCCATCGTAGCGAGGGGGCGGGCCCGGCCTGCCACCGGACGGCCCAAGGATCTCGCGGACGTTGCCGAGCTCGAGGCGATCGCGCGCCTGAGCCGGCAGACGCGGTAACTGGCCTCCGGTTGACATATTCCTATATCGGAATATAACTCACGCCATGGCACGCGCAGCGACGACGGCGGATGCGTTCAACGCGGTGGCTGAGCCACGGCGGCGGGAGATCCTCGATCTCCTCGCCGATGGCGAGCGGCCGGTCAACGACCTCGTCGCGCTGCTCGGCATCGCGCAACCGCAGGTGTCCAAGCACCTGCGCGTGCTGCGCGAAGTCGGAGCCGTCGACGTCCGCGACGAAGGCCGCAGGCGGCTGTACCGCCTGAACGGCCAGGCGCTCAAGCCCATCCACGACTGGGTCAGGGCCTACGAGCACTCGTGGTCGGAGCGGTTCGACCAGCTGGACGACGTGCTGGCAGTCCTCAAGAGCAAGGAGTCAGGAGATGGTGTCAGTGACGAGTAGCCCAAGCAGCGGGACGGCCACGGTGACGCTCCCCACCGACGAACAGGTTCTCATCACGCGCGAGTTCGACGCGCCCAAGCATCTCGTCTACCGCGCGTGGACCGAGCCCGAACTGGTCAGGCGCTGGTGGAGTGGTCGGCGCGGCGACATGACGAGCGCCGAGATCGACCTCCGCGTCGGCGGCGCGTGGCGCTACGTGATGGTGGCCGACGCCGGCTTCGAGGTTGCCTTCCACGGCGAGTTTCGCGAGATCGTCCCGAACGAGCGGATCGTGAACACCGAGGTCTACGAGATGCCCGGCGCCGATCCGCTGCCCCCGCAGGACGAGCCGCTCAACATCGTCACGTTCACCGAGTCAGACGGGCGCACGACGCTCGCGGTCCTCGTGCAGACCACGAGCAAGGAACTGCGCGACATGATCGTCGGCTCCGGGATGGAGGCCGGCATGCAGGAGGGTATGGACCTGCTCGAGCAGGTCGCGATCTCGCTGAAGGAGGACGCCGCCGCTTAGGCGGATTCGGCGCGGCGCGGCTGCTGCTCGTCCGGCGCCGCCTCGGTGACGAGCGTCGGCGACAGGCCCTTCTCGATCGTCTCCTTCGTCACGACGCACTTCTTCACGTCGCGGCGGGAGGGCAGCTCGAACTGCACCTCGAGCAGGGTCTCCTCGATGATCGAGCGCAGGCCGCGCGCGCCGG
>JAWVGM010000053.1:0-26651 GCA_033855075.1 Solirubrobacteraceae bacterium | reverse complement strand
TCGGGCCCGACAAGGTCGTGAAGTGGTCATGGGAGGGCGAGCACCCCGGCACGCTGCCAGGGGCGAACCTGATCTTCGACGCGCTGGCCGGCTGAGCCGCGCGGCAAGGACGAGAGATCGCCGCCGGCGAGCCCGCGAGACCATCGTGTCGAATATCGGTCGCATAGAGACCGTTCGGCGACACGACCGCCGTATCCGGCCCGCAGGAGCGCCGTGGCGCTTACTCGCTCACTCCTTTATCGCTGCTGTTCTGTTAACCGCGCGGCCACGACCTGCTCGCGGAAGTCGAAGATCCGCTCGGGTGTCCCTGGCAGGCGCTGCTCGCGCTGGAGGGTGTTTGCGTGCATGAAGCTCTCTACGCTGACCAGGCCATGACGGACTTGCGCAGCGCACCGCCACCCCCGCTGCGGGACGACGACCACATCCGCGGCGACCCGGCCGGCACGCCGATCGTGTTCTACGCGGACTTCACCTGCCCGCGCTGCGCGCTGGCCCACGAGCGCCTCACCGCGGCGGGCGCCCGTGTCGTCTTTCGTCACCTGGCGCTGCGCGCCAAGCACGGGCGCGCGGTGCCCGCTGCGCTGGCCGCCGAGGCCGCTGCTGCGCAGGGTCTCTTCTGGGACTTCGCCGACCTGCTCTACGCCGACCAAGGGCGCGTCGACGACCCTCACCTGTGGTCGCGCGCACGGGCGCTCGGGCTCGACCTCGCCCGCTTCGACGAGGACCGTCGCAGCGATGCGACCGCCGGGCGCGTCCAGCGCGACGTTCGCGCCGCGCTCGCCGCCGGGGCGACGATGACGCCCACGCTCTTCGCGCCAGAAATCGCCGCCACCGGGGTCCCGGATGCCGGCTGGCTGGCACGTCTGGGCTACGATGGAACGGTTCGGTTACCGAAGACAAGCTAGAAGCAGGCGCGCCGACCGACGGGCCCGCCCGAGTAAAGGACAACTTCATATGAGTACTGCCGAGACCCGTGTCTCCGCCGAGATCGCTGGATCAGAGATCTCTTTCGAGACCGGAAAGATGGCCAAACAGGCCTCCGGCTCCGTCGTCGTCCGCCAGGGCGACACCGTAGTTCTCAGCACCGCAACTGCAGGGAACCTCCGCGACGTCGACTTCCTCCCGCTGACGGTGGATGTCGAAGAGCGCATGTACGCCGCGGGCAAGATCCCCGGCTCCTTCTTCAAGCGCGAGGGCCGTTCGACCGAGAAGGGCACGCTCGTCGCGCGCATGATCGATCGCCCGCTGCGCCCGCTGTTCCCCAAGGGCTGGCGCCGTGAGACGCAGCTCGTCTCGATGACGCTGAGCATCGACGGCGAGCACCCGTACGACATCCTCGCCATGAACGGCGCGTCCGCCGCGCTGATGATCTCCGACATCCCGTACCCGATGCCCGTCGGCGCGGTGCGGATCGGGAAGGTCGACGGCAACTTCGTCGTCAACCCCAACGAGCAGGACACGTTCGAGAACTCGGACCTGGACCTGATCGTGTGCGGCACCGAAGAGGCCATCCTCATGGTCGAGGCCGGCGCCAACGAGATCCCCGAGGCGGAGATCCTCGACGCGCTCGACATCGCCCACGGCGAGATCAAGAAGCTGTGCGCCGCGCAGCACGAGCTGCGCGAGAAGGCCGGCAAGCCGAAGATGGAGATCGAAGTGCCGACCGTTGACGAGGGCCTGTTCGCCGCCGTCACCGACTCGCACGGCGCCGCGCTGGACGAGGCGACGCAGATCTTCGACAAGCTCGAGCGCCAGAACGAGAGCACGCGGGTCATGGACGAGGCCGTCGCGGCCCACGCCGGTGACGCCGACGCTCCCGAGTACAGCGAGCGCCGCGCCGCGGCGCAGATGGCGGTCGACAAGCTCGAGAAGCAGATCATCCGCCAGCGCATCGCCGTCGACAAGAAGCGCCCCGACGGCCGCGCCGCTGACGAGATCCGGCCGATCTCCGTCGAGGTCGGGCTGCTGCCGCGCGCCCACGGCTCCGCGCTCTTTACGCGCGGTCAGACGCAGGCGCTGTCGGTGGCCGCGCTCGGGACGCTGAAGGAGGAGATGCGTCTCGACACGCTGGGCCTGGAGACCAAGAAGTACTACTTCCACCACTACAACTTCCCGCCGTTCTCGGTTGGGGAGGCGGGCTTCATGCGCGGTCCCAAGCGCCGCGACATCGGTCACGGTGCGCTCGCCGAGCGTGCGCTGACGGCGATGGTGCCGTCGATCGAGGAGTTCCCGTACACGATCCGCGTGGTGTCAGACATCCTGGAGTCGAACGGCTCGTCGTCGATGGCCTCGGTCTGCGGATCGTCGCTGTCGCTCATGGATGCGGGCGTGCCGCTCAAGCGGCCGGTCGCGGGCATCGCCATGGGCCTCATCAAGGAGGGCGATGACTACGTCGTCCTCACCGACATCGCCGGCGTCGAGGATCACCTCGGCGACATGGACTTCAAGGTCGCCGGCACGAGCGAGGGCATCACCGCCCTCCAGATGGACATCAAGATCACGGGCGTCACGTTCGAGATCCTGAGCGACGCGCTCGAGCAGGCACACAAGGCGCGGACGTTCATCCTCGGCGAGATGGCGAAGGTCATCCCGGAGCCCCGCAAGGAGCTCTCGCCGCACGCGCCGCGGATCCTCACGGTCCAGATCGACACGGACAAGATCGGCCTGCTCATCGGCAAGGGCGGCGAGACGATCCGCGGCCTGGCCGAGGAGTTCGAGTCCCAGATCGACGTCAACGACGAGGGTCAGGTGCTGATCTACTCGGCCAACGGCGAGCTCGGCGAAGGCCTCGCCGCGCGCATCGCGTCGATGACCAAGGAGGTCGAGGTCGGCGACGAGTTCCCCGGCGCGAAGGTCGTCAAGACGACGACGTTCGGTGCCTTCGTGGAGCTGGCCAAGGGCACCGACGGCCTGCTGCACATCTCCAACGTGTCGCCCGGCCAGCGGGTCGACACCGTCGAGGACGTGCTCAACAAGGGCGACGAGATCCACGTCCGCGTGTTCGAGGTCGATCGCGAGCGCGGCCGCATCGGACTGCGCCTGGCCGAGGATCCCGACGTCCTGGGCAAGACGAAGGACGAGCTCGTGGCCGCCGGCGCCAGCAGTGGCGGCGGACGGCCCCCGCGCGACCGCGGCAGCAACGGCGGCGGACGTGGCGATCGCGGCGGCGATCGCGGCGGCGACCGCGGCCGGCGCGGCTCGGGCCGCCCGCGCCACGGCGATCCCGACCGCGGCTAGCACCCTGACGGAGAACGGTCATCGACTGACCGTCCTGGACTCCGGCGTCCGGGTCGTGACGGAGGCAATGCCCACCGTCCGATCCGCGACGCTCGGGATCTGGGTGCCCACGGGCTCGGCGTGCGAGACCGAGTCCGAGGCCGGGCTGTCGCACCTCGTCGAGCACATGCTCTTCCGGGGCACGGCGCGCTACGGCTCGCTGGAGATCGACCAGATCTTCGACGCGATGGGCGCCGAGCTCAACGCCGGGACGGGCAAGGAGTCGACATCGGTCTACGCCCGCGTCATCGACGAGCACCTGACGCAGGCCTTCGACATCGTCGCCGACATGGTCTGGAACCCGCGTTTCGCCGAGGAGGACCTCCTCAACGAGCGCGAGATCGTGCTCGAGGAGATCGCGATGTACGAGGACGATCCACAGGATCGCGTCTTCGACGTGCTCGGCGAGGCGATCTTCGGCGACCATCCGCTCGGCCGCGCTGTCATCGGGCGCTCCGACGTCGTGTCGGGCACGACTGCGCAGGGGCTCGGGGACTTCCACGCCACGCATTACGTCCCCCGCGAGGTCGTGATCGCCGCCGCCGGCTCGGTCGACCACGACGCGATCGTGGAACTGGCCCGCGCGGTCTCGGTGCCCGATCGGCCGGCGTCGCCGAAGCCGCCCCCGCTGCCGGCTGAGCTTCCGCCGCGGATGCGCTTCCTGCGCAAGGACACCGAGCAGTACCACGTCTGCCTCGGCGCGCTCGGGCTGGCGCGCGACGACGAGCGCCGCTTCGCGCTGCGCGTCCTCGACAACATCATCGGCGGCACGTCCTCCTCGCGGCTCTTCCAGGAGGTGCGTGAGGAGCGCGGTCTGGCCTACAGCGTCTTCTCCTTCCAGTCGCTCTATGCGACGACCGGCCAGATCGGCGTCTACCTCGGGACGCGCCCGGACAACGTCGGCCCGGCGCTCCAGGTCGTCTCCGACGAGCTCGCGCGCCTGCGCCAGGACGGCGTGACCCCCGAGGAGCTCGACCGGTCCAAGGAGAACGTCAAGGGGCGGATCGTGCTCGCGCTCGAATCGACGCCCGCGCGGATGAACCGACTGGGCGCGGCGGTGCTCGCCGATCAGCCGATCCTGTCCGTCGACGAGATCGTCGAGCAGATCGACGCGGTGACGCTCGAGGCCGTGCACGAGCTGACGAGCGAGCTGCTCGCGCCCGAGGGACTCAGCGCGGCGGGGATCGGCGCCGACGAGGATGCGTTCCGCCGCGCGCTGGAACCGGTGGTGCCCGGCCTGCTGGCCGCGCCCGCGGAGGTCGGCGCTCCGTGAGCATCCGGGTCGCGGTGGCGGGTGCCGCCGGGCGGATGGGACAGGCCGTCGTCGCCGCCGTCGAGGGTGCCGACGACCTCGAACTGACCGGTCGCGCCGATCCTGCGCTCGACACGACGCTCGCCGACGTGCTCGATGTCGCCGACGTCGTCGTGGACTTCACGCAGCCCGACACCGCGCTTCAGAACGCGCTGGACTGTGTGGCAGCGGGCGTGCACGTCGTCATCGGGACGAGCGGCTTCGACGTCGAGCCGCTGCGCACGGCCCGCGGCGCCAACGTCTTCATCGCCCCGAACTTCGCCATCAGCGCGGTGCTCATGATGCGGTTCGCCGCCGAGGCCTCCCACCACATGGCCAAGGCGGAGATCATCGAGCTGCACCACGACGGCAAGCTCGACGCGCCGTCGGGCACGGCGGCGCGCACGGCGGCGCTCATGGCGGGCGACGTCCCGATCCATTCCGTGCGCCTGCCCGGACTCGTCGCCCACCAGGAGGTGATCCTCGGCGACGTCGGCCAGTCGCTGACGATCCGCCAGGACTCCTACGCGCGCGAGTCGTTCATGCCCGGCGTCCTGCTCGCCGTCCGGCGGGTGGGGGAGCTCACGGAGTCGCCGGTCATCGGGCTCGAGCACCTCTTGTTCTGAGTCCGGCCGGCGGCATATAGTCGGCTCGGCAGGTCAACAACGAGAGGTGGGGACGATGCGAGCGGTGCGGTGTATCCGAATGCTGTCGATCGCGCTCTGCGCGGCGGGTCTGCTCGCAGCCCCCGCGGCATCCGCGGCGACGCTCGTCAACGGCGGGTTCGAGTCCGGCGACCTCACCGGCTGGACGACGTCCGAGACGTCCGCCGGTTCCTCCCTTTGGACCGTATACAGCGGCGCGGGCCCGCTGCCGCTCTCTGGCAATACGGTGCCGGGAGCAATCGAGGGCACGTACGCAGCGGTGACCGACCAGACCAATGCCAGTACACAGATCCTCTACCAGGACGTCACGCTCGAGCCCGGCATCAAGCACCGCCTGAACTTCGTCGTGTACTACGAGAGCCAGGCGCCGATCGCCATACCCAGCCCGGACACGCTGGACTGGACCGTCGCCGCGAACAACCAGCAGTACCGCGTGGACATCATGGATCCGACGGCCGCGGTGGACTCCGTCGCAGCCGGCGACGTGCTCGCGCCGGTGTTCCAGACGCAGCCCGCCTCCCCGCTGGCACTGCCGCCGACGGCGCAGGCGTTCGACCTCTCGCCTTTCGCCGGTCAGACCGTGCGGATCCGCTTCGCCGCGGTCTCCAACAGCTTCTACCTCCAGGCGCACGTGGACGCCGTCTCGATCACGAGCGACGGCACGCCGCCCGAGACCACGATCACGGGCGGGCCCGCCGCGGGATCGACCATCCGTGACAACACGCCGACGTTGACGTTCGCCTCCAACGAGGCCGGCTCGACGTTCGTGTGCCGGGTCGACACCGGCACGACCGTCGCGTGCTCCTCGCCGCTCACGACCGCGACGCTCGCCGATGGTCAGCACACGGTCGCGGTCACGGCTATTGATGCGCTCGGCAATGTCGACCCGACGACCGCTGCCAGGCAGTTCACCGTCGACGCCGTCCTCCCGACCCCCGGTTGCACGCTGACGGTTGCGCAGGTCATCGGTACGAGCGCGAAGGACGCTCTCACCGGCACGTCCGGACACGACGTCCTCCACGGGCTGGGCGGCAAGGACACGCTGAAGGGGCTGGGCGACGGTGACTGCCTCTACGGCGGGAGCGGATCCGACAAGCTGTCCGGTGGCCCCGGAGCCGATCGGCTGTTCGGCGGCGGGGGTGCCGACCGGCTGTCGGGCGGGAGCGGCAAGGATCGGCTCACGGGCAACGCGGGGGCTGACCGCCTGACCGACCGCAGCGGCGTCGACACGTTCTCCGGCGGCGCGGGCAACGATCGCATCGACGCGCGCGACACGTCCAGCGCCGGGAAGAAAAAGGCCGACAGAGTGCGCTGCGGCTCGGGTAGCAAGGACCGCGCCCGGATCGACAAGGGCGTCGACAAGACGAGCGGCTGCGAGATCGTCACCGGCTAGCCGGGCTGCCATCCTCGGGGGCGTGATCCGTCCCGCGCTCCCGAGCGATGCCGACGCACTGGGTGAGCTGCAGCTGAGCTGCTGGCACGAGGCCTACGGCGCGCTCGCGCCGTCCGGCACGCTCGACGCGGAGACGCTCGACAACCGCGTGCGGGTCTGGACCGGCCTGCTCGAGCGCGAGATGAACATCCTCGTGCTCGAGATCGACGGCGCGCTTGACGGCTTTGCGGCCTACGGGCCGGCGCGCGACGACGATGTGGGAGAGGAGACGGGTGAGCTCTACGCGCTGTACCTGCGCGCGGCACGCCAGGGCGTCGGACTCGGGCGGCGGCTGCAGGACAACGCGCTGGCTCCTCTGGCCGACGGCGGCGCGACCGCCGCGATCGCGTGGATGCTCGCGGCCAACGAGCGCGCGCGCGGGTTCTACGAGGCCGCCGGATGGTCGTTCGACGACCGCATCGGACCCAAGCCGATGCGGTGGGGTCTGCCCGAGGTGCGCTACCGCAGGACGCTCCCGTGAGCGACGAGCCCGTCGGCGTCACGGTCGCGGTCACCGACCACGCGGCCGAGCGCTTCCGCCAGCGCGTCGGCTCGCGACGCGGGGGGTTCGACGTCAAGCCGGAGATCGCCGGTCGTGTGAGCGAGGCGTGGGCGGCGGGCCGCGTCAGCGCGACACCGCCGCCGGGCGCCGATGCTGTGGCCGCACGCGGCTCGGTTTACCTCCGCGACCTGGTCGACCGCGGCGTGATCTTCGTCTGCCGGCACGACCGCGCCTCGCGCGAGCTGCTCGTGGTGACGCTATGGGAGGACGAGCGGTTTGGTTCCCCGCGCGTGGAGCAGCGGTTCACGGACGCGCTCAAGGAGACCGACCGGGCGCTCGTGGATCCGGGGCGCAAGTGGCGGGAGCGGCGCGACTCGTGAGGCGCCGCGGCGATCGTCCCTCGTTTCTTTATTGATGTAGTTCGTCAGCCACCAGCTCCCGCAGCCGCGTGTGCCGCCGCCGCGCATCGGCCCGGCGCACGGCCATCGCCAAAGCCGCCCGCTCGCCGACCACCACGCACACGTCCTGCGCGCGCGTCACCGCCGTGTAGACGAGATTGCGCGTCAGCATGATGTGGTGGCCGCGGAAGATCGGCACGACGATCGCCCGCGCCTGCGAGCCCTGCGCCTTATGAACGCTCGCGGCGTAGGCGAGACGCAGCGTGTCGAGCGCGTCGACGGGGAGGGTCAGACGGCGGCCGTCGTCACCGGCGAAGAGCACGCGGTGGCGCTCGGGGTCGTGGTGGACGATCACGCCGCGCTCGCCGTTGAAGAGGTCGTGCTCGTAGGAGTTGCGCGTCTGCATGACCTTGTCGCCGACGCGCAGCGGCGTGCCCGGAATCGTCTCGCCGGCGGGGTTCAGCCGTGCTCGCAGCTCCGCGTTGAGCGCGTCGATACCGAGCGGGCCCTTGTGCATCGGCGCGAGCACCTGCACGTCGGCGGCGGGGTCGAGGTCGTAGTGGGCGGCGAGGCGGACCGCCGCGAGCTCACAGACCTCGTCGAAGATCGCCGCCGCCCCGTCGCGCTCGATGAGGAAGAAGTCGCGCACGTCCTCCTCGCGCGGCCGCGCCAGCGGGAGCTCGCCGGCGTTGATCGCGTGCGCCGCCCGAACGATCATCGACCGCGCGGCCTGGCGGAAGACCTCGGTCAGGCGCGTCGAGGCGATGGCGCCCGAGTCGAGCAGGTCCTCGAGCACACGGCCCGGGCCGACCGGAGCGAGCTGGTCGACGTCGCCGACGAGGAGCACGTGCGTCGACGGGCCCACCGCGGCCAAGAGCGCCGCGGCGAGATGCACCGAGAGCATCGACGCCTCGTCCACGATGAGCACGTCGCAGCCGGGAATCGGGTTGTCCTCGTCGCGCGTGAAGCCCTCCTCCGGCGCCCATTCGAGCAGTCGGTGGATCGTTGTGGCCTCGGCACCCGTCAGCTCGCTCAGGCGGCGGGCCGCCTTGCCGGTCGGAGCGCACAGCCGTGCCGTCCGCGTGCGCGCTTTGAGCAGGTCCACGAGGGCGCGCATCGTCGCGCTCTTGCCCGTGCCCGGCCCGCCCGTGAGGATCGACAGGCGGTGCTCGAGCACCTGCACCACCCCGTACCACTGGTCGTCGCTCGGCACGAAGGGGCCGGTGGCCGGCCGCTTCACGGTCCGCAGGCCGAGCGTCGGCTCGCTGTCGAGCAGCGCGCGCACATTGCGGGCGAGGCGCTCCTCGATCGCGTGCAGCCGCGCGTCCGCGACTCGGCCCGCGTCGTCGATGACGACCTTCCCGCGCGCGCCGAGCTCGTCGATCGCGCTGTCGACGTCGCCACCGCCCAGCAGCTGCGATGCGCGCTCGGCGAGCTCGCCGCGGGGGAGATGGCAATGCCCATCCGTCTCGGCCTGACCGAGGGCGTGCAGGACGCCGGCCGCGAGGCGGTGCGGCGAGTCGAGCGGCACGTCTAGCGCGCGAGCGAGCGCATCGGCGGTCGCGAAGCCGATCCCATCCAGCTCGCAGATCGCATAGGGATCGCGCTGCAGGCGCGCGATCGAACCGGCGCCGAAGTGGCGCGCGATGCGCGAGGCCGCCGACGCGTCCACACCGTGCGTGTCGAGGAAGAGGCGCAGCTCGCGCAACTCGCGCTGGCCGCGCCAGGACTCGACTGCGTCCGGCAGTCGCCGTGCCCCGATCCCCGGGACCGCCGCGAGCACCCGCTCGGGATCGCGGTCGATCGCGGCGAGCACCTCGCCCGTGCCATAGCGCTGCAGCAGCGTCGCCGCTCCGCGCGGGCCGACGTGCTTGACGCTCTCCAGGTACGCCATGACCGCCTGCTCGGAGACCGGCTCGAGGATCCGCACGCGCTCCACGCCGAACTGCCACCCGTGCCGCGCATGCCGGCGCCACGCACCGCCGACCTGCAGCGCCTCACCCTCGTGCACGTGCGCGAGCGACCCGACGAGCACGATCTCCTCGCCCTCGTCCGACACCGCATCCAGCACGGCGAAGTCCCCGTCCGGGACGCTCCAGCGGACGTTCATGACCTCGACGGCGAGGTCGGTGCAGTCGGGGTCGAGTGGCGCTGCATCGGCCATGCATTCACTGTCGCACGCGCGGTTGACGAAACCGCAGCGATGCAGGAGCGCGGGAGGCGCCCTGGTCGGGTCGACGGGGGGCGTCTGGCAGTTTGTGGCCGGATATAGGGCAATAGCTGCCATTCATCCGTCTCGCGGGCCGAGGTGCGGACCCGACCGGACTCCCGCATCGATGCCGTTCGCTTGCACCCCAACCCCAGTCCGTGTATATACACGCTATGGCTCACGCCACCCTCGACGCCGACGACCTCGCCACCTGCGCCCAGGTCCGCGCCGCCTGCGCCTGCGGGGCGCTGCGGCGCGCCGCCCGGCTCATCACGCAGCGCTACGACCACGCGATAGCGGCGAGTGGGCTGAAGATCACGCAGCTTCCGATCCTCGTCGGGCTCGGGGCGCACGGCCCCGTCCCGCTGACGCCGCTGGCGAACGTCCTCGCGCTGGACCGCACCACGCTGACGAGGAATCTCAAGGTGCTGGAGGAGCGGGGGTTCGTGACGGTGCGCCCGCACGAGTCCGATGCGCGGGTACGGCTCGCCGCGATCACGGACGAGGGCGCCGCCGCGCTGTCGGACGCGCTCGCGCGGTGGCGAGCTGTGCACGGCGCGGTGCTCGAGGAGTTCGGCGAGTCGCGCCTGATGTCGCTGTACGGCGAGCTGTCCTTGCTGACCGAGGCGGCCGCCGGCTGACCCACGCGGCGGGCGAGGGCCCGCCGCCTGCACGACCAAAAGGTGTAGCTACACGCAAATGGAGGAAGACAGCATGATCTCAACACCAGTCACCGTCGCCCTCGTCGCGGCGGACTTCGGCCTCTTGGCCCTCCTGCTGGGCGGCGTCGCACACGCCGCGCGGGCGGAACGGCGCGACTCAAGCAACCCCGGCGGGGCGGTCTTCGTGTTCGCCGGGCTCGTCATCGTGGCGTGGTTCGCGGCCGTCTTCGTGCTCGCCCACAACGGCGCGTTCGCCACGAATCCCGATACGAGGTTCCCGCCGCTCATCGGCTTCGCCATCATCGTGCCGGTCGTCTGGGGGACCGTCGTTCTCGTCGCGCTGCCCGGCTTCCGGGAGCGCATGGCCCGCATCCCGCTGCGGTGGCTCGTGGGCGTCCAGTTCTACCGCGTCGTCGGCGCGCTCTTCCTCATCGCCTACCTGCAGGACGACATCCCGGCCGAGTTCGCGCTTCCCGCCGGCATCGGCGACGTCCTCGTCGGGCTCGCGGCGCCGTTCGTGGCGCTCAGGCTCGCGAGGCACGGGCCGCTCAAGGCCGGCCGGTCGGTCCTCGTGTGGTGCGCGTTCGGCATCGCCGACCTCATCGTCGCCGTGACCTGCGGCTTCCTGACCGCACCGAGCGTCTTCCAGCAGCTCGCGCTGAACGCCCCGAACTACGCGATCACGCGCTATCCGCTCGTCCTCATCCCGGTGTTCGCGGTGCCCGCGTCGTTCCTGCTGCACATCTACGTCATCGCCCGGGTGGCTGCGATACTGGCGGCATCTCGGAACTCGGAGTCATCCTCACCGCGATCGCCACGCCCTTTGACGACGACCTGAACGTCGACGAGGACGCGTTCGTCGCGCTGCTCGAACACGTCTGCGCGCACGGATCGGACGGCGTCGTCGCCTGCGGGACCACCGGCGAAGCGGCGACGCTGACCGACGAGGAGCACCTGCGCGTCATCGAGCTCGCCGTCCAGAACGCGCCCGAGGGGAAGACCGTCGTCGCGGGCACGGGCTCCAACGACACCCGCCACGCGGTGATGCTCACCGAGAAGGCCACGGCGCTCGGCGTCGATGCGACGCTCTCGGTCACGCCCTACTACAACCGGCCAAACCGCCGCGGGCTCATCGCCCACTACACCGCGGTCGCCCGGGCCACGGACAAGCCGATCATCCTCTACAACATCCCCGCCCGCACGGCAGTCGACATGCCCAACGACCTGCTCGAGGACCTCGCGCAGATCGAGCACATCGAGTACGTCAAGCAGGCCAACGACGACAGCCTCGAGCTGATCAACGGCCTCGGCGTATACGCCGGCAACGACGACACGCTCGCCCGCACGCTCGACCTGGGCGGCGAGGGCGGCATCTGCGTCGCCAGCCATCTCGTCGGCGACGAGATGCGGCGCATGGTGACCGCCGATCCAGAGGACCGCGCGCGTATCGATCGCTCGCTGCGCCCCCTGTACCGTGCCCTGTCTGTGACCACCAACCCGATCCCGCTCAAGGCTGCGCTGCACATGCTCGGCCACGACGTGGGTGGACTTCGACTCCCGCTCGTGGAGGCCACGGACGGTGAGCGCGACGTGATCCGCGCCGCGCTCGAGCGCTGTGGCCTCCTCGGAGCACGCGCTTGAGCGGCCCGCTGCGCGTCCTACCCCTGGGTGGCCTCGGGGAGATCGGCAAGAACATGACGGTCGTCGAGTACGAGGACCGGATCGTCCTCGTCGACGTCGGCCTGCGGTTCCCGACGGCCGACATGATGGGGATCGATCTCGTCCTGCCGGACTTCGCGTACCTGCGCGGCCGCGTTTCGGACATCGAGGCGATCGTCGTGACGCACGGCCACGAGGACCATCTCGGTTGCCTGCCCTTCCTCCTGCGCGAGCTCGGGGTGCACGACGCGCCGCCGGTCTACGGCGGCCCGCTGACGATGGCGATGGCGCGCTCCAAGCTCGACGAGCACAAGCTCGCACGGGACGTCGAGGTCATCGACGTCAAGGACGGCGAGCAGATCGAGTGCGGCCCCTTCGACGTCGAGCTGATCCACATGACGCATTCGATCCCGGACTCGAGCGCGGTCGCGCTGACGACCGACCTCGGGACGGTGCTCGTCACCGGCGACTACAAGTTCGACCAGACCCCGGTGGACGGCATCCCGGCCGACGTCACGCGCCTGGCCGAGCTCGGCCGCGAGGGCCTCCTGCTGCTGTGCGGCGACTCGACGAACGGCGACCGCCCGGGCTTCGCGCCGAGCGAGAAGGTCGCCGGCCCGAACCTGCTCGACGTCTTCAGCCGCTGCTCGGGGCGCATCGTCGTGACCTCGTTCGCGTCGAACATCCACCGCGTCCAGCAGGTCGTCGACGCGGCGGCAGCGCTGAACCGCAAGGTCGTCCTCGTCGGGCGCTCGATGCGCAAGAACACGAACATCGGGCGCACGCTCGGCCACATCAAGCTGCCCGAGGGGATCGTGATCGGGCCGCGCGAGATGTCGGACTTCCCCGACGAGCGCATCGTGATCATCTCGACCGGTTCGCAGGGCGAGCCGCTGAGCGCGCTGCGGCGCATGGCGCACCGCGACCATCCGCAGGTGGAGCTGCACTCGGGCGACACCGTCGTCTTCAGCGCGACGCCGATCCCCGGCAACGAGCGCGCGGTCAACGAGACGATCGACCGGCTCTACCACATCGGCTGCGACGTCATCACGACCAAGGACGCCCCGATCCACGCCTCCGGCCACGGCTATCAGGAGGAGATCAAGCTCATGCTCAACCTGACCCAGCCGCGCTTCGTCATGCCGTTCCACGGCGATTACAAGCGCATCCACCTGCACGCCAAGCTCGCCGAGTCCGTGGGCATCGATCCCGAGCGGATCTTCAAGGGGGAGAACGGGCTGCCGCTCGAGCTCGACGCCAAGGGCGCGCGCTGGGGCGACAAGGAGCAGTCGGGAATGATCTTCGTCGACGGCGTGGACATCGGCGACGTCACCGACGTCGCGCTGCGCGACCGGCGCATGCTGTCCGCGGACGGCATCTTCGTCGTCGTCGCGACGATCTCCGAACAGGACGGCTCGTCGGTCGCCGAGCCGGAGGTCATCTTCCGTGGCGTGCCGTTCGCGGCCGAGGCCGACAAGCTCCTGGACCAGCTGCGCGACACGGTCGACGCGTCGCTCGAGCGCGCCGCCAAGGAGGAGATCCGCGAGATCGACCTGCTCCAGCAGATCCTCCACGACGATCTCGCCGCGTTCGTCTACGAGCGGCTCAAGCGCCGCCCGATGGTCCTGCCGGTCGTCGTCGAGGTCTGACCTCCCGCTCCGCCGGCGGGCGGACGTAGAGTTGGGCGCAGGACGTGATCCTCTTCCTCCACAACCGCTACCGCACGACGGGCGGTGAGGAGCGCGCCGTCGAGGACCTCCTGTGGCTCGTCGGCGAGCATCTCGGCGAGGACGCGGAGCTGCTCGCCCGCGACAGCGCGACGTTCGGCCGCGGGCACGCCGCCACCGGCCTGCTCAACGGCGGGCTCGCGCCGGCGCAGGTAGCCACGGCGGTGCGGCGGACGGGCGCGCGCGTCGTCCACGCGCACAACCTCAACCCGTCCTTTGGCTGGCGGGCGCTGGCTGCTGCGCGCGAGGCGGGGGCGCGCACGGTGCTGCACCTGCACAACTACCGCCTCGTCTGCGCCGTCGGGACGTGCTTCACGGACGGGGAGGACTGCACCCGCTGTCACGGTCGCAACACGCTGCCCGGAGTGCAGCGCAACTGCCGCGGCGCGCGCGCCGAAGCCGCGGCCTACGGCGCCGGCCTCGCGCTCTGGCAGCGGCGCCTCGTCGAGCACGCCGACGCCGTCATCGTGCCGAGCGCGTTCGCCGCGCAGCGCCTCACGGAGCTCGGGGCGCCGCTGGGCGAGGGGAGCGGCGGCCCGCCGGTCCACGTCGTCGGCCATGTCCTACGCGACAGCGCCGCGGCCTCGACCGCGGCCGCCGGCCGCCACGCGCTCATCGCCTCGCGCCTCGCGCCCGAGAAGGGGATCGACGTGGCGATCGCGGCGTGCGCCGCCGCGCGTGTCCCGCTCGTCGTCGCGGGCGACGGTCCGCTGCGCGCCGAGCTCGAGGCGCGCGCCGCGGGTACGGACACGCGCTTTGCCGGCCTCGTGTCCGCCGGAGAGCTGCGCGCGCTGCGCGCCCAGGCCGGCCTGGCGATCGTCCCGTCGCGCTCAGCGGAGACGTTCGGGCTGGCCGCGGCCGAGGCGATGGCCGCCGGACTGCCCGTCGCCGGCAGCGCGATCGGCGCGCTGCCCGAGTTGTGCGGGCCCGACGGGCTCGTCGCGCCGGGCGACGCCGCGGCGCTCGCCGTGGCGATTCGCGACCGCTTCCGGGATGCGGCGGCAGGCGAGGCCGGCCGGCAACGCGTGCTCGAGCTGGCCGGACCCGGGGCCGTCGCGCCGCGCCTGGCGGCGGTCTACGACGCGCTGCGGGCGTAGCGCGCGCCGGTCTTCTCGCGCGGCTTGCTCTGCGCCGTCGAGGCCGGGAACGTCACCTCGAAGCGGGTCCCGCGCGGGCGGCTCTTGCCGTTCTTCGTGGGGGAGTGCAGTGTCACGGCGCCGCCGTGGGACTCGGTGACGGACTGCACGATGGCCAGCCCGAGCCCGGACGAGCCGCCGCGATCGCCCGCCCCGCGGAAGAAACGCTCGAAGATGCGCTCGCGCATCGCCGCGGGGATGCCCGGGCCATCGTCCTCGACGTTGAGCCGCACGACGCCCTCGACGCAGTCCACCGCCGCGCGGATGTGCGTGCCGTCCGGCGTGTGCCGGATCGCGTTCTCCATGAGGTTCACGACAAGCTGGTGCAGCTCGTCGCGCGCGCCGTCGACGATCCCCCGGCTCGCGTCGATCGACAGCTCGTGCCCGTGCGCGATCGGGCTGAGCTCGCCCGCCGCCTCGATGAGCACCTTGCCCAGGTCGACCGGGGCGTGCGGCACCTTGCGCTTCGCGTCGGCCCGCGCGAGCAGCAGCAGGTCCGCCACGAGGCGCCGCATGCGCTGCGACGAGCGCAGCGCCGAGCTCGCCGCATCGTGCTGGTCACCGTCGAGGCCGTCCGCGAGCAGCTCGAGGTTCGCCAGAACGCTCGTCAGCGGCGTGCGCAGCTCGTGCGAGGCGTCAGCGACGAAGTCACGCTGCTGCGCGAGCGCGGCCTCGGTCTCGGACCGCGAGCGGTCCAGCGCGTGGAGCATGTCCTCGAGCGTTCGCGCAAGCTCGGCGACCTCGTCGTCGGCTTCGGGCTGCGGGATGGCGAGGGCCGGGTCGCGCGTGCGCTCGATCTTGCGCGCGGTCTCGATGAGCGAGGAGATCGGCGCCATCGCGCGCCGCGCGAGCATGAGGCCCGCGAGCAGGGCCAGGCCCGCGCCGCCGAGCACGCCGCCGAGCAGGAACAGGCGCAGGACCCCGATCGTCTTGTTGACCTCCGACAGCGGGCGCGCGTACTGGATGAAGAAGTGCTGGCTCTGGTCGAGGTAGGGGTACTGGCCCGGGTCCACGCCGTAGGGCAGCAGGCGGGTCTCGATGCGATAGCCGTTGTAGTCCCGCGCGCCGGGAACCGGCGCCCCGAGGTTCGCGTCGCGGTGCGTCGTGCGCCAGGCGCGCCCGTCGGTCGTCACGATCCGGATGACGGCGCCGTTGGACTCCGCGAAGCTGTCCAGTCCCGGCGAGAAGCCATCGAGCTCGCGCTCACCGGTATCCGGGTTGAGACCGACGCTGCTCCACTGGACCTGGTTCTTCAGCTTGTCGGCCGCTCTGGTGACCTGGGCGCGGAAGTCCTCGTGGATCCGCGCCGTGGTGAGCGCCCCCACCGCGCCGGCGAAGCCGCACAGGATGATGAGCGTCAGCAGCGCGGAGCCGCCGGCGAGCCGCCAGCGGATCGGCAGCTGCCTATGCGCGGAGAACGTAGCCTGCGCCGCGGATCGTATGGAGGAGGCGCGGCTCATCGCCGGCTTCCAGCTTCCTTCTCAGATTCGATACGAAGACCTCGATGGTGTTCGTCGTTGCAAACGGATCGTAACCCCATACCTCTTCGAGGAGCCGCTGCCTGGGCACCACGATGCGCTCGTTGCGCATCAGGTACTCGAGGAGCTCGAACTCGCGCTGCGTCAGCTCGACGTCGCGCTCGCTGCGGCGCACCTCGTGCGTGTCGGGGTTGAGCTGCAGGTCGCCGACCACGAGCGAGGCGCTGCCGCGCGGGGGCCGGCGGCGCAGGAGCGCGCGCAGTCGCGCGAGCAGCTCCTGGCGCTCGAACGGCTTGACGAGGTAGTCGTCGGCGCCGGCGTCGAGACCCTCGACGCGCGCATCGACGGTGTCGCGGGCGGTGAGCATGAGGATCGGGACGTCGCCGTCGTCGCGCAGCGTGCGCGCCACGTCGATGCCGTCGAGCTTGGGCAGGCCGAGGTCGAGGATCACGAGATCGGGTGAGAACTCGCGCGCGTCGGTGAGCGCGTCCTCGCCGTCGTAGCTTGCGCGCGCCTCGTAGCCCTCCATGCGCAGCGAGCGCAGCAGAACCTGGGCGATCTCCTCGTCGTCTTCCACGACGAGCACACGAGGCGGGCGGTCGGTCATCCACCCAGCGTATGGGGCTCGCTGAACGGTGGTTAAGGACCGGCCTGTCTGCCCGGCGAGGGAGGAGGGCGCGCGTCGGCCGTCGAATGTCGCCGGTGGCACAACCATGGCAGCTGCCCGCAAGCCCGCATCCCGCAAGCCCGCGTCCCGCGGCACAAAGCCCCGCGCTCGCGCGCGGCGGTCACGCGCGCGCGGGCTGCACATGCCGCTGCTCGACCAGCGCCACCTCGATCTGCTCGGCCTCGGGCTCGTCGCGCTGGGCATCTTCCTCGTCTTCCCGATCTATCTCGGCTGGGACGGCGGCGCCGCCGGGCAGGCAGCGGCGGACGGGCTCGCCTATCTCGTCGGCGCGTTCAAGGTCGCCGTGCCGATCATGGTCATCGCCGCCGGAGCGCTCATCGTGCTGCGTCCCGTGCTGCCTGCCGTCCGGCCGTTTCGCGCCGGAGCGCTGTGCCTGTTCCTGGCGTGCACGCTCGCGCTCGCGGCCGGCACCTTCGGCCTGGGCCCCGCCGGGGTGCGCGACGGCTACTGGGACGAGCCGTTCTTCAAGGTGCGCGGCGGGATCGTCGGCGACGGCCTGCTCTACGTCGTGGCGACCGCGTTCTCCACGATCGGAGCGCACATCCTCGCGGTGTTCCTCTTCGTCGCGGCCGTCCTGCTGCTGACGGGAGCCTCCGTGGCAGGCGTGCTGCGGGCCACCGGCTCCGGTCTCGCCGACACGACGCGGGCGATCAGCCGGGTGGTCCCGGCGCGGCGCCCGCGCGACGAGGAGGAGGAGGACGGCGAGGAGCCCGGCGCGCCGCCCGTGCTGCACCCACCCGAGCCCGAGGACGACGAGGTCGTCATCCGCGCGACCCACGTGGAGGCACCGTCGCTGGATGGCGCTCGGCGCTATCCGGACCTCTTCGCAGACGAGGCCGTGCACGACGACGACGGCGACGAGGTTCCTGGCGAGCCCGAGCCCGCGCCCGAGCCGCCCGCGCAGCTCGATCGGATCGAGGCCGAGCAGGACGGCCACGAACAGCTGACGCTCGCGCGGCGTGCGCTGGATCCGCCATCGCCCGAGGACCTCACGCCGCAGGGCCGCCTGCGCGGCTCGGTCACAGACGACCCAGAGTTTGCGTGGCGCCTCCCGAGCCCGGACCTGCTCAAGCGCTCGAGCGCAGAGCAGTCGCGCCCGGATACGGCCGGCCAGGAGAAGACCGCCAAGCGACTCGTCGAAGCGCTCGGACACTTCGGCGTCGAGTCGAAGATCGTCGGCACCGTCGCCGGCCCGCACATCACGCGCTTCGAGCTGCGCCTCGCTCCCGGCATCAAGATGAGCAAGGTCGCCCAGCTCAAGGACGACCTCGCGTACGCGCTCGCCGCGACGGACATCCGCATCCTCGCCCCGATTCCCGGCAAGACCGCGGTCGGCGTCGAGGTCCCCAACCAGCGCCGGCGTATCGTGCAGCTCGGCGACGTCTTCCAGGAGCCGCCCGCGGGCTGGACGCCGCTGACGGTCTGGCTCGGCAAGGACGTCGCGGGCAAGGCGATTGGTGCCGACCTCTCCAAGATGCCCCACCTGCTCGTCGCGGGCACCACCGGCGCCGGCAAGTCGGGCGCAATCAACGCGATGCTCTCAAGCGTCCTGCTGCGCGCGACGCCGCACGAGCTGCGCCTCGTCCTCATCGATCCCAAGCAGGTCGAGCTCAACCACTACGAGTCGATCCCGCACCTGCTCACGCCGGTCATCACGAGCCCGCGGATGGCCGCCAACGCGCTCCAGAACCTCGTCAAGGAAATGGAGCAGCGCTACTCGATCATGTCGCTGGCCAAGACACGGTCGCTCATCGAGCTCAACCGGTCGCGGGCCAAGCGCGGCGAGACCGCGCTGCCGTACATCCTGTGCGTGATCGACGAGCTCGCCGACCTCATGATGGTCGCGCCCGCGGACGTCGAGGACTCGATCATCCGCCTCGCCCAGAAGGCCCGCGCGGTCGGCATCCACCTCGTGCTCGCGACGCAGTCCCCGCGCGTGGACGTGATCACCGGCATGATCAAGGCCAACGTCCCGAGCCGGATCGCCTTCAGCGTCTCCTCGCAGACCGACTCGCGCGTCATCCTCGATCAGAACGGCGCCGAGTCCCTGCTGGGCCAGGGCGACATGCTCTTCTCGCCAGTCGGCTCGTCGCGGTTGCAGCGCATCCAGGGCGCCTACATCGACGAGCCGCAGATCGAGGCGCTGACGACGTTCTGGCGCAAGCAGGGCGAGCCCGAGCTGCGCGAGGACCTGCTCGAGCAGGTCGAGCCCGAGGACGCCGGTCCGGGCGGCTCGGAGGACGATGGCTTCAGCCCCGACGAGGACCCGCTGCTCGAGGACGCGATCCGCCTCGTCGTCGAGATGGGGACCGCGTCGACGTCGATGCTCCAGCGGCGCCTGCGGCTCGGCTACACCCGCGCGGGACGGCTCATCGACATGCTCGAGCGTCGCGGCGTCATCTCCGGTTACGAGGGCTCCAAGCCGCGCCAGGTGCTCGTCGGCGCCGGCGACGTCGAGCGCTTCGTCGCGAACCTGCGCGAACGGGGCTCCGGCACGGCCCAGCGGGAGCCCGACGAACCCGCCGTTGCAGACCCGGCTGCCGCAATCGAGCCGGAACCGGTGCGCGAGTAGCCTCTCGCGCATGCCGGAAATAGGGGCGACGCTGCGCGAGGCACGGATGCGCGCGAGGATCGACGTGTCGGAGGTCGAGGCCGATACGAAGATCCGGGCGAAGTACCTCCGCGCGCTGGAGAACGAGGAATGGGACCTCCTCCCGGGACCCACGTACGTCAAGAGCTTCCTGCGCACGTACGCCGAGGCGCTCGACCTCGACGCGAAGCTCCTCGTCGACGAGTACAAGCTGCGCCACGAGCGCCTGAGCGACGTCGAGCTTCAGCCGATCAACGCGGCGGCGCCCGGGCGCGAGCGCCGCCGCCGCACCGGCCCGATGATCCCGCGCGGCGTGACGATCGGGGTCATCTTCGCGCTGCTCGTGCTTGCGCTCTACGCGCTGGGCAGCAGCAGCAACAACGCGCCCAAGACGGGGCAGACGCAGACGACGCGCACGACGACGAACGCGGCCAAGCCACCGGTCACGGGCGGGACGCCCAAGCCCGCAGCCAAGCGCGTGCGGTTGCGGCTCATCGCGACGGGCCAGGTCTATGTCTGCCTGAAGGACGGCAACCGCACGCTCATCAACGGCAAGACGCTCCAGGCCGGCGACCAGACGGCGACGTACCGCTCGCGGCGCTTCCGGCTGTCGCTGGGCAACAACCAGGTGAAGCTGCGCATCAACGGTCGCGACAAGGGCGTGCCCGGCTCCAACCAGTCGATCGGCCTCGAGATCACGCAGGCCAACGGGCGCCAGCCGCTCAACAAACGCCGCCGCCCGTACTGCCAGTGACGTGAGCATCCAGGCGGGCATCGTCGTGACGGGTACCGAGGTGGTGACCGGGCGCGTCTCAGACCGCAACGGCCCGTGGCTCGCCGACCAGCTGCTCGAGCTGGGCGCCGACGTGCTGTCGATCGTCGTGATCGGCGACCGCCCGGAGGAGATCGAGCGCGCATTGCGCTTCCTGGGCTCGGAGGGCTGCGACCTCATCGTGACGAGCGGCGGGCTCGGGCCGACGGCCGACGACCTGACCGCCGACGTCGTCGGCCGCTTCCAGGGCCGGGAGATGGTGCTCGACCCCGCGCTGCAAACGCGCATCGGCGACATCCTCGATCGGCTCATGGCCCGCTGGCCGGACCTCGACCGCGAGGCGATCGCGATCTCCAACCGCAAGCAGGCGGTGGTACCGGAGGGTGCGGAGATCCTCGAGCCGGTGGGCACGGCCCCGGGGCTCGTCGTCGGGCCGCCGGACGGCGCCGGCGGACCCGTCGTCGTGGTGCTGCCGGGGCCGCCGCGCGAGCTTCAGCCGATGTGGGAGGGAGCCCTGGCGTCGAGCCCTGCGCTCCGGGCCGTGCTCGGCGAGGCCGTCGAGCACCGGCGCGACATGCTGCGGCTGTTCGGGATGCCCGAGTCGGAGATCGCCGCGACGCTGCGCGCGGCCGAGGTGGACGGCATCGCGCTCGACCGCCTCGAGATCACGACGTGCCTGCGCCGCGGCGAAGTCGAGGTCGTCACGCGCTACGAGCCGCAGTACTCCGACGACTACGACCGGCTCGCCGCGTTCATCCGCGGCCGGCACGGCAAGACGCTCTTCTCCGAGGACGGCACGACGGTCGACGAGCAGGTCTTCGCGCTGCTTCTGGGAGACCGATCCCACCCACCCGAGACGATCGCGGTCGCGGAGTCGTGCACCGGCGGTCTGCTCTCAGGCCGGCTGACCGAACGGCCCGGATCGTCGGCGGTCATGCGCGGCGGGCTCGTCGTCTACTCCGACGAGGCCAAGGTACGGCTCGCAGGCGTGGACCCCGCGCTCATCACGCGCCACGGCGCGGTGTCCGAGGAGGTGGCCGAGGCGTTGGCGGACGGCGCGCGGGAGCGGCTGGACGCCGGCGTCGGCGTGGGGGTCACCGGCATCGCGGGCCCCGGAGGCGCGACGGAGACCAAGCCGGTGGGGCTCGTGTGCTTCTCGGTATCGCACCGCGACGGGCGCAGGCTCACCCGCAGCGCGCATCTGCCGGGCGGCCGAGCGGACGTCCGCGACCGCTCGACGACCGTCGCGCTGCACCTCGTGCGGCGGCTGCTGACGCCGACGGGCTGATGCGCGAGCGCCTGCGGCTCTTCGTCGCGGTCGACCTGCCGCCGGAGGTGCGAGACGCGCTCGCGGCCTGGGCGGAGTCGGCGGCTCCTCCCGCGATGCGACGGGTGCCCGCTGAGAACCTGCATCTGACGCTGGCGTTCCTGGGCTCGCGGTCGAATGAGAACGTGAACGCGGTCGCGGCGCTGCTGCCCGACCTCGCCGCACCGGTGGGCCTGCTGCGGACCGAGGGGGCGCTGTGGCTGCCGCCGCGGCGACCGGGGGTGTTGAGCGTTGCGCTCGGGGCCTCGGATGGGCTCGTGGCGCTGCACGCGGCGGTTGTGTCGGCGCTGCGCGACGCGGTCGGGTACGAGCCAGATCACCCGCGGTTTCGGCCGCACGTCACAGTGGGACGGGTGCGGCGCGGTGCGACGATGCGGGGCGCGGAGCTCCCGCCGCCGCCGGCGGTGTTCTTCGCGGCCGAGGCGCTGACGTTGTACAGCTCCGTGACGGGCCCCGGGGGGTCGGTCTACGCGCCGCTGGCGCGGGTGGCGCTCGGCGGTGGTGCGGGTCCCGGCGAACAGCACCGGTAATGCAAGTGGTAACGAGCGTGTCGTCGCTGTTGGGGTCGCACTAGGCGAAGGCGTCGACGCTGGCGACCGGCGTGCCGACACGGACCATCCCGCGGGCGATGCCGCCCTTCGGCTTCGGGCCGCCGCGGCCCTGGTACGTCGCGGCGCCTCACGGCGCGCACGATGACCGATCGCGCCGCTGGGCGGTCAGGCCGCGAGTGGGATCGCGCGATCCGGCGTCACGGCGCCCGACCAGTCAAAGCGCTTGAGCTCGACCGCGTGCCCGCGGCGGCGCGCCTCGACGATGATGCCCCACGGCTTCTGGTGCACGAGTACCTTGGCGCAGGGGTGGCGCCGCCGCATGAGCACGATCTCGCGTGTCTGGTGGATGGTGAGCTCGTGGGACATGGGTCAAGCGTGTCAGGGACACATAAAGCGGGCCAGGGGGTTTTCCCGCTGTCTTCGTGTGGCTACCCGCACCATCGGCAGGAAAGCCAAGCCGCTCGATAGCGGAACCCTAATGTGACATCGAGTGCCCCAAACTTGGGTTTCGGCGAGGGGGGTAGCACACCGTCAGTCGCCACACCCGATTCCTGCACGACGGCCGCGCCGCGCAATCTCGAGGAGGCGATCCTCTGGCACGGCGGCGAGGCCGCGGCCGCGCAGCGGCGCTTCCTGGCGCTGCCGGCCCGACAGCGGCGCGAGCTCCTGGCGTTCCCGGGGTGGCTGTGACGCGATCGGCTCGCGACATCGTTCCGCAATCGCTCACCGAAAGGACTACCGTGAGGGTATGGATGACGACGCGATCCGGCAGTTGGTCACTCGGCTTGCCCGCGCGCATTCCTCGGGCGGGACGGTCATCGAGCGTGCTGCGATCGTCGCCGAGGGGACCGGGTCAGGCGACGTGCTGACGTGGATCGTCGCGCACGGCGGTCAACCGGAAACCGTGGTGAGCACTCCGGTCCGCCGCGGCCTGCACGGAACCCGGCTTCATGACGCGGCCGGGTCCGATGCTCGTCCGCCGGCGCGCTTCATCCTGCCCGCCGGCACGCTGGACTGAGCCGTCAACGCAAAACGGCCCGCCGAGGCGGGCCGTTTCGGTTACGACGAATGCGTGTCCGTGGCTAGACGGTCTGCACGTTCGCGGCGCTCGGGCCCTTGGGACCCTGTTCCGCGTCGTAGGAGACCTTCGCGCCCTCGGCGAGCGACTTGAAGCCATCGCCGGCGATCGCGGAGTGATGGACGAACAGGTCCTTGCTCTGGTCGTCGGGCGTGATGAAGCCAAAGCCCTTGTCGTCGTTGAACCATTTGACGGTTCCAGTTGCCATGTGTGTTCCCTCCCGGGAGTTCGTGTGCTGCGAAACGCGGGAGATGCTGGGGCAACTACTACGACCGCTGGCACTACTGAATGTCGAGCGAATGCTCAACGTGGAACACCAAGTGTAGAAGCCTCTGCGCGAACTTGTTGCGAAGCGGTGTCGCGCCGTTGCAGCCAGCCGCTCTAGCGTGGCGGTTCCGTCCGGCCCGACCCGCAGTATGGGCCGTTCTTCCGTTTCGCAGAAAGGCTTCGTTTCTCATGGCTCTCACCGACTCCGAAAAGGCCGCCAAGGCCCGCAACGACGCCCTCCAGGGCGCGCTGACGCAGATCGAGCGCGAGTTTGGCAAGGGCACCGTCATGCGCATGGGTGACGAGGGCGCCCAGGTCAAATGTGGCGTGATCCCGACGGGCGCACTGTCGCTCGATCTCGCGCTCGGGATCGGCGGCATGCCGCGCGGGCGCATCGTCGAGGTCTTCGGCCCGGAGTCCTCCGGTAAGACGACGCTCGTCTATCACCTGCTTGCCGAGGCGCAGAAGCTCGGCGGGATCTGCGCCTTCATCGATGCCGAGCACGCGATGGACCCCCTGTACGCGCGGGAGATCGGGGTGGACATCGACGAGCTGCTCGTCTCCCAGCCCGACTATGGCGAGCAGGCGCTCGAGGTCTGCGACATGCTCGTGCGCTCCGGCGCCGTGGACGTCGTCGCGCTGGACTCCGTCGCGGCGCTCACACCGCGCGTGGAGCTCGAGGGCCAGATGGGCGACCAGACCGTCGGCCTGCAGGCGCGCATGATGAGCCAGGCGATGCGCAAGCTCGCCGGCAACCTGAACCGGACCCAGACGCTGTGCCTGTTCACGAACCAGATCCGCGAGAAGGTCGGCGTGATGTTCGGCTGCTTCCATTACGACGCGCGCGTCGTGCTGGCGGATGGATCCACCGAGAAGATCGGCAAGATCGTCAACCAGCGGATGCCGGTCGAGGTCATGTCGATGGATCCCGAGACCGGCGAGATCACTCCGAAGCGGATCGTCGAGTACTACGACAACGGTCCTACCGACGAGTGGCTCCAGTTCGAGATCGAGGCCGGTGGCGGTTCAGGCAAGCGCAAGTTCGCCTGCACTCCCAATCACGTCATCTTCACTCCCGAGGGCGAGCGTCAGGCATGGGAGATCGAGGAGGGCGACGAGGTTCTCGCGGCGGTCAAGCACTACGCACTGAGCGACGATCAGATCAAGCTCATCCTCGGCAGCCTGCTCGGCGATGGCTCGCTGCGCTACGCCTCGGACCACAACGTGGCCTTCCGAGTCGGCCATGGGGAGCGCCAGCGCGACTACTGCGAGTGGAAGCAGGCGATGCTGGCTCCGTTCGCTAACAAGATCGGCGCGACCGGCAACGGCATCGGGTTCGACACCATTCCGATGCGTCAGCTCGCGTGGCTGCACGAGGCCGTCTACGCGACGACTGGCGGTCGGACCGTCAGCGACGCGCTCATCGAGGAACTCGATGAGCGCGCGATCGCCGCCTGGTATCAGGACGACGGGACCTTTGGCGGCAACTACGCCCGCTGGGGACACGGCAAACCATCGATCTGCTGCGCCGGCCTCTGTGATGTAGACAAAGAGCGGCTCGCGGCGCGGTGCGAGGAAATGGGCATGGGCCGCCCCACGGTGTCCGGGCACAACCTGCTCTTCAGCGGCGATCGCGCTCAGCGCTTCCACGAGAAGATCGCTCCGTATGTCCATCCCTCGATGGATTACAAGCTGCATCCCGCCATGCGAGGGCGCTTCGCGTGGGATGTCGCGACGGACGGGGACTTCCGGACCGATCTGGCTAGCCGCACGACATTGCGACCCGCGGCCATGAGGGTCCTGCGCAAATATCGCAAGCCCGATCCGCCCGAGCGGCATCAGCGCCCGTCGAAGACCCATCGCTACGACCTCCAGATCGAGGGGAATCACACCTACCTCGTCGATCACGTCGTCGTCCACAACTCGCCCGAGACGCAGCCCGGCGGGCGCGCGCTGAAGTTCTACGCCTCCCAGCGCCTGGACATCCGCCGGATCGAGACGCTCAAGGACGGGACCGAGGCGGTCGGCAACCGGGTGCGCGTGAAGGTCGTCAAGAACAAGGTGGCGGCACCGTTTCGACAGGCCGAGTTCGACATCGAGTTCGGCAAGGGCATCTCGACGTCGGGCTGCCTGATCGATCTCGGCATCGAGCACAACATCGTCGGCAAGTCGGGCTCGTTCTTCTCCTACGGCGACGAGCGTCTCGGGCAGGGGCGCGCGAACTCGAAGGCGTTCCTCGACGAGCATCAGGAGGTCGCCAAGGAGATCGAGGCGAAGGTCTACAAGGCGCTTGGCATCGGCCAGGATCTCGTCGAGCCGATCGAGCGCGCCGAGGACGACGTCCCGGCGGCAGACGCGGCAGTCGCGTCCGGCGATCCGCTGGCGAACATCGAGGCTGCGTGACAGCGGCCGAGCAGGCCCTCGACCCGCAGGCGTGCCTTCAGCGCGCACTCGATCTCGCCTACCGCCAGCTCGGCCGCCGCGACCGCACGGTCGTCGAGCTCCAGCGGCATCTGGCGAGCAAGGCCGTCGAGCCGGACGCGATCCGCGCGGCCGTCGCGGAACTGGCGCGGCAGGGATATCTCGATGACGCGCGCTACGCGCGGCGCTTCACGGAGGACCGGCGCTCGCTCGACGACTGGGGGCCCGAACGCATCGAGCGCAAGCTGCTCGCGGCGGGAGTCGACCCGGAGCACATCGCGGCGGCGCTGGCCGGGCGCGATGGCGAGGACGAGCTCGAAGCGGCCGTGGCGCTTCTGCGCCGGCGTTGCCGCGAGGTCCCGTCGACGGACCGTGAACGCGACCGCGCGCTCGCCCTGCTGGTCCGGAAGGGATACGACCTGGAGCTCGCCTACGACGCCGTTCGCGCGTTGACTCGGGCCACGTGACTCGCCGCCCGCGTCGCACGGCAGGTACCGCTGCCCTTCTCGCCAGCGTCCGAAC
>JAWVGM010000052.1:0-10338 GCA_033855075.1 Solirubrobacteraceae bacterium | reverse complement strand
CGGTTACTTCTCGTCGGCCTCGGCGCCGGTCTCGGCGGCCGCCTTCGCAGCCGCCGCGTTGCGCGCGCGCAGCTGGTGCGACATCCGCGACTGCAGCGACCACAGCTCGATGAAGCCCGGCGAGGCCTGCTGGGAGAACAGGCCGCCCGACTGGTCGAACGAGGCCAGCGACTGGTCGTACACGGCGTTGGGCGACGACCGCGTCGCGACCCGCGCCGAGCCCTTGTAGAGCTTCACGCCGATCGTCCCGGTGACCTGCTCGTTGACGCGCTCCATGAACGCGTCGAGGTCGCCGCGCAGCGGCTCCCACCACAGGCCGGCGTAGACGAGGTAGGACCACTGGCGCTCGAGGTGCGGCTTGAACTGGTTCTGGTGGATCGTTCCGACGAGCTTCTCGAGCTCCTGATGGGCGAGCAGGACGATCGCCGCCGCCGGGACCTCGTAGATGTCGCGTACCTTCAGGCCGACGATCCGGTCCTCGATGTGGTCGACGATGCCGACGCCGTGGCGGCAGCCGATCTCCGCGACGCGCTCGAGCAGCTCGACGAGCTCGAGTCGCTCTCCGTTCAACACGACCGGGACGCCGCGCTCGAAGCCGACCTCGACGATCTCGGACTCGTCGGGCGCCTGCTCGGGCGGGGTGACGAGCTGGAAGACGTCGTCGTCAGGCGCGTGGGAGAGATCCTCGATCCAGCGACCCTCCGACGAGCGCCCCCAGAGGTTGTCGTCGATCGAGTACGGCGTGACCTCGGTCCCGCCCTTGAGCGGGATGCCGTGCTCGCGGGCGTACTCGATCTCCTCCTCGCGGCCCATCTGCCAGCCGCGGACCGGCGCGATCACCTTCAGCTCGGGAGCGAGCGTCGCGATCGTCGCCTCGATGCGGACCTGGTCGTTGCCCTTGCCGGTGCAGCCGTGGGCGATCGTGTCGCAGCCGGTCGCACGCGCCACCTCGACGGCGAGCTTGGCGATCAGCGGCCGGCCGAGCGCGGTGAACAGCGGGTAGCCGCCGCCGTAGAGCGCGTTGGCCTTGATCGCCGGCAGCACGTACTCGCGGGCGAACTCCTCGCGGGCGTCGATCGTGTGGCAGTCGACGGCTCCGATCTGACGCGCCTTGGCCTCGATGCCCGCGTAGTCCTCGCCCGGCTGCCCGAGGTTGACGGTCAGCGTGACGACCTCGGCCTCGTACTCGTCGGCGATCCACTTGAGCATGACGCTCGTATCCAGGCCGCCCGAGTACAGCAGCAGGACGCGCCCGACCTCGCTGGGATGCGCGAGATAGGAGGCGGTCCGGGTGTGCGGCGTCTGCTGCGTGGTCTCCGACATGGAGGCCGAAGCCTAGGCGACCGGCGGTGTCAGCGAATGCCCTCGCGGCCAGGTGTGGCAAACGTCTCAAACTCGTCGCAATTCGCCGCCGATTCGGCTAGCTTCCAGGAGGAAAGGCGCGTGAGGCGCGCCTGGGTTGTCCCACACCAAAACGCAGGGGGATCTTTACTCATGACGACCGAGGCTCGTCGCGCGTCGCGCGGCGTCGGCGTGCTCGTATGCGCGCTCACGATGCTTCTCTTCATCGTCGCGCCGATGGCGCGAGCCGACACCATCTATCCGGACAACCAGATCACCGGCACCTCGTTTGACTCGGGGACCGATGGCTGGACGACCGTGAGCAACGGCTGCGTGCTGCTGCTCGGTCTCATCCCCACCAACGATCCGGCGACATGCCAGACCGAGACAACGCACGCCGCCGCCATCGGCAACCCGGCGGGCTCGTTGCAGCAGGACTACCAGGCCGTGGCCAACGCGCTCAGCCCGCTCCTGTTCAGCGCGACGGCGATCGCCAAGTCGCCCGCCTTCACCGTCACGACGGGCGGACCGACCTCGTTCCAGGTCGATCGCCGCGCCGACGTGCTCGCGCTGCTCGATCTCGGCACGAACGCGACGTACACGTTCACGCTCGTCGACGAGACCGCCGGCAACACCAGCCAGGACCTGTTCGTCGAGAACGTCACGGACAGCGACAACGACTTCCAGAGCGTGCTGAACGACGCGCTCGTCGACACGATCACCGCGCACACGTACCACATCGAGGTCAAGACGGTCTTTAACACGTCGCTCATCTCGGTCGCGCTCGGCCGCATGGTCGTCGACTTCGACAACGTCCGCGTTCGCGTTCAGGACGGCACGACGACGTTCGGCGTGCCGACCGTGGTGACCGACCCCGCCACGGACATCTCGGCCACGGGCGCGACGCTCAACGGGCGCGTCAACGCCAACGGGCTGCCGACAACGTTCCTGTACCGCTACGGGACCGCGGCGAACAGCCTCACGAGCGCGATCGGGCCGTTCAACGGCGGCTCGCTCACGGAGGCCGTGAGCCGTCCGCGCGACATCAACGGGCTCACCGGATGCACGCAGTACTTCTTCCGCATCGAGGCAACGAACAGCGCGGGCACGACGATCGGGCTGGTGCGGTCCTTCCGCACGGACTGCAAGCCGACCGTCACGACGCTGCCGGCCACGGGCGTCGGGGCCCACTCCGCGTCGTTCAACAGCCGCATCAACCCCGAGGGCCCGGAGACGAAGTACTGGTATGAGTACGGCACCGTGGCGTCGGGTGGCTTCGCATCGCGGACGCCGGCGCTCGGCAGCGAGGTCGTCCTCCCGGCAAGCCACGCGGATTCCGTTCCCAACACCTACCCCGTGGACGGGCTCACGCCCCAGACGGCGTACCAGTTCCGCGTCGTGGCAGCGAACGCGCTCGGGACGAGCACGGGCCTGCCGGTCACGTTCACGACCAACGGGACCGGAGCGGCGGGACCCCCCGGTGCCGCCGGCGCCCCCGGTGCGCCGGGCGCACCAGGACTCCCGGGCGCTCCCGGGCTTCCCGGCGGGGGCGGATCGGGCCTCAGCAGCCAGATCCTCGATCTGCTCAACGGTGACAAGCGGGCCATGCTGCGCATCGACGGTCAGCGGCTCGTCCTGCCGATGAAGGGCCGCTTCGAGGGCCGCCTGCGTATCCGCATCACGTGCCGCAAGGTTGCGGTGCGCACGTGCTCGGGGACGGTGAAGGTCCGCAGCCGCAGCAAGATCAACCCGTCGACGCAGGGCAAGAGCCACAGCAAGAAGAGGGTGACGTTCGGCACCGGGGCGGTGCAGCTGGACAGCCGGAAGGTCGGCTACGCGATCATCCAGTTCAACCAGCAGCGCACGGACCTCGTGCGCCTGCGCAAGTCGATCGCGGTCGAGGTCATCGCTGCGATGATCGACGCCGACAACAACCGGCAGAACATCCGCCGCGACGCGACGCTCGTGCGCGGCAAGCTGGGCAAGAAGAAGAAGTAGGGCGCAGCTCGACGGCGTGCTGCGGGTCGTGCTCGTCTAGAGCAGGGCCCGCAGCCGCCCGAGCGCGTCGTCGACCTCGGCCTCGCCGATCGTCAGCGGTGGCAGCAGGCGAACGGTCTGCGGGCCGGTCGCGTTGACGACCAACCGCTGCTCGAGCAGCGCGCGCCGGACGATCTCCGGCGCTCCGCCGCCGGCGAGATCGAACGCGAGCATGAGGCCGCGGCCGCGGACCTCCACGACGCCCGGCAGCTCCGCCGCACCCTGCGCGAGCCGCGCGCCCACCGCCCGCACGCCGGCGAGCAGGTCCGGGTCAGACACGACGTCGAGCACCGCGTGCGCGGCGGCGCACGCGACGGGGCCGCCCGCGAACGTGGAGCCGTGGTCGCCGGGAGCGAAGACGTCCGCCAGCCGCGGCCCGCACACGAGCGCCCCGATCGGCAGCCCGCCGCCGAGCGCCTTGGCGCTCGTGAGGAGGTCGGGCACGACGCCGGCGTCCTCGTAGGCCCACAGCGTCCCCGTGCGCCCCAGGCCGCACTGCACCTCGTCGTAGATGAGCGCGGCGCCGTGCTCGTCGCAGGCCGCACGCGCGGCGTGCAGGAGCTCGTCATCCAGGACGTAGACGCCGCTCTCGCCCTGGACGGGCTCGAGGATCACCGCGGCGGTGCGCTCGTCGACCGCCGCGCTCACGGCGTCGGCCGTCGGGTCGACCGCCAGGAAGCCCGGCACGAGTGGCGCGAACGGCGCCTGCTTGGCCTCCTGCGGCGTCGCCGAGAGCGAGCCGTACGTGCGCCCGTGAAAGCCGCGCCGCAGCGAGACGATGTCGCCGCCGGGCTTGGCCTTGCGCGCGACCTTGAGCGCGGCCTCGTTGGCCTCGGTGCCGGAGTTGGCGAAGTGCACCTTGCCGCCGAGCGAGCTCTCCGACAGGCGCTGCGCGAGCCGTATGCCCGGCTCGGTGTAGAAGAGGTTGCCGACGTGAACGAGCTGCGCTGCCTGCTCGGCGATCGCCCGCACGACCGCCGGATGGCTGTGCCCGAGCGACGTGACCGCGAGGCCGGTCTGAAAGTCGAGGTACGCGTTGCCCTCGTCGTCCCAGAGCGTGGCGCCCTCGCCGCGCACGAACTGCACGGGCATGCGCGCGTAGGCGGGGACGACGTGCTCGCGGTCGAGCGATTGGAGGTCGGCGAGGTTCACTGCGCGGGGCGGATCCAGGTGCCGATGCCCTCGTCCGTGAACAGCTCGAGCAGCAGCGAATGCGGGACGCGGCCGTCGACGATGTGCGCGAACCTCACCCCGCCGTAGATCGCGTCGATGCACGCCTGGAGCTTGGGTCGCATGCCACCGCTGATGTGGGGCAGCGCGTCCTCGACCTCGTCGGTGTGGGCGCGCGAGATCCGCGACTCGGGATCCTTCGGGTCGCGCAGCCAGCCGGGGACGTCCGTGAGGAAGATGACCTTGTAGGCACCGAGCGTGCGGGCGATCGCGCCGGCGGCCTCGTCGGCGTTGATGTTGTAGGAGTGCCCTTCGTCGTCGGCGCCGACCGACGCCACGACCGGGATGTAGTCCTGGGCGATGTGCAGCAGCACGTCGACGTCGACGTGCTCGATGCGCCCGACGAAGCCGATGTCCTCGCCGCCCGGCGCGGTCTGGCGCTCGACGCGCAGCAGGCGCCCGTCGTCGCCGCACAGCCCGACCGCCGACTGGCCGTGACGGCTGATGCGCATGACGATGTCCTTGTTGACCTTGCCGACGAGGACCATCTTCGCCACCTCGACGGTGTCCGCATCGGACACGCGCAGCCCGGAGACGAACTCGACCGGCATCCCCAGGCGCTCCATGTAGGACGTGATGTCGGGCCCGCCGCCGTGCACGACGATCGGGTTCATCCCGACGTACTTCAGCAGCACGATGTCGCGCGCGAACTCCTCGCGCAGGGCGGGGTCGGTCATCGCTGCGCCGCCGTACTTGATGACGACGGTCTCGCCATGAAACTCCCGGATGTACGGGAGCGCTTCGAGAAGGGTTCCGACGTCGCGCATCGCCCTGACTCCTAGGTGGTGTATTCCGCGTTGATGGTCACGTATTCGTGCGAGAGGTCGGAGAAGTAGACCTCGGTCTCGACACCGGCGCCGGGCAGGCCGACGGTGTACTCGATCTCCACCCCGGCCGCCGCGGCGTTCAGGGCGTCGACGTCGTACGGCACGGCGGTCCCGTCCGAGCAGACGGGGATTCCCTCGATCGCGATATCGAGCGCCAGCGGGGCCGTGCCCGCCAGCGCCGCCCCGACCGCCTGCGCGATCCGCCCCCAGTTCGGGTCGGCGCCGTGCAGCGCACACTTCACGAGCGGCGAGTTTGCGACCGCCCGCGCGGCGCGCTCGACAGCCTCATGGTGACCACCGCTGACGACGACCCGGCCGATCCGCTTGGAGCCCTCGCCGTCGCGGACGATCATCACCGCGAGCATCCGCAGCAGGGCGTCGAGCGCCTCGCCGAGGCGCACCTCGTCCTCGGACTCCGGCGCCACGCGCACGCCGCTGTACCCCGAGCACTGCAGGATCACCGTGTCGTTCGTCGACAGCTGACCGTCGACGGAGATGCGATCGAACGAGCGCTTGACGCAGACGCCGAGCAGCAGCTCGGCCGTCTCGGGTGCCAGTGCCGCGTCGGTCTGCACGAAGCACAGCATCGTCGCGAAGCTCGGCTGGATCATCCCGGCGCCCTTGGCCTGCGCGCTGAGGCGGACCGGCCCCGACGGGAGGTCCACGGTCAGCGACGCGCGCTTGGGAAACGCGTCGGTCGTCGAGATCGCTTCGGTGAAGTCCGCATCGCCGTCGGCGCTCAGCACCGCGGCGGCCTGGCCGAGCCCCGCGCCGACGCGCTCGGCGTCCAGCGGAACGCCGATGACGCCGGTCGAGGCGACCGCGACCGTGTCGACGTCCACGCCGGCCGCGCCGGCCGCGGCCTCCTGCATCGCCACGGCGGCATCGAGGCCCGCCGGCCCGGTCGCGGCGTTCGCGTTGCCCGCGTTGGCGGCGACGACGCGCAGCGCATCCAGGCGCGCGCGCTCCTGCGTGACGACGACCGGCGCCGCCAGCACGCCTGACCGCGTGAAGCGCGCCGCGCTCACGACGTCCTGTGCGTCGCAGACGAGCAGCCCGACGTCCAGCGCGCCGCTCTCCTTGATCCCGGCAGCGACCGCTCCGGCGCGGAAGCCCGCCGGCAGTCCGCTGCCGGCGTCCTGCACATGCCGGGGCTGGTCCACCCAGCGTGAGGCGAAGAAGCTCATGGCTCGATCCCGAGCGTCTCGGGCAGACCGAACATGAGGTTGAGGTTCTGGACGGCCTGCGACGAGGCGCCCTTCCAGAGGTTGTCGATCGCCGCGAACACGAAGACCTTGCCGGTGCGCTCGTCGGCCCGCGCGCAGATCGAGCACACGTTGGTGTCGCGCACGTCGCGCACGCCCGGCGGCGCCGCGACGACCTCGACGAACGGGTGCGCGCCGGCCCAGGCGGCGTAGGCCTCGTCGAGGCGCTCCTGACTCCACGGCTCGCTCGTGGTCACGTAGCAGGAGACGAGCTCGCCCTGGTCGAGCGGGACGAGGTGCGGCGTGAACGTCGCGGTCACCTCCGCGCCGAGCGCCGCGAGCTCCTGGTCGATCTCCGGCATGTGGCGATGCGCACCGACGCCGTAGGGCACGAGGTTCTCGTCCATCGCGACGAAGTGCGTCTTGTCGGTCGCCGCGCGGCCGGCGCCCGAGACGCCGGACTTCGCGTCGACCGTCACGTCGGTCACCGTGCCGGAGCGCGCAAGCGGCGCGAGCGCGAGCAGCGTCGCCGTCGGATAGCAGCCCGGGTTGGCGACAAGGTCGGCGCTCGCGACCTGCTCGCCGTAGATCTCCGGCAGGCCATAGACGCCCGCGCCGAACAGCGACGGCGCGCCGTGCTCGCCGTACCACTGCGTGTAGGCGCCGCGGTCGCGCAGCCGGAAGTCGGCGGAGAGGTCGACGACGCGTACGCCGCGCTCACGCAGCGCGGCGACGACCGGCGCGGACGCACCGTGCGGGTAGGCGACGATCGCCGCGTCGACGTCGCCGTCGCGCTCGAGGTCGAGCTCGGTGAGGATCATCTCGACGCGGTGATGCGGATAGAGGTCGTTGAGCGAGCGACCCGCGTTGCTGCGACTCGTCACCGCGTGCAACTCGAACTGCGGGTGGCGGTCGATGAGGCGCGCGGCGAGCGCACCCGTGTAACCCGAACCGCCGGCAACGAGGACCTTCCGTGGGGTGCTGGAGCCGGTCAGGTGACCGGCGGAGGCGGGCCCCCTGGCTGATTCAGCCACGCAGCTCACCGCCCAGCTCGGCCGCCAGACGGGCCACGATGTCGGCCCGGACCGGGGCGACGTCCTCGTCGGTGAGCGTGCGATCCGTCGCGCGGAACGTCAGCGCGATCGCGAGCGACACGCGGCCCTCGGCCACCTGTTCGCCCGCGTACACGTCGAAGACCTCGGCGCGCGCGAGCAGCCGGCCGCCGGCGGCGCGGATGGTCGACAGCACGGTCGCCGCGGGGACGTCGGCATCGACGACGATCGCGATGTCTTCGTGCAGCTCGGGGAACGAGGTGAGGTCCTCGTACTCGGGCACGGTGACGGCATGCGCGCTGAGCGCGTCGAGGTCGATCTCGAACGCCGCGACGGCGTCGAGGTCCCACGCGCGCGCGACGAGCGGGTGCACGTCGCCGACCCACCCGACGACGTCGGGTGGGTGGGATCCGATTCGCAGCTGCGCGCTGCGGCCGGGGTGCAGGAACGGCTGGGGCGCCGGGTCGAAGAGGCCCTCCGTCCGCAGGGCGCTGAGGATCGCCTCCACGTAGGCCTTCGCCGCGAAGACGTCGCCCGGCACGAGCGCGCCGAGCGCGTGGTGCTCGTCAGGCAGATGGGCGTCGCCGGCCAGGTACACGCGCCCGGACTCGAAGATCCCGGGGACACCCTGTCCGCGTGCGGCGTTGTGCCTCGCCATCCCGAGCAGCGAGCCGAGCAGTGTCGTGCGCATGACCGACAGGTCCTCGCTCATCGGGTTCTCCAGCACGACGTGGCGCCGGCGCGGGTCGTCCGCGGGCAGGCGCAGCCGGTCGTCCAGCTCGGGTGCCCCAAAGCTCCAGCCCACAACCTCGTGCAGCCCGCGACCGACGAGCGCGTCCTCGGCGCGGCGGCGCAGCCGCTGCGCGGGCGTCAGGACCCCCACCGCCCCCCGGCGGCTGGGCAGCGTCGCGGGGAGCTGGTCGTTGACGCCATGCAGCCGCGCGACCTCCTCGATGAGGTCGGCCTCGCGATAGACGTCGTTGCGCCGCCAGTACGGCACGGTCACATCGAGTCCGTCGGCCGCGTCCTGGGTCTCGAAGCCGAGGCGCTGCAGGTGCATGTCGCACTCCGAGCGTGTGATGTTCACGCCGAGCAGCGCGCCGACATGATGCTCGCGCAGGCGGATGACGACAGGCTCGGGCGGCGGCTCGCCGACGTCGATCGTGCCCGGCGCGACCCGCGCCCCGGTGAGCTCGAGCATCAGCTGCGTGGCGACGATCTGCGCGTCCATCGCCTGCTCGGGCGCGAGGCCCTTCTCGAAGCGCGCGCTGGCCTCGCTGCGCAACCCGAGCTTCAGCGCGGTGGCGTGGATGTTCGCGCCGTCCCAGGTGGCGACCTCCATGAGGACGCGCGTCGTGTCGCCGGAGACCTCCGACCGCTCGCCGCCCATCACGCCGGCGATCGAGGTCGGTCCGTCGTCGTCGGCGATGAGCAGGTTGCCGGAGTCCAGCACGCGGGTCTGGCCGTCGAGCGTGACGACCTCCTCCCCGTCGCGCGCACGCCGCACCACGAGCCGCGAACCCGCGACGCGGTCGAGGTCGAACGCGTGCAACGGCTGGCCCGTGAGCAGCATCACGTAGTTCGTGATGTCGACGACGTTCGAGATCGGGCGCTGGCCGGCCGCCATGAGCCGCGCCTTCAGCCACGGCGGCGACGGGCCGATCGTCACGTCCTCGAACACGCGCGCGGTGAAGCGCGGGCACAGATCGGGCGCCTCGACCACGATCTCCGCGGGAACATCGCCCTCGAGCGTGCCGGGATCCTGCTCCCACGGCGGCGGGCCGAGCAGCGCGCCAGTCGCGGCCTGGACCTCCCGGGCCACGCCGTAGACGCCCAGGCAGTCTGGCCGGTTCGGCGTGATCTCGAGCTCGAGCACGTCGGTGGCGATCGGCAGGACCTCCGCGAGCGGCTGGCCGGCCTGGAGGCCATCGGCCTCGAGCACGAGCGTCTCGGAGTGATCGGGCCCGATCGCGAGCTCGTCCTCCGCGAGGATCATCCCCTCGGAGGTGACGCCGCGCAGCTTGGCGTGCTTCAGCTTCGTCCCGTCGGGCATGACCGCGCCCGGCCGGCCGACCGCGACCGTCTGCCCGGCGGCGACGTTCGGCGCTCCGCACACGATCTGCGACTCGACCCCGCCGCCCACGTCGACGCGACAGACGCGCAGACGGTCGGCATCCGGATGCAGCTCGACGTCGAGCACGCGCCCCACGACGAACGCGTCGAGCGCGCCGACGCCATGATGCGCCACGCGGTCGACCTCGGTTCCGGTCATCGCCAGGCGCTCGGCGAGCTCCTCCACCGGCAGCCCGGGGTCGACGTACTCGGTCAGCCACTGCACCGGGACCCTCATCCGAACTGCTCCAGGAACCGAACGTCGTTGTCGTAGAGCAGGCGCAGGTCGGGCACGCCGTGCTTGAGCATCGCGATGCGCTCGACGCCCAGCCCGAAGGCGAAGCCCTGCACCTTGGCGGGGTCATAGCCGTACTCCTCGACGTAGCCGAAGACGTTCGGATCGACCATCCCGGACCCGAGGATCTCGATCCAGCCCGTGTCCTTGCACACGCGGCAGCGCTCGCCGGCCTTGTGCTCCATGAAGCACGACACGTCGACCTCGACGGACGGCTCGGTGAACGGGAAGAAGTGCGG
>JAWVGM010000051.1:0-12238 GCA_033855075.1 Solirubrobacteraceae bacterium | reverse complement strand
GGAGAGCTTCAGTGACGTACCTGCGATCCCGTCGCCCGTATCGATGACCTGCGCCGTGAGGCCGGCGCCGGCGACCTGCACGTTGTAGGACGACTTGCCCTTGCGCCGGTACTGGCCGATCCAGGCGACGTACCCGCGGGTGTCGACGATCAGCGACGGCGCGCTGCTTGCGCCGAAGATGGCGTCGGGGTCGCTGGCGGGCGGGGAGAACGCCGACTCCTTCGCGAGCTTCTTGCGCTTACGCACGTTCACGAGCAGGACCTCCTGATACGCCGAGGCCCCGGCCGGCTCGTTGTCCATCACGGTGTAGGCGAGCAGGTCGCCCTTGAAGACGAAATGGCGCGGGTGCAGCGTGTCGCCGCCGTCCTGGTACGGGAGCCGGTAGGACTTCCCGGTCTTGTAGGAACAGCCGTAGAAGTAGTCCTGGAGGATCTTCGGCGCGTGCGTCAGCTCGAACACGAGCGACTTCGGGCCCGTCTTGATCACGTTGCCGTGCTTCGCGGCCTGCTTGCACGTCGCGGAGCCGGAGGCCGCCTGCGCGGACGCCGTGGATGCTGCGAGTGCGATCAGTCCCGTAGCGGCAATCGTGATGCCTCTTCTCATGCGGAACCTCACTGTGGTGACCCATCCGCCGATGCAGCGAGGGTAGTGGTCACGGCGCGTCATCCCGCCGGGTTCTGAGCTGCACCGGCCGACGCGACGCGACACCCGGTCCACCGCGCGCCGCGCAACTTGCGACACGGCGTCCATAGCGACGACGCGGGTCCGGTCCCACCATGGGTCTCGATAACGACCGGAAGGAGTCCGCCCATGGCGGTCGAGCCGAAGCTCAGTGATCAGGAGATCGCGAGCCTGATGGAGATTCCCCACCCGTCCAAGGGTGAGGGAGAGTCGATCTACGGCGTCACGAAGGTGTTTCCGGACTACCAGGCCGAGCCGGGGGAGACGTACTTCGGGATGGTCCACGGGATCGTCCACGAGTCCTCGGTGAGCTTCGTGGCCGTGCTGCTGGCAATTCGCGCGCAGCGCAAGGGCTTTGATTCGGCCCTGTATTTCTTCGGCATCGGCGCGCTGAACTGCCTGGCCACGCGCGGATTTCCGGACATCGGCTCGGAGATCTTCCCTGGCATGCGCAACGAGAACGCGCAGATCGCGAAGTTCATCGACGAGGGCGGCAAGGTGTTCGCCTGCCGGCTCGGCCTTTCCCTGCACGGAGCGCGCGAGGAGGACCTCATGGAGGGAGTCATCCCGTGCCATCCGCTGGACATGCAGGACGCGATGATCGAGTACGCCCGCAAGGGCGCGCTGATCAACACGACCTGGATGTTCTGAGTTGCGGGCTCAGACACTCGATCTCGGGCTGCGCTCGGAGCTCGCGGTGCGCGGGCTGCGCACCGCGCCGCCGCTGACCCGCCACGCGGGCGCAGGGCCGAGCGACGACGGGCACTGGCTGCTTGACGGCCTGCCAATGGCTCTGCCGATGTCGCCGGACTCCCCGTGGGCGGCGTTCGACGACGGCGTGCTGACCCGCGACGGCGTCATCGTCGAAGCGGACCTGTCGGCGGTCGCGCGGCCGCGCTTCTATGACATGCGCACGCAGGACGGCGTGCCGTACGAGCAGATCGCCCGGCTGCACGGGCGCCACGTCCTCGCGACGACCGTCGTGCAGACGTGCGTGCGCTACAGCACCGAGGACACACGCTGCCGGTTCTGCACGATCGAGGAGTCGCTGAACTCCGGGGAGACGACCCGGGTCAAGAAGCCCGAGCAGCTCGCGGAGGTCGTAGCGGCGGCGGTGCGCATGGACGGGATCCGGCAGCTCGTCATGACGACCGGCACCTCGAACGGCCCTGACCGCGGCGCCCGTCACCTCGCGCGCTGCACGGACGCGGTTCGCAAGGCCGTGCCGCGCCTGCCCATCCAGGTTCAGATCGAGCCGCCGGTGGATCTCGACTGGATCGGGCGCCTACGCGACGCGGGCGCCCGCGCGATCGGGATCCACATCGAGAGCATGGATCAGTCCGTGCGCGAGCGCTGGACGCCGGGCAAGGCGACCGTGCCCGTCGAGCGCTACGAGGAGGCCTGGGCGGAGGCGGTGCGCGTCTTCGGGCGCAACCGCGTCTCGACCTACCTGCTCATCGGCCTCGGCGAGGACCCCGACAAGCTCGTCGCCGCCGCGCGTCACCTCATCGCGCTCGGCGTCTACCCGTTCGTCGTCCCATACCGCCCGCTTGTCGGAGCGCTCGGTCACACCGATGGGATCCCCGCGCCGAGCCACGAGCTCGTGGCGGACATCACGGACCGTGTGGCGCGCGAGCTGCAGCGCGCCGGGATGCGCGGATCCGATCAGGAGGCCGGCTGCGCGGCCTGCGGGGCCTGCTCGGCGTTGAGCTCGGTCGGTGGCTAGCGCGACCGACGTCATCCAGCGCCTCGGCGGGCCTGGGCCGCGGGTGGCCGACCCGCCGGCGTTCCTCATCGTGCCGGCGCAGGAGGACCCGGCGCGGCTGAGCGCCTACGCCGCCCTGCGGCGGCGGGCCTTCGTCGAGGAGCAGGGGCTGTTCGCACGTGACGACAGCGACGAGCACGACGGTGCGGCACACACCGTCGTGCTCGTGGCCGCCGCCGCGGACGGAGCCGTGCTGGGCGGAGTTCGGCTGCATCCGGAGGGCGACGATGCCGGTCTGGGCTGGTGGCGCGGGAGCCGGCTCGTCGTGGGAGTGGACGCCGGCTCGGCTCGCGGGCGCGTCGCTTGCGCGCTGGTCACCGCGGCGTGCGTGGCCGCGGTGGACCGCGGCGCGCTGCGCTTCGACGCCCACGCCCAGCAGGACCACGTCGCGTTCTTCGAGCGCCTGGGCTGGCACCGCGTGCGCGCCCTCGCCGGGACGCCGACGGCCCACGCGCTCATGCGCTGGCCGGTCGATCGCTTCGCGGCGCTCGCGGCGGCGACGAAGTCCGCGCTCGGGCCGTTGCTCGCCGGCCTCGTCGCAAGCGGCGACGGCTGGCGCGGCGACGACGGCGTTCCGGTCCCCGGCTCGGATCTGGTCGCGGCGACCGACGCGATTCTGCCCGCGATGGTCGAGCGCGACCCGGAGTGGGCGGGCTGGTGCGGGATGCTCGTCACCGCGCACGACCTCAGCGCGATGGGCGCCGCGCCCATCGGTGCGATGGACACCCTGGGTGCCGTCGACGCGGCGCACGCGGAGCGCATCGTGCGCGGCCTGCGCTCCGGCGCCGAGGCGTTCGACCTGCCGGTACTCGGCGGCCACACCACGCTCGGGGTGCCGGGCTCGCTCGGCGTGACCGGCTTCGGCCACGCGCAGCGTCCCGTCCCGGCGGGCGGCGGCGTGGCCGGGGACGTGCTTTCGTTGACGGCGGACCTTGCCGGTGGCTGGCGCCCGGGCTACCGCGGGCGCCAGTGGGACTCGACGTCCGGCCGCAGCCGCGAGGAGTTGCGCGCCATGCTGGGCGCGGTGGGCGCGGCGCGACCCCGGGCGGCCAAGGACGTGAGCATGGCCGGCGTGGTCGGCACGGCCGGGATGCTGGCGGAGGCCTCGGGATGCGGTGCCGAGCTCGACGTCGCGGCGCTGCCGCGCCCATCCGGCGTCGACGCCGGCGACTGGATGACCTGCTTCCCGGGCTTCGGCATGCTGACGGCCGATCGCGAGGACGCCCCGCCGCTGCCCGCCGGGCCGGCGGTCGGGGCTCGAATCGGCCGGCTGGACGCTGGGCCGGGCATACGCCTGCGGTGGCCGGATGGCGACGTGACGGCCGCATTGGAGGGCCCGGTCACCGGGCTGGGCCGTGCCGGTGGCGACGACGGCGTGCCGGGATGAGCGAGCTCGTCATCGCCGCCGCCGCGGCGCCGTTCGACCGCGATCTCGATGCGTGCTTTCACACGATCGGGCGCATCCTCGGCGAGGCCCGGGTCTGCGGTGCGCGGCTCGTCGTGCTGCCCGAGGCCGCGCTCGGCGGCTACGTCGAGTCGCTGCACGAGGACGACGAGGCGAGCGCGCCGCCGGCGTTCGACGCCGACGGGCCGCAGCTGCGCCGGCTGGGCGAAATGGCCGGTGACGTGACCGTCTGCGTCGGCTTCGCCGAGGACGGCGGCGACGGCGTCGTCTACAACTCCGCGGCGTGCGTGTCCGGCGACGGGCTGCACGGCGTGCACCGCAAGGTCCACCTGCCGCTGGCCGAAGGCCGCACCACGACGGCGGCCGACGAGCTCGCTGCGATCGACACGCCCGTCGGCCGGATCGGGATGCTCATCTGTTACGACAAGGCCTTCCCGGAGGCCGCCCGCACGCTCGCGCTCGACGGCGCGCAGATCCTCTGCTTCCTGTCGGCGTGGCCGTGCAGCCGGACGAACGTCGCGCCGCGTCTGCAGGACGACCGCCAGTGGCGCCTGTCGGAGCTCTGGGACCGCTCCCGGGCCGCGGAGAACGACTTCATCGTCGCCTCCGCCAACCAGACCGGCACGTTCGGTTCGCTGCGCTTCCTCGGCGGCGCTCGCGTCGTCGATCCGCGCGGTGACGTCATCGCGGCAACCGGGACGCACCCGGGGCTGGCGATCGCGTCCATCGACGTCGAGGCCGCGGTCGCCCGCGCGCGGCGCGCGATGTCGCCGATCCGCGACCTACGCCCGGACGTCTACCGGATCTCCGAACCCCTGGCGGTGTGAGCGAGGTGCCCGAGCTGCACTTCACTGTCCGCTGGCCCGACGGGTCGCTCGAGCGCTGCTACTCGCCGTCGCACACGGTGCGCGACTACCTCGCGCCCGGCGAGACCTATCCGCTGCCCGACTTCCTGCGGCGCACGACGAGCGCCCTGGAGCACGCGAGCGACCGCGTGCGCGGCCGCTACGGCTTCGCGTGCTCGAGCGCCGCACAGCAGCTCGAGGCAATCGAGCGCAGCGCCGCGGCCTTCGACGAGCACGACGACGCGCAGGTCACGGTCCTGGGCTTCGACGAGTGACGCCATGGAGCCCGGTCATCGTCGTGGGCGGCGGCCAGGCGGGGCTGTCGATGAGCTACTGCCTCAAGCAGCGCGGCATCGACCACCTCGTGCTCGAACGCGACTGCGTCGCCAGCGACTGGCGCACCCGGCGCTGGGACTCGTTCTGCCTCGTGACGCCCAACTGGCAGTGCCAGCTGCCCGGCTTCCCCTATTCGGCCCACGACCCCGACGGCTTCATGGGCCGCGACGAGATCGTCGGCTACATCGAGGCCTACGCCGCCTCGTTCGGGCCGCCGCTCCTGGAAGGGGTGGCGGTGGAGTCGCTGCGCCGCCATCCCGATGGCGGCTTTGAGCTGACGACGTCGGCCGGCGAGATGCACCCGCCGCAGGTGATCATCGCGACGGGCGGCTACCACGTGCCGCGGATCCCGCGCTTCGCCGAGGCGCTGCCGCCGGCCATCGAGCAGCTGCACTCGTCGCAGTACCGCAACGCGGAGGCGCTGCCCGACGGCGACGTGCTGATCGTGGGCACGGGCCAGTCGGGCTGCCAGATCGCCGAGGACCTGCACCTCGCCGGGCGCCAGGTCCACCTGTGCGTCGGCGGTGCCACGCGGACCGCCCGCTCCTATCGTGGCCGCGACGTCGTCGCGTGGCTCGACGACCTGCGCTACTACGACATGCCCGTCCACGAGCACAAGCTCGGGGAGGGCGTGCGCGCGAAGGCCAACCAGTACGTCACCGGCCGCGGCGGCGGGCGCGACATCGACCTGCGCCGGTTCGCCAGCGAGGGGATGAGCCTCTACGGACGCCTGACCGGCGCGCGAGACGGCGTCATGACGTTCGCGGCGGACCTGGTCGGAAACCTCGACCGCGCCGACGCGGCGTGCGAGGCGATCAAGGACACGATCGACGCGCACATCGACGAGCACGGCATCGAGGCGCCGGCCGAGCCGCGCTACACCGCGGTCTGGGAGCCGTCGGATGAGCCGCGCGAGCTCGACCTCACGCGGGCCTGGATCGGCTCGATCGTCTGGGCGACGGGCTTCGAGTCGGACTACCGCTGGGTCGAGCTTCCGGTCTTCGACGGCATCGGACGGCTCGTGCACGGACGTGGCGTGACGGCGGCCCCCGGGCTGTACGTCATCGGCCTGCCCTGGCTGTACACCTGGGGCTCGGGCCGCTTTTCGGGCGTCGCCCGCGACGCCGAGTACCTGGCCGACCTCGTCGAGCTCGGCCAGGACAATCTCGTCGTCGACGCGCTCGCGCGCGGCGCCTGATCGTTTACGGCGCGAGCGTTCCCGGGCAGGGCGTGACCGTCTTCGTCACGAAGACGACGTTCTCGCAGGAGAACACCCGCGGGCTCGAGGGGTCGACGTGCAGCCGCAGCCACTCGTGCGGCGTGGTCGTGGAGCCCTCGACGACCACGCGGGTGAGGTTCGCGGGCATGCCCGGCGGCGTGTCGACCTTGAAGACGTGCGAGTCGCCCTCGAACAGCAGCACGGGCTTGCCGAACCGCGCGGCGCGGTCGGCGAGCACGGCCTTGATCGGCGCGAACGCGCTCTGCTCGGCCGTCGGATCCCACATGTCGGCCTGCATGCCGACGACCAGACCGGGCGCGTGCTCATCCTGCGCCGCGTCGAAGACCTTGTCGATCCACCTGATCGCGGCCGCCTCGCGGGGAAGGAACTCGCGTGCCTGCAGCGCCGCCTCGGCGGGCGTCTCGGGGACAGCGGTCCCTCCGGCGTCCTTGCGGTCGGTGAACCACGGCGCCTGGTCGTCGTTCGAGCCGACGACATGGACCATGCCGAGGACGATGCCCGCCTGCTCCCACATCGTGTTCTCGGGGAAGCGATCGCTCTGGTAGTCGACCGTGGCCTTGTGCTGGCCCAGCGTCTTGCCGTGCTTCGGGAAGAAGAGATCGCGGATCGTGGCCAGCCGCTCGGTCGGCAGATAGCCGCCGTTGTTCGCGCGGTGACAGTCGGTCCACTCGTTGTCGCCCGGGGTGTAGACGAGTGGGCCGTCGAAGGTCTGGAAGTCGGCGAGGCGCGCCTGGAAGTACGACGTGTCGCAGCGCGAGCTGCCGTTCTTGATGTCGCCGAGATGCAGCACGCGCGACACGTCGGGGTCGGCGTTGATCTCCTGGATGTCGGCGGGGAACTCCGCGATGAGCGGGTCGCCGTAGGGGATGTCGCCGATGACGGCGATCGTCTCGGCCTTCGTGCCGTGCCTCTGGGAGGGGCTGCCGGCGAGGGCGACTGGCGTGGCGATGAGGGCGACGGCGAGGGCGGTCGCGAGCAGGTTGCGCTTCATCGCGTGAACCTAGGCTCCCGCGCGGGCGCAGTTGTTCAAAAAATGTGACCGCCGTGCCGCGGGTCAAACGGCACGGCGGTCACTGGCCATCAGGAACCAGAGCCTGCCGGCGAGCCGCCTGGGGGATCAGGACGGCCGGGGCGCCGAAGATGCCGCACCGGCCGTGGCGGTGGCCGGTCGCGGCCGCGCCGGGCGCTGTCCCGCGTTCTGGGCTGAGCACGTGCGGGCCTCATCGGCCTCCACGTTCCATCAGCCGCCGAACGCGAGCACATTCAAAGCCCCCCTCCGCATGAGTCCCGCGCCAGCGAGGAGGGCGCGGGCGGGTCAACGTGCGGATCCGGGCTTCGAGCCGGTGCGATCTGCGATGTGCCATGCGTCGATCATGCCGAGGCGCATCGGCGCGGACCTTCGACGGGCGGCGGAAAAGCGTGGGGCGGGGTTGGACCGAGTGTCGAACGTTGAGGCGGCTGCCTCAGCGGGGGCGCTTCACGCGCACGTGCGTGAGTCGCGGCGCGCTCACCTGCTCCCCGGTGCCGCTCGAGGCGGTTGCAGTGATGCGGTAGCGACCGGGGCGGCGCAGTGACCTCGACGTGAGCTTGGCGACGTTCGCGCCTCGCGCGGTGTCGATCGTGACCGTGCGCAGAACGCGGGAGTAGTGGCCGTGCTTGGCGCGGCGCAGCGTGAGCTTGACCGTCGCCGCGCGGTTGATCGTGAAGCGCACCGCGGCGGCGCGGCCACGCTTGATCTTGCGATGGACGGCCTTCAGCGCGGCGAGTTGCGGCGCCGGCCGCGGCCCGCTCAGCACGCCCAGCACGGAGCGCGCCATGCTGGCCTCGCCGAGCGCGTTGGGGTGCAGCGGGTAGGCAACCATGGTCGGGACGAGGCCCTCGAACCAGCGCATGCCGGGCAGCGTGCAGACGTCATGGCCGCGGCTGTCGTCGTACGTGTCGACGTACTCGGCGTCGTTGGCCTCCGCCTGCGTCTTGATCATCGCGTTGATCCTCAGGATGAGCGCGTCGATGTAGCGCAGGTCATCCGGGCTGACGGGGACGAGCGGGTAGCAACCGGCGCCGCCGCCGGGCGGCGCGACATCCGGGTAGCCGACGATCGCCACGCGTGCGGCGGGCGACCGGTCGTGGACGGCCTGCAGGACCGATGCGATCTTCGGCGCGGTCGCATCGATCTTTGCGGCGATCGTGTCGTTGCCGTTCGGCGCGTAGTAGTCGCGACACGCGCTGCCGGTCGGCGCGAGCGCGCCGAGCTGCAGGCACTTGGTGGCGACGCCGACCAGGCCGGCGTCGTTGCCGCCGATGCCGACCGTGACAAGCCGCGCGGTCGCGCCGAGCCCCGAGAGCTGCGGCGGGTTCGGGCTGCCGAGCTGCACGGTCTGCGCGCCGGTCATGTCCTTCGTCTCCGCGCTCGAGCAGCTCACGTCGGTGAACGTCGTCGCGCCGAGGCCGGCCGCGACGAGCGACGGATAGTTGTGCGTGGACCGATAGCAGCCGAGCGGCTCGCCGTGCGTCGTCGGGACGAGCGGGGCCGCGGTGTAGGAGTCGCCGAGCGCGACGTACGGGCCGGGGTCGGCGGCGACTGCGCTCGTCGCGGTCGCGCCGCAGAGCGCTGCGAGGGCACAGCCGACGAGCGCGGGGCACAGGCGGGCTCGGACCATCACGACGACGAGTATCGCGTGCCGGCGCCGCGGGCGCGGCGTCAGCCGATGCCGACGAGGCCGGCGCAGACCCAGTTGCCCGCGCCCTTCCCGCCGTTCCACAGCTTCGCCGCGAGCCGGTCCTGCTCGGCCTTGGAGGCCTGGTAGGCGTTCGGGGTCGAGCCGCCCAGGCCCTTCCACGTCGACGGCAGGAACTGGTAGTAGCCCGACGCGCCCGCGCTGTTGGGCGGCAGGTTCTGGCCGCCCGACTCGCACTGCACGATCGGCCACGGAATCGACCACGGCCCACCGGGGCCCGACGAGCTGTTGTAGCGGTTCTGCTGGGCGATGAGCTTGTCGAGCGCCTTCTGCGCGCTGCGGCGCTTCGAGCGGCTCGTACTCAGCGCGGCGAGCCGCGCGGAGCGTGCCTGGGCGAGCGCGCTGCGCCGCGCCTCGAGACCGGCCGCGATGTTGGCCAGCGCGTCGCGACGGCGCTGGACGACCTCGGCCGCCGCGCGTCGCTTCAGCGCGAGCTTGGCCAGCACGCGGCGCTGGCCGATCGCCTCGTGGCGGGCCGAGCGGACCGTGCCGAGGATGCGCTCGTTCTGTTTCTGGATGCGCTTGATGAAGTCGACGGTCTCGAGCAGCTGTGCGAAGCCGTCGGCGGTGAGGATGACCGTCACGAGATCGGGCTTGCCCTGCGTGTAGCGCTGGCGCAGGAGCTCGGAGAGCTGGCGTCGCGACTGCTTCAGGCGCTTGCGCAGGCGCAGCGCGCGCTGCTGGGCGGCGAGGCGGCGGGCCCGGGTCTGGGCGAGGATCGACTCGGCCTGGGTGAGGTCGGCCTGCACGTCGGCGACCCGCTTCTCGAGGATCGCAACGCCACGCGCAGCGGCCCGCTCGAGACGCCCGAGCCGCGCCGCCGCGCTCGACAGCGACTGCTCGTGCTGGCGCGAGTTGTCGATGTTGTTCTGCAGCTGGTTTGCGTCCTGTCCGCCGGCCGGGGTGGCCGTGATCGCCCACGCGGCGACGATCGCGGCGAGCAGCGCGAGCGCGACGGCGGGCGTGAGACGGTGGGACGTGTAGCGGTGCATGCGAAGCCGCGCCGGCTACGCGAAGGTCACCGCGGCGGCGCCCTGCAACCTAGTCCGCGACCGCCGGGCCGCGTAGCGGTGCAAGCACGCGTGCGGGGCGGCCGTCCCTCACAGGAGACGCCCCGTGAGGGGAGGCGACGCTTCTGTGACAACGAGCCCGCATCTGGCTAGGCGGCCAGCCGAGGTGGTAACAATGGGGCGCGGTGGGGGTCACTGCAGCCAGCGACGTCAGGATCGCGACGACCGGCGTCGAGCTTCAGGGCGTGGCGAAGACGTTTCGCACGCCGGATGGTCCCGTGCACGCCGTGCGCGGGGTCGACCTGGCGATCCCGGTCGGCCAGACCGTCGCGCTCCTCGGTCCCAACGGCGCCGGCAAGTCGACGACGATCGACATGATGCTCGGGCTGCTCGAGCCCGACGCGGGCCGTGTCTCGCTGCTCGGCGGCGGCACGCCGGCCGACGCGATCGCGCGCGGCAAGGTGGGGGTGATGCTCCAGACCGGGCAGCTCATCCGCGACCTGTCCGTGCGCGAGCTCGTGTCGATGATGGCCGCGCTGTTTCCCGATCCGCTCGGCGTCGACGAGGTGCTCGAGCTGACCGGGACCTCCGACCTCGCGTCGCGGCGCACGCAGAAGCTCTCCGGCGGCCAGACGCAGCGCGTGCGCTTCGCGCTCGCGCTCGTCGGCAACCCCGAGCTGCTCGTGCTCGACGAGCCGACGGTCGCGATGGACGTCGAGGGCCGGCGCGGCTTCTGGACGACGATGCGCGAGTTCGCCGCGCGGGGCAAGACGGTCATCTTCGCGACGCACTACATCGAAGAGGCCGATGCGTACGCCGACCGGGCTGTGCTCATGGCTCACGGCCGCGTCGTCGCCGACGGCCCGACGACCGAGATCAAGGCGATGGTCGGCGCGCGCAACATCCGCGCAACGCTTCCCGGTGTCCCGCTCGAGGAGCTCGAGCGTCTGCCCGGCGTCGTGAACGCCGAGCGCCGCGGGGAGAGCGTCGTGCTCTCGTGCTCCGACTCCGACGCGGCCATTCGAGCGCTGCTCGCCGCGTTTGCGCAGGCGTCTGACATCGAGATCGCGGGCGCCGCGCTCGAGCAGGCGTTTCTGCAGCTCACCGGTGTCGACGATGTCGAGGAATCCTCCCGATGAGCCTGGTGTCCTACCTGCGCTACGAGGTGTTGCGGACCTTCCGCAACCGGCGTTTCTTCATCTTCTCGCTCGGGTTCCCGCTGATCCTCTACTTCTTCGTCGCCGGACCGAGCACGGGCGTGAAGAACCTCAGCGGCAGCGGGATCTCGGCGCCGCTGTATTTCATGGTCGGGATCGCGGCGTTCGGGGCGATGACCGCGATGCTGTCGACCGGCGCCCGGATCGCCGACGAGCGCGGCCGCGGCTGGAACCGCCAGCTGCGGCTCACGCCCCTCAAGCCCAGCCGGTACCTGTCGACGAAGCTCGCGATGGGCTACCTGATGGCGCTCGTGACCCTCGTGCTGCTGTTCGCATCGGGTGCGATCCTCGGCGTGAGCATGCCGGCGACGCGATGGCTTCGGATGCTCGGTCTCATGCTCGTCGGGCTGCTGCCGTTCGCCGGGCTCGGCATCCTCCTCGGCCACCTGCTGACTGCAGACTCGATCGGCCCGGTCGTCGGAGGCGGCTCAGCGCTGCTCGCCTTCCTCGGCGGGACGTGGTTTCCCCTCGGCCACAGCGGGTTCCTCTACGACATCGCGCGCGCGCTGCCGTCCTACTGGCTCGTGCAGGCGAGCCACATCGCGGTCGGCGGATCGGCGTGGGGCGCCCTGGGGTGGGGCGTCGTGGCCGGGTGGAGCGCGGTCTTGACGGGGCTTGCCGCGCGTGCCTACCGCCGCGACACCAAGCGCGTCTGACCCCGGGGCGCCGATCACCGCCGGGCGGCGTCCTCGAATCTCGAAATACCACGTATTGCTTCGATTCTGCGTCCTTGCCTGCCGGCGCCGGCCACCCCGGGGCGCCGATCACCGCCCGGCGTCCTCGAATCTCGAATTACCACGTATTCCTTCGATTCTGCGTCCTTGCCTGCCGGCGCCGGAATCCCGGGGTCCCGGTCGATGGTTCATGGGCGACCCGCGGGCCTACTGAGGAACGCCGGAGCGGTCGCCGACGCGGGTGAGGGTCGCCGCGGCGCGTCGCTCCCAAGCCGCGGCGCCGGTGCGGCGGGCGAGCGCGACCGCCCTGCGGGCGGCGCCCCGCGC
>JAWVGM010000050.1:0-37055 GCA_033855075.1 Solirubrobacteraceae bacterium | reverse complement strand
GAGCGCCGTGGATTGCCCGCTACGGTCAGGAGCATGAGCCCGGCGATCCTCGTGGTCGAAGACGACGACGCGATCGCGGACGGGCTCGTGCGCGTCCTGGACGGCCAGGGGTACCAGGCGCGGCGGGTGGGCGCGGGCCTGCCCGCGATAGCAGCGGTGACAGGCGACGTGAGCCTCGTCCTGCTGGACCTCGGACTGCCCGACATCGATGGCATCGACGTCTGCCGCCGGCTGCGCGCCGCGCATCCGGAGATCGCGATCCTGATCCTGACGGCGCGCGACGAGCAGCTCGACATCGTCGCCGGGCTGGATGCCGGCGCCGACGACTACCTGGTCAAGCCGTTCAAGCTCCCCGAGCTCCTCGCGCGCGTGCGCGCGCACCTGCGACGCCTGGCCGCGACAGGAGTCACGGACTCACCGGAGGCGGTGGTCGAGGTCGCGGGGATCCGCATCGATCCGGCGTCACGGCGCGTGCACCGCGGCGACGAGGAGCTCGCTCTGCGCCCGAAGGAGTTCGACCTGCTCGCGCTGCTCGCCACGGAGGCGGGCCGTGTGGTGACGCGCGAGCGGATCATGCGCGACGTCTGGGACACCGCGTGGCTGGGATCCACCAAGACGCTTGACAACCACATCCTCACGCTGCGATCCAAGCTCGGCGACGGCGCGATCAGCACGTTGCGCGGCATCGGCTACCGGCTCGAGGCGTGAGCTCGTGCGCCGCCGGCTGATCGTCGCGATCGTCGCCGTCGCCGCGGCCACGCTCGCGTTGTTCGCGCTGCCCCTGGCCATCGTGCTCCGCGACGGCTACCGCGACCAGGAGCTCCTGCGCCTGCAGCGAGACACCGTGGCGGCTGCCCGCCAGATCGACCTCGGCACCACGTCCGCGGACCGGATCGAGCTTCCGTCGGGCTCGGACCGCGTCGCGGTCTACGACGCGGCGGGCCGGCGTGTCGCCGGCCGGCCCGACGCCGGGCCGGCGCATGCCGACGCCCTCGTGGCCGCCGCGACACGCCTGCGACGGCCGACCACTCGCCTGCTGCCGGGTGTGCTCCTCGTGGCGGTCCCACTGCTGACCGGCGAGCGCGTGACCGGAGCGATCCGCGCACAGCGCAGCGACGCCGTCGTCGAGCGCCGCACGCATCGCGCGTGGCTCGCGCTCGCGGGAGTCGCGGCCGGCGTGCTCGCGCTCGCGGCGCTCGCCGCGGTGCTGCTCGGGCGGCGCCTCGCGCGGCCGCTGGAGAGCCTCGCGGTGACCGCCCGCCGCCTCGGAGATGGTGATTTCTCCGTGCGCGCGCCGCGCGGCGAGATCCGCGAAGTCGACGCCGTCGCCGAGGCCCTCGACGTGACCTCCACGCGCCTGGAGGACCTCATCGCGCGCGAGCGCGCGTTCAGCGCCGACTCCTCGCACCAGCTGCGCACGCCGCTCGCGGCGCTGCGCCTCGAGCTGGAGGCGCTCCAACTCACCGCGACGCATCCGGAGGAGCTCGACCGCGCGCTCACCGAGGTGGACCGGCTGCAGCGGACGATCGAGACGCTCCTCTCGGTCGCGCGCGATCATCCGCGCCCGGACGCCACCTGCGAGCTCGTCACGCTTCTCACGGAGACCGAGCTGCGCTGGCGCGGCCCGTTCGCGAGCAGCGCGCGACGCCTGACGCTGAGCGTCCCCGGCACGAGCGTCACGGCGCGGGCCGGCGACAGCGTCGTCCGCGAGATCCTCGACGTGCTGCTCGACAACGCCGCGCGACACGGCGACGGCCCGGTGAGGGTCGTGCTGCGCGCCATGGACGAGCAGTGGGCCGAGATCGCGGTCAGCGACGGCGGACCCGGTTTCGCGATCGACGCGGAGGCCGCGTTCGCCCGCCGGTCGACGAGCGCGGGCGGGCACGGCATCGGCCTCGCGCTGGCACGCTCACTGGCGCACGCGGAGGGCGGCCGGCTCACGATCACCAACAGCGGGCCGTCACCGCGGATCGCGCTGATGCTGCGCCGCGACCCGCAGGCGATCGCCCCTGGAGAAGACCCAGTCGCGGGTGGCGAGGTAGGTCGCCCCGGTGACGACCGGCAGGACGATCACCTGCCCGAGGATCCGGTGCATCCCGAGGCCGTCGACGGCCGCGGCGAGTAGCAGCGCGTTGAGGGCGAGCCCCGCAGCCTGAACGACGCTGTAGCGGGCCAGGCCCGTTCCGCGGAAGGCGCCGGCGCCGAACGTCCACCGGCGGTTGAGCGTGTAGCCGTTCAGCGCGCCGAGCACGTACGCGGGCACGAGCGCGGCGAGGTACGGCAGCCCGGCGGCGAGCAGCAGCGCGTAGACGGCCAGCGTGAGCAGCGTGTTGCTCGCGCCGACCGCCAGGAAGCGCGCGACGATCACACCTCGTCCCGCTGCCTTTCGCGCACGAACCGGCCACCGTCGCTCGCGTCATCGCCGCGCGGCTCGCGAACGAGGTACAGGGGTCTGCCTTTGACCTCGTCGTAGATGCGGCTCAGGTACTCGCCGATGATGCCCAGGGCGATCAGCTGGATGCCCCCGAGCCCCAGGATGGCGATCGTGATCGTGCCGAACCCCGGGAGGTAGGAGCCGGCGAGGCGCAGCACGACGATGAGCGGGATGCACGCGAAGGCGAACGCGGAGATGACGAAGCCCAGCCAGGTCGCGAGCTGCAGCGGCAGATGCGAGAAGGAGGAGATCGCGTCGAACGACAGCGCGACCATCCGCGGCAGTGTGTACTTCGTCTCGCCGTTGAGCCGCGGGTCGCGGTCGTACTCGACCACGGTCTGTGTGTAGCCGACCCAGGCGGTCATGCCGCGGAGGAAGCGCGCGCGCTCGCGCATCGACAGCAGCGCGTCGAGCGGGTGGCGATCGAGCAGCCGGAAGTCACCGGAATCGGGCGGAAGGTCGACCGACGACAGTCGCCTGAACAGGCGGTAGAAGAGCCCGGCCGTCGCCAGCTTGAAGCGCCGCTCGCCGGCCCGTCGCCGGCGGACCGCGTAGACGATGTCGCTGCCCTCGCGCCAGCGCTGCACCATGTCCGGGATGAGCTCCGGCGGGTCCTGGAGGTCGGAGTCGAGCATGACGACCGGATTGCCGCGCGCGTGATCGAGCCCGGCGGTGAGCGCAGCCTGATGGCCGAAGTTGCGGGTCAGCGAGACGACGAGGACCCGCGGGTCCTGCGCCGCGATGGCGGCGAGCGCCTCCGCGGTTCCGTCTGTGCTCCCGTCGTCCACGAGCACGAGCTCGAACGGGTGATCCGCCAGCGCGGCGCACACGCGCACATAGAACGTTTCGATCGCCGTGCGCTCGTCGAAGACGGGCGCGACGACGCTGAGCAGCTCGGGCCTCCCACGGCCGTCGGCGCTCATCGGCCTGCCTCCGGCGGACCGGGATTGCGCAGGACCGCGAGGATCGAGACGCCGGCTGGGAGACGCACGCCGCGACGCAGCAGCGCTGCCTCGATGCGCAACGGAAACTCGAGCAGGGGACCGAACGAGCCCGGCGTGAGCCGGAGGTCCGACCGTGTGGGCGTCGTGCGCCGCAGCCGCCCGGCCCAGCGCACGAGGGCGATCGGCGCCAGCAGGATCGCGTTGAAGCTCGTCTCGGCGCGCGCGACCCACCCGGCGTCGCTGCAGGCGCGGCGCAACGATCCGCGGGAATAGCGGCGGTAGTGCCCGTTTGCGACATCGTGGCTCGACCACAGGCTCCGGTAGGCCGGCACCGTGACGACGAGGTGCCCGCCGGGTCGCGTGACGCGCCGCAGTTCCGCCAGCGTGTGCCGGTCGTCCGGCGTGTGCTCGATCACGTCCAGGCAAGTGACGAGATCGAAGGTGCCGTCAGGCCACGGGAGCTGCTCGACCGCTCCCACGCGCACGTCCGCGTGACCGCGCGAGCGGGCGGCCGCGACACCGGCAGGTTCGGCGTCCAGACCGCTGGCATCACCCCAGCGGGCGAGCTCGTCGAGCGTGCGCCCCGACCCGCAGCCCGCGTCGAGGATCCGGGCTCCCGGCCCCGGCGCGATCCGCTCGATGGCGTCCATGACGATCCGGCGGCGACCGCGGTACCACCAGTGCCGGTCGTCGGTCGCGATCATCGTCTGAAACTCGGAGGGTTGCATCGTCCTCAGGGGATGTAGTGCTGAACGCGGGTGGTCACGATAAAGGCGCAGAAGGCGAGCGTTGCGTTGCGCAGTCGTCTGTCGCCCGACGCGGCAGCCAGCGGGAGCGCCCACACGACGTACCAGGGTGTCAGCCACGCGGTTCCGACGAGCACCGCGAGCGTCGCCCAGCCCGCGGCGGCGACCCAGTTCATTCCGCGGTACGTGCGCCACAGCAGCCACAGCACGCTCGTCGCCGCGAACACCGTGGCGCAGAGCCGGACGCCTGGCGCGAGGTCCGGATAGCCGAAAAGCCCGCTGATCTGGCTGGGCACGCTGCCGCGGGCGACGAGTCCCTGCTGTCCGTTCAGCTGCGTGACGAACCCCAGGGCGTGGCCGCCGAACAGGGTAACCGCGGGGATCGCGACGAGCACGGCGCCCGCCAGCACGCCGCTTAGGACGGACACGCGCCGCCGCGCTCCCAGGAGCAGGAACGGCAGCACGAGGCCCGCCGATGCCTTCAACCCGGCGGCGAGCGCGAGCTGCGCGCCGGCCAGGCGCTCGTGGCCCGCGCCGGCCAGGGTGACCGCTCCGAGTACGACCGCGGTCAGCAGCAGGTCGTTGTGGGCGCCCCCGACGGCGTACGCAAGCAGCAACGGGTTCAGGCCGACGAACAGCGTCGCGGGCAGCGGCTCGCGGCCGGCCTGACGGGCGGCCACCCAGGTCAGCCCCGTGCACGCCAGGCCGGCGAGCGCGGCGATCGCCTTGTAGATCCAGAGGGCGAGCGGGACGGACACGTGCGCCAGCGGATAGCCGAGGGTGGTGAACAGCGGTCCGTAGGGGCTGGCGATGTCGTGCCAGCGCACGAACGGCGTCACCGCGTCGTGCGGCGCGGCAGCGGCACCGTGCGTGTACGGGTTCAACCCGTGCAGGACGCCGAGGCGGGCGTAGTCGATGTAGCCGAACACGTCGGCGGAGAACAGCGGAGGAGCGAGCAGGAACACGACGTGCAGCGCGACGACCGCGCCCACGGCGACGCGCGCCGGCAGCACCCGCGCGCAGGCGAGCACGACGAGGTAGCAGATCCCCATGACGACGAGCAGGCGCGCGGCCTGCGGTGGGGTCAGGCTCAGGCCGACTGCGCTGAGCGGCCCCCGCAGCCAACCCGGAAACCCGCCGCTGGACGATGGGATGAAGAAGAACAGCCGTTGGCCCGTGGCCCCGGCCGCAAGCAGGAAGCCGGCGGCGACGAGCCCGGTGAGCGCACCGAGCCCGGCGACGCGCTGCGCCGTCGCGGCGACACGGGGCGGCACGTCCGTGCGCGCCGCGGGAAGGCGCTCGACATGCTCAGCAGTCGACATACCCGACGCCTCGCAGGTCGCGCGCGATGGTCATTGCTCGACGCCGGGTTACCCCTCCTGGAGCGGTTAGCCCTCCTGGAATGCCGGCTCGCGCTGGATCTGCTCCTCGGGTGTCCGGTCGACGCGGGTGATCGAGAGGAACGCGACGAGCGCGAGGATGGTGGCGAGGAAGAGGTAGCTGGTGGTGGCCGGTCCGAGTCCGAGTCCGCCGTCCGCTTTGGCCTGCGAGAGATAGTCGCCAATCGAGGCGCCGAGCGGGCGGGTGAGGATGTACGCGAGCCAGAACGCGAGGACGGCGTTGAGTCGGAGCTTGTAGTGCGCCAGGGCAATAATGGCAATAGCGCCGCCGAATAGCAGGATTGATTTCCAGTACCCGAGGCCGCTGCGTTCGGCGATGAGGTCGCCGGCGGCGGTACCGAGGGCGAACGTGAACAGGACGGTGACCCAGTAGAAGATCTCGCGGCGGGTCGTGACGATGGTGTGAATCGACAGCGTGCGCTCGCTGGCGTACCAGACGGCGAACGTCGTGGCGAGCACGATCGTGAAGATGGTGGTGGTCGTTTCGAGCGCGACGCCGTGGTTATCGGTGAGGTTGTCGGTGATCAGGGTGCCGACGACGCTGATGAGCACGATTCCCAGCCAGTACACGAACGGGACGTACCTGCGCAGCCGGAACTGGACGAGGAGCACCATGAGCAAGATCCCGCCCACGATGTAGGTCAGGTTCGCGAGACCAAGGTTGTATTTGGCGTCCAGCTGATCGGCCCCGGTCTCGCCGACGGTCGTGCACAGGACCTTGATGATCCAGAAATACAGCGTGACCTCCGGCACCTTGTTGAGCATCCGGCGCGCAGTCGAAGGTGTTGAACGAGGCACGGCATCAGTGGTCGCGGTCATGGACGGCACCGTGGCAGCACCGACCTGACCGGCTCCTGAATGACTAGTGGGCGATCAGGCGACGGCGGGTGCGGGCCGGCGGCCGCGACGGCTCAGGCGCGGCGAGGACCGCCGTCACGGGCAGGCCGAGATGGGCAACGCGGCGCGGGAGGTCCATGTGCATGCGCGCAAGAACGTCGGCTCGTCGGGTCGAGAGGATGATCTCGTCGAAGTCGCCGTCGTACAGGGCTTCCTCGATCGCGTCCATCGGGTCACGGCGAACGGAGACCGAGCCGTCGGTCGGGTGGCGTGCCGCCGCCTCGAGGGTGTCCACGTCATCGTCGAGCGCCCGCTCGGCCGCGGCGACGCTCGCCCGGTGCTCGGCGCTCCCCGCGCGCCAGTGAGGTGGCGTCGGGTCGGGGGCGAGGACGTGAAACCAGGCGTGGCCCTGCTCAACGCGCCCGCGTACGGCCTCAAGTAGCGCCGCGGTGACCCCTGTGTGGTGGATGACCACCAGGACATGCGCGGGGCTTGAAGACTCCATACGACTCGTTTCTGGTGGATGTCGCAGATGCTCTCACCAAGCACGGTCTCTGTCTACATCAGGAGCAGCCCAATCGAGGCCGCGGTCAGCGCGAGCGCCGCAAGCGACAACGTGACGTCGCCGGCGAGTGCCGCAAGCGGAAGCAGCCACGCCAGATACCAGGGCCACAGCGAGATCGACGTGGCGAGCAACGCGACCATTGCCCAGCCCGACCAGCCGATCCAGTGGCGCGGACGCACGAGCGCGGCGACGAGCACGAGCGCGTAGCTCGCAAGGAATATCTCGATTCCGTGGTGCGCCGCCGCGGACTTCCAGTCGACGCCGAGTCCGCGGCCGACGAGCCCGAACAGGCTGAGATCGGCCCGCACGAGCTGCTGGTCGCGGCGCGCGTTGTGCAGGACGTGGATCGGCCCGGCGCCGAAGGCGGCGTAGGCGATCGCGCCGGTCGCAAGCGCCCCGATGGCGATTCCGATCGCGATGCGCCCGCGCCGGCCGGCGCCGATGACGAGGATCGGGACCACGACGCCCGCGGTGATCTTCACGCCGGCGGCAACCACTGCCGACGCGCCCGCGGCGATCTCATGGCCGCGCACGACGAACAGCACCGCGAGCAGGACCGGCAGCATCATGAGCCCATCGCTGTGGCCTTTGCCGAGCACGTAGACGAGCACCGCCGGGTTCAGGCCGACGAAGGCGGCGGCGAGGATCGGGTCGCGTCCGAGCCGGCGCGCGATGATCCCGACGAGTCCGACGCAGCCGAGCATCGCGGCGCACATCACGCCCTTGAGCGTCCACGCGGCTGCGGCGACCGGGAGCTGAGCGGCCGCCATCGTGACGAGGGTGAACAACGGCCCGTACGGTGTCGTCCCGGTGCGCCACTTGCCGACCGCGAGCTCGAACACGGGGTCTGCGTGCGCGGCGACGAGACCGTGGTCGTACGGGCTGATGCCGTGCGCCACTGACAGGCGGGCGAAGCCGAGGTACGTGTAGATGTCCGAGCGCGGTACGACGGCCGCGACGGCGAACAGCGCGCTTGCGACGCCGATCGTGACGAGCGTCGCGCGGCGGGGCAGCAGCCCGATCGAGCCGCAGGCGACCGTGACGAGGTAGCAGACGCCGAGCGCGGCGATCGCCCGGCGGTGGTCGGGAGCCGAGAGGTGGCTGCTCAGCCCGTGCAACGGGCCGCCCCTCCATGAGCCCGCGGCCGCCGACATGCTCGTCGCGAGCACCCAGCTCGCGACCAGCATCCCGCCCAGCGCCGACAGGGCAAGCAGCCTGCCGACCAGGTGCGGGATGCGGCGGGGCATCGCGGGGTCCGATTGTTCCTGCACATGCCTGAACACCGAGTGAACGTGCGCGACGCGCGCAGCGTTCAGGAGGCGATCAGGTACCGAGGGCCAGGATCGCCGTGTGCGTACGGGTCACGTCCTTCCGTGGATGGTGGTGTCCGTCGCGCTGGCGGGCTGCGGCGGCGCGCATCCGCCCCGCAGCCCGCCGACCACGACGACGGCAGGCCCGGCGCCACGGCCGTCAGCTCTGACCGCTGCAGCCCTGCGCGTGCGCACCGTGCGACACGGACGGTTGCCCAGGCCGGTGCAGGACCCGGCGACCACCGCGCGGCCCGGAGGTGGGGTGGTGCTGTTTGGCGGGCTGGACCGGGTGGACACGTCGGTGGCGTCGATCGTCAGTGTCCGCGGCGCCGTTGCGCGGACGAGCGGGACGCTCCCGAGCGCGCTCCACGACGCGGCGGCGGCCACTGTCGCCGGCCACGCGTATCTCTTCGGCGGGGGCAACCTCGGCTCCAGCGCGGCGATCCTGCGCGGCGGGCGGACGCGCGCCGGTGCACTCCCCGTCGCCGCGTCCGATGTGTCCGCGGCGACCGGCGGGGGGACCGGCTATATACTCGGCGGCTATGACGGCAGTCGTCCGCTGAACACGATCGTCGCGTGGCGTCCGGGGGGCGCGGCGAAGGTCGTCGCGCGCCTGCCGAAGCCGCTGCGCTACGCGGCGGTCACCGCGACCGATGGCCTCGTCCTGATCGCGGGCGGCACGAGCGGAGTCGTCGCCCAGCGCGGGATCCTGGCCTTCGATCCCGTGACGCACCGCGTCCGCCGCATCGGCCGTCTGCCCGAGGCCGTCACGCACGCCGCCGCGGGCACGCTGGCCGGCCGTCTGCTCGTGATCGGCGGACGCGGCTCGGGCCTGGCGACGCAGTCGCGGCGGATCATCGCCGTCGACCCGGTCAACGGGCGGACGGCGACCGCGGGGCGGCTGCCGGTCGCGTTGTCGGACCTCGGCGCCGCGACGCTCGGCGACCGGATCCTGCTCGCGGGCGGGCGCGATCGCGGTGGCAAGGTCCGGGACGAGATCTACGACGTCTCAGCGATCGATCACGTCGCGACGCCTGCCGCACGGCGCCCGGCCGCTGTGCGGAGCGGACACATACCGCCGCTGCTGCGCAGAGACGACGTGTACGCGGCCGACCGCCCGGGTCGCCTGAGCGCGAAGGTCCGCAAGGATCCCGCGCGCGTGTACGTGCCCAACTCGTCAAGCAACACCGTCGACGTGATCGACCAGCGGACGTTCAAGGTCATCCGGCATTTCCCGGTCGGCGCGCAGCCGCAGCACATCACGCCGTCGTGGGATCTGCGCACCCTGTGGGTGTCCAACGACAAGGGCAACAGCCTCACGGCGATCGACCCGCGAACTTCACGACTCCGCCATATCGTTCCCGTCGCCGATCCCTACAACCTCTACTTCAACCCCAGCGGCACCCGCGCGATCGTCGTCGCCGAAGCGCTTCAGCGGCTGGACTTCCGCGACCCGAGGACGATGCGCCTGCGCCACTCGCTGCGGGTCCGGTGCCAGGGCATCGATCACATGGACTTCAACATCAAGGGCCGCGTGGCGGTCGCGTCATGCGAGTTCGCCGGGCGACTGGCGGTCATCGACCTGCGCCGGGAGCGGATCATCGGCTACATCCGCCTGCGGGCCTCCGCCATGCCGCAGGACGTCAAGCTGTCGCCCGACGGGCATCGCTTCTTCGTCGCCGACATGAGCTCCGGCGGCGTGTGGGTGATCGACGCCCGCCGCTTCGTCAAGCGCGGGTACATCCCGACGGGTCGCGGGGCGCACGGGCTCTTCGTGAGCCGTGACTCCAAGGAGCTGTTCGTCACCAACCGCGGCGAGGGCACGATCTCGGTGCTCGGCGCCAACAGCGGGCGCAAGCTGCGCAAGTGGCGGCTGCCCAGCGGCACGAGCCCGGACATGGGCGGCCTCTCGGCGAGCGGCCGCGTGCTGTGGCTGAGCGGGCGCTACAACGGCGAGGTCTACGCCGTCAGCACGCGCACCGGGCATCTGCTGCGTCGCATCCGGGTCGGGTCGGGGCCACACGGCCTGTGTGTGTGGCCGCAGCCCGGGCGATACTCGATCGGTCACACCGGGCTCCTACGCTGAGGGCGTGTCGCGATGGTGACCACTCGAATCGGCAGAGACGCTGGGGCCGCGTGGCTGGCACTCGCGGCGAGCGCCGTCGTCGTCGCGTCGTGGATGGTCTGGCAGCCGCACACGGCCGATCTGGCGGCGCAGGTCTACCGCGAGGGGCTGTTCGAGCGCGTGGGGTGGACCCTGTGGGACAACAACTGGTTCGGCGGCCATCACGTGCCGGGCTACAGCCTGCTGACGCCGTGGTTGATGGCGCAGGCGGGCATCGCCGTCACCGGCGCGGTCGCGGCGCTGACGACGACCGTCGCATTTGCCGCCATCGCGCGCGCGCTCGGCTCGCAGCGCTGGCGGTGGGCGACGGTGTGGGTGGCGTGGGCGGCCACCGGCGATCTGCTGATCGGGCGCGTCACGTACGCGGTCGGGCTGGCGCTGGCCGTCGTGGCGGTGTTGGCGATCGTCCGGCGCTGGCCGACGTTCGCCGCCTGTGTGCTGGGCGCGCTCTGCGCCGCCGCGAGCCCGGTCGCCGGGCTGTTCCTCGCGACGGCCGTGCTGATCTGGTGGACGTTCGAGCACCGTCACGCGATGCTCGCGGTCGCGGCCTCGAGCGTCACCGTGACGATCGGCTGCGCGCTGCTCTTCGGCGACGGCGGCGCGCAGCCCTATTCGCTGAGCGCCGCCGCACTGGCGATCGCGATCACCGTGGCGCTCTGGGCCGGCGTCGCGCCCGACGCGCGTCTGGCGCGCCGCGCGCTGCTGGTCTATGCGGTGATCGTGGCCGCCAGCTGGCTGCTGCCGACGCCGATGGGCAGCAACGTCGCGCGCCTCGGGGTCGCGTTCGCGCTGCCCGTCGCGCTCCTCGCGCGGCATCGGATCTCGCGCGCCTACATCCCGGTCGTCGGGGTCGCGGCGGCGGCATGGCTCGTCTTCGCCCCCGTGACCGAGGTCGCCAAGTCGCTGGATGCGCCGGAGACGCGTGCCGGGTACTACGCGCCGCTGCTCGCGCAGCTGAAGCAGCGCGGCGCGACCGCGGGACGGGTCGAGGTGGTGCCCAGCGCGACACGCTGGGAGACGGTGTACGTCGGCGAGCGCTATCTGCTCGCGCGCGGCTGGGAGACCCAGCTCGATCGCGCGGAGAACTCGCTCTTCTACGCCGCGCATCTCGATGGCGCGCGCTACGTGCGCTGGCTGCGATCGAACGCCGTCAGGTTCGTCGCGCTCTCGCGGGCGCCCAAGGAGCGCTGGGGCCGCGCCGAGGAGCAGCTGCTGCGCCACGGGGTGGGCGGCGTGCGGCTCGCCTGGGCATCGCGCAACTGGCGGATCTACGCGGTGTACGCGCCGCAGCCACTGGTGAGCGGTGCGCGCGTGACGCACATGGGGGCCGATCGCATCGTGCTGCGGATCGCGTCGCCGGCCACCGTCGTGCTGCGCGTCCGCTGGTCGCGCTACTGGCACGGCGACCCGGGCGTCTCGATCGCCCGTCGCCGCGACGGGTTCATGAACGTCACCGCGCCGCGGGCAGGACGGGTCGTGCTCCATGTGTCCCTGCTGAGCGCTCGTACGGTGGCTGGATGAGAAGCCCGTTGACGTGGCGCCTGTTGCCCTTCGTCACCGCCCTGCTCATCGGGGTCGTGGCCGGCACGATCGCCGATTCAGGGATCGTCGCGGGACTGGCGGCGCTCATGTTCGCCGCCATCTGGGACTCCGTCGACCGCGGCTCCGACGGGCAGACCTGAGCGCTACGCGTCGTCGCCGATCTCGCGCCGCTCGGATACGTCGATCTCCTGGATCGCCCCGTCGCGGGTCACGACCCGCGCCAGGATGAGCTCGAGCCCGGGATCGGTCGGCGGATCGGGCGTGAGCGAGATCTCGTGCCACTCCAGCCAGCGCGCGTTGGTCTCCTCGCCGATCTCGTCGGGCAGCTCGTCCCAGCGCGCGCTGACGTACGGCGGGTCGTCGCTGGCGTCGGTGCCCTCCGAGCCGATCTCGAAGTACAGCGGCTCCTCGACGACGATCTCGCGGCCCGCGCGATCGAGCGCGAACCCGGTGCCGACCGCGATGCGGGTCGGCAGGTCGATCGACACCTCGAGGCCCATGACGATTCCCCAACCGTGGAACGCACGGTTGTGGAGGTAGCGCATCTGCCGGTGGTAGTCCTGCTCCGCGCGAAAGTCAGCCGCGGTGAGCAGCTGACCGTCGAAGAAGTTGACGCGCTTGAAGGGGCTCAGCCGGCGTGGGTTCCGCAGCCCCCGCCGCCGCAGCAGCCGAGGGAGCTCATCTTCGCGTTGATGTCGACCTGGTAGTTGCGCTGGCCGCCGACGAGGTTCGGCGTGAGAAACGTCGACAGCTGGCGCTGCGTGTCCTCACCACCGCAGTCGGGGCAGGGAGGCGGTGGTGCATCGGAGCGCATGAGCTCCTCGAACGTCACGTCGCACGTTGTGCATGCGTAGTCATAGATGGGCACGGGCAGGATCGTGGCGGCGCGGGCGCCAGGTGTCAAGGCGCCCCGTCTGCGTCGCTACCCTTCCCTTCGGTGTGAGGCGGAGCAGCGCCCAGTGAGGAGAGGCAGATGAGCGACGGGATCCCCAGCCGGGATGAGCAGGAGCAGGTGTTCGAGGACGCGATCGCGCAGGAGGCACGCGACGTCGAGGAGATCGAGCGCACGCGCGGCGCCGACGACCCGGCCACGCTCGCCGCTCGCGGCAATCTCGCGTACACGCACTGGACCGCCGGTCGCATCCAGGAGGCCATTCGCATCGAGGAGGAGATCGTCGCTGACAGCGAGCGCGTCCTGGGCACCGATCACGTCGGCACGTTCATGGCGCGTTCGAACCTGGCGTCGTCGTACTGGTCGGCCGGGCGCAACGAGGAGGCGATCGAGCTCGAGGAGGGCGTGCTCGCCGATACCGAACGGGTGCTGGGCACCGACGATCTCGCGACGCTCACCGCACGTGCGAACCTCGCCTTCTCCTATTCGTCGGCGGGCCGGATCGACGAGGCCATCGTGCTCCAGCGGCAGGTGGTCGCCGACCGCGAGCGCGTGCTCGGCCCCGACGACGCCGACACGGCCGAGGCGCGCGAGAAGCTCGTGAACGCCCTCTGGGCGGGGGGCCGCAGCGACGAGGTCATCGCGATCGAGAAGACGCTCGTGGCGGCGAGCGAGACGAGCGTCGGCGCCGACGACATCGAGACGCTCAACCTGCGTGCGAACCTGAACTCGTCCTACCGGCAGGCCGGGCGCACGGAGGAGGCCGAGACGCTGCAGAAGCAGCTCATCAGCGATCTCGAGCGCGTGCTCGGCCCCGAGCATCCCGCGACGAAGGGCGCCAAGCGACTGCTCGAGATCGGATCAAACCCGCCGGCCTGGTCGGGCGCCGCTGCCAGCGAGGCCCGCGGCGCCGCCGCGGAGGAGGCGGCCCGCGCCGCCGCCGCGGCTCGGGATGGGGACGACGCCGGGAAGTAGTGTCGGGCTGCGGATGCTCAACAACCTCGTGGCGGCGTTCGCCGCCGCCGCAACGACCTCGGCCGCGCGATGCGCGCGGCCGAGATGCGGCTCGAGTGGCAGGTCAAGCAGCGACCCGGCCGCGATGGGCGTGGAGCTTCGCGCGCTCCGCGCCCGCTTGAACTAGCCGTTGCCGCCGTCGACGGACTGGTCGGGGTTGTCCTCGTCGATCGTCGTGTCCTCGTGACGGCCCAGGCCGGCGTCGGATCCGCGGGCGCCGCCGGACGAGCCCATGCTCGTGGCGTCGGCGTTGTCGCCGGCGGTGATGTCGACCTCGGTCGAGCGTTCGACGCCGCCGATGTCGCCGAGCACCTCGTTGTCGAGGTCCTGCGGGTCGGCGTTGTCTGACGGCTGGGAGTCCGTCACCTCGTCGGGCACGATCCCCGCGTTCGCGACCTCTCCGGCACCGCCCTTGGCGTTCTCGGATTCGGGGGCGCCACCGCGGTACTCAGCGGGATCGGTGTCTGCGGGCGTGTGCTCGGCCATGAAAACTCCTCCTCGTTCGGTTGCGGAGGTACTACCCGGGTTCGCAGGACCTTTACCTCAGCCCTCGACGTCGTGGCGCTGCACGATGCCGGTCTCCAGCGCGATCTCGGCGAGTCGGACGCGCTTGGCGCCCTGGGCGAGGTCGCTCACGGACACTCGGCCGAAGAGCGCCTTGAGGTGCGAGCGCACGGCCTCCTCGGAGAGAAACAGCTCGGCGGCGATCTCCCGGTTCGTCGCGGGGGTGGGCAGCGGCGGATCGGCGAGCAGCGGCCGGCACAGCGCGACAAGAACCCGGCGCTGGGCGGGCGTGACGTCCGGGCGCACGGGGAGGCGGTTGCCCAGGAGCGTCGTTGCGGCGACGGCGGCGCGCGGTTCCCGGAAGGACAGCGTCGATTCGCCGACGCTGACGACGTCGCCGTCGCACAGGCGACGCCGGCCGGTCACGCGCTCGCCGCCGACGAACGTGCCGTTGCGCGAGAGCCCGTCGTCGGCGACGGACCAGTCCCCACCCGTGCGGACGAGCTCGGCGTGGCTGCGCGACGCCATCCCGTCGCCCTCGAGCGGCACGCCGCACGCGGGGCTGCGGCCGATCCAGAGCTGCTCGTCCTCGTCGTCGAGCACGATGATCCGCGGGCCCTCGCCTGCGGGCGAGACGATGAAAAACGGCTGGCCGGTCGCCTCGGCGCGCAGGACGGCCTGAAGCAGCACCGGACGCGACGTCCCGGGCGCGAGCTGCTCGGCCTTCATCCGGGTGTCACGCCGCGCTCAGGCGCGCGATCGTGGTGTCGAGGTCCTCGGCGTGGATCGAGCCCGGCAGCCCGATGAGGACGATCCGCGACTCGGGCTCGGCGTCGCCCCAGGGGCGATCGCACGTGATCGTGTAGCGGCGGCCGACGAGCTGCAGCAGGTAGCGGTTGCCGGGGTCCTCGCGCAGGTGCAGAAAGCCCTTGCCGCGCAGGATGCCGTCGGGCAGTCGGGTGAGCGCCTCGACGAAGCCGGCGCCATGCAGCGCGGCCGCGCCCTCCCAGCTCCAGGTCTCGTACTCGGGATGGGCGTGATCGTGTCGGCTGTGGTCGTCGTGGGTCGTCGCCGCAGCACGCGCGGCGACGCGCGTCCCGAGCAGCACGTCGGCCGGGACGTCGCCGAAGGCTGCATCGACGACCGCGGTCGAGCGGCCGACGGTCTCACGGATCCACGCTCGCGTGGCCGCAAGCTCGTCGGCGCCGACGAGGTCGGTCTTGTTGAGGACGACGAGGTCGGCCGAGCGCAGCTGGCCGAGCACCTGCGGCCCGGTCTGGAAGTCCTCCGCGCGGGCCCGGAGGGTCTCGGCGTCGACGACGACCAGCGCCGCATCCTGCGCGAAGCCGGGCATGTCGCCGTAGGCGAGGATCTGGTTCGTGTCGCCGACGCCGCTGGCCTCGACGATGACGTGCTCCGGCGGATCCTCGCGGTCGCGCAACCCCGCGAGCGCGAACATGAACTCGCCGGACAGCCCGCAGCAGATGCAGCCGTTCGTGAGGCTGATCGTCTCGCCCTCCTGCGAGGCGACGAGGTCGGCGTCGATGTTGATCGCGCCGAAATCGTTGACCATGAGCGCGAGCCGGCGCCCGTCCGCCTCGGCGAGCAGACGGTTGAGCAGCGTCGTCTTGCCCGCGCCGAGGAACCCGCCCACGACCGTGAGCGGGATCCCCAGTTCGTGTGTCGCGCTCATCTCGCCGGATGATGACGGACGGCGCGGGCCGTGATCAGCGGAGGTGGATCCTCACCGTGCGTCCGGTGCTCGGCACGTAGATGCCGTCGGCACTGTCGACGAGAACGCGGTAGCTGCCGCCGTGGCGGATCACCACGCGCCGGCTGTATTTCGAGGACGTCGCGTCTCGCGTGTGCAGCTTGGTGGCGGCGATGAACCGCCAGCGCGATCCGCGCTTGCGCTGGATGACGACGCGCGAACCGTTGTGCCTGGGGCGCACGACGCCGGAGAAGCGCACGCGTGCCCCGCTGGACACGTGAGTCGAGCTGACGTGAGTGCTCACGCGCGGGGCGACGCCGACGCCGACAATCGGGCTCATCACCGACGGCTTGCTCTGCAGCAAGACGCGGAACTGCGTGTTCAGCGCCACGCCGACCGTGTTGAAGCTGAATGCGCCCTGGGCGTTCGTCACCACGGGGCTGCCCACCTGCGTGAAGCCCTGCGTGTGCGGGAACGGGCTTTGCTGCAGGACGATCTGCTTGCCCTCCTTGCCGGTGCCGGTGAGGACGCCCGCGAGGACGGTGCCCTTGCCGAACGGGACCGGGTTGGGCTTGGCGAACAGCGAGAGCGCGAGCGGCTGCACCTTCGTCTTGAAGTTGCGATCGCCACCGGCCCCGTCGCCCTTCACGTTGTGGGCGACGATCCGGTAGTGGTAGCGCGTCGCCGGCGCGAGGTTCGCGACGTCCACGCGCACGGTGATCTTGCTCGTGCCGGTGCCTGCGACCGTGATCGGCGTCGACGTCCCGTACAGCGTCGTCGTCCCGTACTGGAAGAGGTAGGTCGTCCTGGCGCCGTTGGGATTCACCGACCCGACGAGGCGCACGCTCGTCGGTGTGACCTTCGTCGCGCCGCCGGTCGTCGCCGTCGGCCTGGTCGCGGCGCTCGCCACGGCCGGCACGACGGCGAGCAGCGTCGCCGCCACCGCGATCGATCTCGTTGCCCTGAATGCAGTGCGTGACATGTGTTCCCCTCGCGCGGACTTCCGCCGCAGATCGCTCGTACGCCCCGGCCGTGAGGCTCCTGCCCGCCCTCCCTGCGCGTCAACCGTTTCCTCATAGTCATCACATGAATTGCCAGGAGGTTTCGGCACCGAAGAACCACGGGGGCCCGCCTCCGCCGGCCACATGGCCTGCTTCGGCACCCCTAGCGTCCGACCTGCTGGTCCTGGGACGGGCCGTGTACGAGGTCGGTCCCGAAGGCGTACGTCGCGGCGGCGGCGATGAGGGCGAGCGTGGTCACGATGGCGATGAGCGTGGCCACGCGCCGCACGCGGTACAGCGCGCGCATCGGGTTGCTCGGGGCGAGGTTGAACGAGGCCACGCCCGCACCTTCGCCCCGGCCGGCCGTGCGGCACAGGCATCCAAGGTCTCGTCGTGAACCCCCGAGGGTGTTGCGACGCGCCCACCTAGGGTGCGCGACGGCGGGCGTTGTGTACCGTCCCGCCGTGGCCACGCCGAGGATCTCGATCAAGGAGGCGCGCGACGCCGTGCTCGCGCGCGTGGAGCGCGCCGACGCCGAGGCGGTCGCGCTCGAGGACGCGCTCGGCCGCGTGCTCGCGACCGACGCGGTCGCGCCCAACGACGTGCCGCCGTTCGCATGCTCGGCGATGGACGGCTTCGCCGTGCTCGCCGCCGACACCGAGCGCCCGCCGGCGACCTTGCGGATCATCGGGGAGGCGCGCGCGGGCCACCTCGCGGGTGTGACCGTGGAGCCCGGGACCGCGGTCCGGATCTCGACGGGCGCGCCGCTGCCGGAGGGTGCGGACGCGATCGTCCGCCAGGAGCTCACCGAGTCAGATGACGGCGAGGTCACCGTGCAGGAGCCGGTGGGCGCCGGCAACGACGTGCGCTACGCGGGCGAGGACATCGCCAAGGGGGAGACGACGCTGCTCGCCGGCACGCCGCTGAGCTCGCCGGAGATCGGCCACCTCGCGTCGGTGAACATCGCGCGGCCGCAGGTCGTCCGCCGTCCTTTGGTGGCTCTCGTGAGCACCGGCGACGAGCTCGTCTCGCCCGGGCCGGAGCTGCAGCCGGGGCAGATCCGCGACGCGAACAGCCCGGCCTTGATCGCCGCGACGCGCGCCGCGGGCGCCGACGTCATCACGAGCGTGCGCGTCGGCGACGACCGCGCGCAGACGGTGCGCGCGCTCGAGCAGGCGTTCCAGGGAGCCGACGTCCTGTGCACGATCGGCGGCGTGTCGGTCGGCCCGCACGACCACGTCCGCCCGGCGCTCGAGCTGCTCGGCGGCCGCGAGATCTTCGCCCGGGTCAGCCTGAAGCCGGGCGGCCAGGTGTGCTTCTACGTGATGCCCGGCGGTGCACTCGCGTTCGCCCTGCCGGGCAACCCCGCCTCGGCGCTGATGGCGTTCCGGGTGCTCGTCGTCCCCGCGCTGTACGCGATGCTCGGGCGCAGCTACGCACAGCACACCGCGACCGGCATCGCGGCGACGGAGCTTCCCGGCATGGTCGGCCGCACGACCGTCGTGCGCTGCACGGCCGAGATGCACGACGACGGCTGGCACGTCACGCCGAACGGCGCGCAGGGGTCGCACATCCTGACGTCCCTGCTCGGGGTTCCCGCGCTGGCTCTCGTGCCGGAGGACCGCGACTTCCTGGCCGCGGGCGAGCGGGTGGACATCGAGTTCGTGGGGTAGGGGCGGGGTCCGCTCAGCCGACCGACGTCGGCCGGTCGGTGATCTCCTCGATCGACACGACACACGACGGCGGACAGCCCGCCGGCAGCTGAAGCTGGTCCTGCGCCCACCACCAGCTCTGCGTCTCGATCACCGCGGCGTCGGGGACGTCGAGCTCGATGACGACCGCCGAATCCGCCCCGAGCTCCATCCCGCGCATCCAGGCGTACTCGGCCGCGAGCTCTTTGTGCGGCGTGACGTGAGAGCCCGGCATGAGCCCATCGCGCTGGATGCCGGGGACCGTGTCGGGCGTGGTGCCGTGGAAGACGATCATCCGTTGGGAGTGTGACGCAGCGGGCTGGTGTGGCGGATCAATCAGGTCACCTCGGCCGCTCATGTTGCCGTTCCGCGCGTGTCGTGTGGCAATCGCGTCTGGATCGGTCACAGAGTGGGTGGGATCGTCGGTGGTCGTGGAGGGGTCCCGTGCAAAACGACGAAATGGTGGACGTTCTGCACGGGACCCCCCGCTGTAGGCCTCTGACCGCGGCCTCGCGGCAACCGCGCCGCATCGCTCCCTCGTTCTCTCAGTGATCCTCGGGCCGAGGGGCGGCCGAGCTCTAGCTCAGATTCACCATCACGTGCTTGAGCTCCGTGTAGTCCTCCAGGGCGTAGGCGGACATGTCCTTGCCGTAGCCGGACTGCTTGAAGCCGCCGTGGGGCATCTCGGAGACGAGCGGCATGTGGTCGTTGATCCACACGGTGCCGAAGCGCAGGGCGCGGGCGGCGCGCATCGCGCGGCCCACGTCGCGCGTGAAGACGCTCGACGCCAGGCCGTAGTCGACGCCGTTGGCCCACGCGATCGCCTCCTCGTCGGAGCTGAAGCGCTGGACGCTCACGACCGGGCCGAAGACCTCGCGCTGGACGATCTCGTCGGCCTGGTCGAGGTTGGCCACCACCGTGGGGGAGAAGAAGTGACCGGCGCCGCCGGCGGGCTGGCCGCCGGTGACCGTCTCCGCGTGGCTCGGCGCGCGCTCGAGGAAGCCGACGACGCGCTCGCGCTGGCTCGCCGAGATGAGCGGGCCCATCTCGGTGTCCTCGTCGCTCGGGTCGCCGACGGCGAGCGACGACGCCGCCTCGGCCAGCGCGCTGACGAAATCGTCGTACACCTTCGGCCCCGCCAGCACCCGGCTCGCGGCCGTGCAGTCCTGGCCCGCGTTGAAGTAGCCGCCGATCTTGACCGCCTCGACCGTGGCCTCGATGTCCGCGTCGTCGAACACGATGACCGGCGCCTTGCCGCCGAGCTCGAGGTGTACGCGCTTGAGCGTCTGCGAGGCGGCGCGGGCAACCGCGCGCCCGGTCGCGACGTCGCCCGTGAGCGACACCATCGCGACCGTGGGATGCGCGACGAGCGGCGCGCCCGCGGCCTCGCCGTGTCCGAAGATGACGTTGAGCACGCCGGCGGGCAGATGCTCGGCGCAGATGGAGGCGAGCAGCGCGGCCGTCATCGGCGTCTGCTCGGAGGGCTTGAGCACGACCGTGTTGCCGGCGGCGAGCGCCGGGCCGATCTTCCAGATGGCCATCATGAGCGGGTAGTTCCACGGCGCGATCTGGCCGACGACGCCCACGGGCTCGCGGCGCAACATCGACGTGTAGCCCTCCATGTACTCGCCCGCCGCGCGGCCTTCCATGTTGCGCGCGGCGCCGGCGAAGAAGCGCAGGTTGTCGACGAGGAACGGGATCTCGTCGCGCATCGCCGCGATCGGCTTGCCGACGTTCAGCGACTCGACCTGGCTGAGCTCCTCGCCGCGCTCCTCGATCGCGTCGGCGATGCGCAGCAACGCGAGCGCCCGCTCGCCCGGAATCGTCTGCGACCACCCGTCGAACGCGGCGTCCGCCGCGACCACCGCGGCATCGACGTCGTCGGCATCCGACAGGGGCGCCGTCGCGATCGGCTCGTCGGTCGCGGGGTTGTGGATCGTCTCGGTCGCCCCGGCGGACGTCGAGCGGAACTCGCCGCCGATGAAGTTGCGGATCTCGGTCGTCGTCGTGGCTGCGCTCATGGGCTGACAGCTCCTTCCAGAGGGGTTTCGCCGAGCGCCTCCGCGACGGCGGGGTGAATGATCTGGCCGTGCGCGACGTTCACGCCCGCCTGGAGCGCGGGGCTCGTGGCGATCGCCCCGCCCACGCCGCGGTCGGCCAGCGCGAGCACGTACGGCAGCGTCGCGTTGGTCAGTGCGTAGGTGGACGTGACCGGCACCGCGCCGGGCATGTTCGTCACGCAGTAATGGGTGATGTCGTCGACCTGGAAGGTCGGCTCGGAGTGGGTCGTCGGACGCGAGGTCTCAAAGCAGCCGCCCTGGTCGATCGACACGTCGACGAGGACCGCGCGCGACTTCATGAGTCCGAGCTGCTGCCGGGTGATGACGCGCGGGGCGCGCGCTCCGTGGATGAGCACCGCGCCGATGACGAGGTCGGCGCTCGGCAGCATCTCCTCGATCGTCAGCGTCGACGAATGCACCGTCGACGCGCGACCGCCGAAGATGAGCTCGAGCTCGCGCAGCCGGTCGATCGAGCGGTCGAACACGAAGACGTCCGCCTGCATCCCGATCGCGATCAGCGCAGCGTTGAGCCCGACGACCCCGCCGCCGATGACGAGCACGGTCGCGGCCGCCACGCCCGGCACACCGCCGAGGAGTACGCCGCGCCCGCCGAGCGGCTTCTCGAGCATGAATGCGCCCGCCTGCGTGGCGATCTTCCCGGCGACCTCGCTCATCGGCGCGAGCAGCGGCAGGTTGCCGTGCTCGTCCTCGACGGTCTCATAGGCGATGCACGTCGCGCCCGACGCGCGCAGGGCGTCGGCCAGCTCCGGCGCCGCGGCGAGATGCAGATACGTGAACAGCGTGTGCTCGGGGCGCAGCATCGGCACCTCGCTCGCGAGCGGCTCCTTGACCTTCAGGATGAGCTGCGCGGCCGCGAAGATGTCGACCGCCGCGGGCAGGATCCGCGCGCCCTGCGCCTCGTAGTGGGCGTCCTCGATGGCGCTGCCGAGGCCGGCCCCGGCCTCCACGACGACGTCGTGGCCGTGCGAGGTGAGCTCGCGCACGCCGGCCGGCGTGAGCGCGACGCGGGATTCGTCGGGCTTGATCTCGGTGGGGACGCCGACGATCACGCGGGGCTCCCGTGGGCGGCGAGATCCTCGGCGGCCACCGTGAACGTGCACGCCCGTCGCTCGAGCTCGGCGAAGAGATCGTCGGGGTCGACGCAGCGCTCCGGCGGATGCGCGCCATGCGCCGTGATCGCACCGCGCGCGAGCAGCCGCACCGCCGCGGCCGCCGGCGCCGCGGTCGACACGATGCCGCCGCCGAGCTTCCAGCTCTCCATCGGGCGGGTGAGGGCGCTGACGGTGACCCGCCGCCGCACCGAGCGCGCCTCGACGACGTGTGCCGCCACCGCGTCGGGAGACGGAGACACGGCGGCCGCGGCGAGCGCTGCGACCTCGTCCTCCGGCGCGCCCACCAGCGGCGCGAGGCGGTCCAGCAGCGCGGGGGGCAGCGACAGGCGGAAGCTCGCGCGCGCGACCCCGAAGCTCGGCCCGAACGTCTGCAGCTCGGAGTGCAACGTGTGGATCGTCTCGGCTTCGCCGATCGGCGCGGCAAAGCGCACGCGTCCGCCCGGCGACATCGGCTCGAGCTCGACCGGCTCGGAATCCTCGAGCACCACCGGTGGCATCGTGAGCTCGTCGATCAGCGTGCGCAGCGCGTAGGGCACGCGCAGGCCGACGGCGGGCTCCGGGTCGCGCCCGGCGGCGGCGACATGCAGCTCGAGCACCGGTTCGTCACCGAGCTCGCGGACGGCGCGCGCGGCCATCACGTTCGTCTTGCCGGGGCTGGCGCCGATCCCGAGCAGCGCGAGCCGGCCGGCGCGCTCGAAGCGCTCGTGCAGCTCGAGCTGGCGAGCGGTCATCCAGTACAGCCCGCCGAGGTCGAGGTAGTGACAGCCGGCGTCGAGCGCGGCCTGCATGGCGTGGAGGTTCACGCGGTAGCTCGCGGCGTTGAGCAGCACGTCGCAGCCGGCGACGGCGAGCGGCAGATCGTCGCCGAGGGCGTCGGTGCCGGCGCTGCGCGCCTTACCGCCGCCGTGCTCGGCGGCGACCGCCGCGGCCCGCGCCGCGTCGAGGTCGAGCAGGACGAGCTCGGCGACCTCGTCGGATTCGGCGAGGTCGCGCACGATCGCGCGCGCGATCGTGCCACCGGCGCCGAGGATGGCGACGGAGAGGCTCACAGCGTGAGCTCCCGTCCGCGCAGGGCGAGCCAGAACTCGATGCGGTCCTGCGGGCTGGAGAGGTCGCGCCCGGTGAGCTCCTCGATGCGCCGGATCCGGTAGCGCAGGGTGTGGCGGTGGCAGTAGACCTGACCGGCAGCGCGCTCCCAGTGCCCGTTGTTGTCCAGGTAGGCGTCGAGCGAGCGCAGGAGCTCGTCTGCGTAGGCGGGATCGCCGTCCTGGATGCTCGAGAGCACGCCGTCGCAGTAGGAGCGCAGCGCGTCGTCGTCCTGGAGTGAGAGCAGGAGCTGGAAGGCGCCGAGGTCGCGATGGGAGGCGACCTCGGGCGCGCCGCCGTTGGCCAGGCGAACGGCCTGCAGCGCACAGCGCGCCTCGTGGAAGCTGCGCCGCAGGGACTGCGCCGACGCGGTGCGGCTCGCGGCGGCGCGCACGTCGCCGAACTCCTCGGCGAGCTCGGTCCGCGCGACGCGGGCGATCTCGATCGGGTCGCGCAGCTCGGCGGCGATGACGGCGCACAGCAGCGTCCCGCGCACCGCCACGAGCGCCGGCACGCCGGCGCGGACGAGCGCGCGCTCGAGCACCGGCTCGGCCTCGTCGGGATCGGCGCAGGAGAACGCGAGCACGGCGACGTCATGACCGATGCCGAACGGCCGCAGCCGCGCCTCGAGCTCCTCGGGGTGCAGCCGTCCGGTGAGCGCCTCGGCGAGCACGTCGCCCGCGAGGCGGCGCTCCGTGTCGTGCGCGACGCGGACGCGCATGAGCTCGAGCGCGACGACGGTGACCGCCTGCCGGAAGATGAGCCGCTCGAAATCGCCGGGCGCTGCCTCGCTGGTGATCCCCACGAGCCAGGCCTGCGGCGGCGTGCGGCCGCGGGCCTCCACCGGGAGGATCAGCCCGCGGCCGTCCAGAAAACCTGCTGCGTCGTCGGCCGATGCGTCGCGCGCCGCGGTCAACTCGGCGAGCGCGGCGTCGAGGGCCGCGCGCTCGTCGAGATCGAGCGTGCCGTGCCAGGCGATGATCTCGCCGCGCGCGCTGAGCACCCCGGCGGCGCCGCCGATCTCGTCGGCGACGACGCGCATGACGGCCGGCAGGCCGCGCTCCTCGAGCACGAGCCGCTCGAGGCGACCCTGCGTCGCGGTGCTACGGCGCAGCGCCTCGTACTGCTCGCTGACCAGGTGCTGCGAGGCGGCCTCGGTGATCGCGATGAACGGCACGTCGTAGGGGACCTCGAAGACCGGCAGCGCGGTGCGCCGGGCCGCGGTCAGCAGCGCCGGGGGAACGTCGTCGAACGTGAGCCCCGTGCCGAAGCCCAGCCCGGCTATGCCGCCGTCCGCCAGCCGAGCGACGAACTCGCGCTGGCGGGCCGGCGTGTCCAGCTGGATCCCGGTCGTGAGCAGCAGTTCGCCGCCCTTCAGCCACGGCGTGGGGTCGAGCAGCTCGGTCGAGTGCACCCACCGCACCCGCGTCGCGGCGGCCTCCTCCCCGCTGGCGAGCGTGAGCCCGAGCTCGGCGATGAGGCCGTCGACGGTGAGCATCAGCTCGCGGCCACGCGCTCCCAGGCCTGGGTGAGCACCGAGCGCAGGATCGCCTCGATCTCGTCGAACTGCTCCTGCCCGGCGATGAGCGGCGGCGCGAGCTGGATGACCGGGTCACCGCGATCGTCCGTGCGGCAGATGAGGCCCTGGCGGTAGAGCTCACCGGAGACGAAACCGCGCAGCAGGCTCTCGGATTCCTCGTGGCTGAAGGACGCCTTGGTCTCGCGGTCGCGCACGAGCTCGATCGCGTGGAAGTAGCCCGCGCCGCGCACGTCGCCGACGATCTCGAGGTCGCGCAGGCTCTCGAGCATGCCGCGGAACGCGTCCTCGTTGGCGAGCACGTGGCCGCAGAGATCCTCGTCGCGCAGGAGGTCGATGTTCGCGAGCGCGACCGCGGCCGCGACGGGGTGCCCGCCGAAGGTGAAGCCATGGTTGAACGAGGCCTTCCCGTGCAGGAACGGCTCGGCGACGTGGTCGGCGGCGATCATCGCGCCCATCGGTGCGTAGCCGGAGGTCAGGCCCTTGGCGGTCGTGATGATGTCCGGCAGATAGCCGTAGCGCTCGGAGCCGAAGTAGTGGCCGAGCCGTCCCCACGAGCAGATGACCTCGTCGGAGATGAGCAGCACGCCGTGGCGGTCGCAGATCTCGCGCACGCGCTGGAAGTAGCCCTCCTGCGGCGTGAAGCAGCCGCCCGCGTTCTGCACGGGCTCGAGGATCACGGCGGCGACGGTCTCGGGGCCCTCGAACTCGATCCGCTCCTCGATGGCGTCGGCCGCCCACAGCGGGTCGCGATCCTCGGTCCAGCGGTAGCTGTTCGTGTTGGGCACGTGACAGCCGCCGGGCGTCAATGGTTCGAACGGGGCGCGGATGCTCGTCACGCCGGTGGCGCTGAGCGCGCCCATCGAGCTGCCGTGGTAGGCGACCTCGCGGGCGATGACCTTGAATCGTGATGCGTCCCCGCGCTCGCGGTGGTAGGCCTTGGCGAGCTTCCACGCCGACTCGACGGCCTCCGAGCCGCCGGACGTGAAGAACACGCGGTCCAGGCCCTCGGGCGCGAGCTCGGCGATGCGCGCCGCGAGCTCGATCGACGTCGGATGCGCGTAGCTCCAGTTCGTGTAGAACGCGAGCTTGGAGGACTGCTCGGCGGCGGCGCGCGCGAGCTCGTCGCGACCGTGGCCGGCGTTTACGCAGTACAGGGCTGACAGCGCGTCGAGGTAGCGCTTGCCGTGCTCGTCGAAGACGTAGCAGCCCTCGCCGCGCACGATGATCGGGATCTCGGCACCTTCTGTGTAGCCGCCCATGCGCGTGAAGTGCATCCAGAGATGACGCTGGGCGAGGCGCTGCAGATCCGTGGGATCGCCGGCCTTCGGAGAAGACGGATCCGTGATCTGGGTGGCCATGTCGCTCCTCTCGTAGAGCGTCCGGGGCACAGTCCGGCGCTGGACGCTTCGGCGTACGGTACCGCCCGCCTTGGACCGCCTCAAGAGGCAATCCGGGCCAAGAGGCGACAACATCGTTGTACCAAGTGTATAAGCCGAGGGAGCTCGGTTTGGTATCGCGAACCTTGCGGCCGCGCGCACGCTGGCGTAGCGTCGGGGTACGGACTGCAGACAAGGAGGAGCGTTCATGGCCGGCGCCGTCGTCAATCCCCCGGTGGTAGCACCGAAATCCGCGGCAGCTGAACGCGTCATGGACAAGGGGCTGAAGTCAGGTGCCCTCGGCTACATCTCCAACGTCGTCATCGGGGTCGCGTCGACGGCGCCCGGGTACAGCCTGGCGGCGACGCTCGGGTTCATCGCGGCGGTCGCGGGTGTCGGGCTGCAGTCACCGGCGGTCCTGCTCGTGTCGTTCATCCCGATGCTGCTGATCGCGTTCTCCTACCGGTACATGAACCAGGCAGACCCGGACTGCGGCACGTCGTTCGCCTGGGTGACGCGTGCGCTGGGGCCGAGCTGGGGCTGGCTCGCCGGCTGGGCCATCGTCATGGCCGACGTGATCGTAATGGCGAACCTCGCCCAGATCGCCGGCATCTACAGCTTCCTCCTGTTCCGCTGGGACTCGGCGGCCAACTCGACGCTCGCGGTCACGGCCGTGGGGGTCGTATGGATCATCGTCATGACCTACATCTGCTACCGGGGCATCGAGCTCTCGGCCCGGCTGCAGGCCTTCCTGCTCAGCGCCGAGGTCTTCACGCTCGCCCTGTTCGCCGTCGTCGCGCTCGTCGCGGTGTACGCAAATCCGCCGGACGGCTCGCTGCACGTCAACGCCAACTGGCTGAACCCGCTTGCGATCGACAGCACGGGGGCGCTGGTCAACGGAGTCCTGCTCGGTCTGTTCATCTATTGGGGCTGGGATTCGGGGGTCGCGGTCAACGAGGAATCGCGCGACAGCGCGACCGGCCCGGGCAAGGCAGCCGTCGTGAGCACGCTGCTGCTGCTGGCGATCTACGTCGTCGTGGCGATCGCCGCACAGGCCTACGCCGGTCCGCAGAACCTCATCGACAACGCTGACGACGTGCTCAGCTACCTGGGCGGGAGGGTGTTCCCGCATCCGCTTGACCTGCTGCTCATCGTCGCGGTGCTGACGTCCGCATCGGCGTCGACGCAGACCACGATCCTGCCGACCGCGCGCACGACGTTGTCGATGGCGCGCTGGGGGGCGCTCAACAAGGCCTTTGCCAAGGTGCACCCGCGCTATCAGACGCCGTCGTTCTCGACGATCCTCATGGGCGTCATGTCGGTCACGTGGTTCGTCCTCATCGTCAACCTGAGCACGAACGTGCTCGAGGACTCGATCGTGGCGCTCGGCTTCCTCATCGCCTTCTACTACGGGCTCACGGGCTTCGCGTGTGCCGTGTACTACCGGCGCGAGCTGCCCAAGAGCTTGCGCAATGCGCTCATGCTGGGAATCCTGCCCGGCCTCGGCGGCGTGCTGCTCCTCGGCATCTTCGTCAAGGCGCTCATCTACTACGGCGATCCAGCGAACACGTCGTCGGCCGGGCTGTTCGGTATCGGCGTGCCGGTCGTCGTCGGGCTCGGCTCGATGCTCGTCGGCGTGATCATCATGGTCGCGCTGCGGCCATCGTTCGCGCCGTTCTTCAAGCGCCCGCGTGAGGTTGCCGACCCGGCGGTGCTGGCTCAGGGCGGTCCCACCGGATAGCGACGCGAGCGATGCACGGCGCGACACCTGCGGCTGTCACCCCGAGCCCCGCGCGCGACGACGCGCACTGGCACGCGCTGCGCGACACGGTCGACCGCCTGCGACTCGCCCAGCGGGCCGACGGCTCGGTCGACCTCGATGTCCATGACGCGGCGACGATCGCGCGCGACGTCGAGCGGATCTGTGACGCGCTGCGCGGGCTCGCCCGGCATTTCGCCCATCAGCGCACCTACCTCGATGCGCTCGTCGGTGATCTGGAGACGTGGGCGGCCGGCGGGTACGGCCGACCGGACTTCGGGGCGGCGCTCGCCGCCTTCCATCCCGAACGCGACCGCGAGGACGGCATCGAGCATCTCGTCGTCTTTCCCATGGACAAGCAGAACGGCCCTCGCGACCACGCCTTCGAGGCGCTGATCGTGCGCGTTCCCTGGCCCGGTTGGCTCGCGCAGCTCGAGGCCGAGCGCTTCGACAACCCGCCGTTCGTGCCGGTGACGCTCGTCGACTACACCGCCGGTTACGACAGCGAGTGCGCGGTGCTGTTCCCCGAGACGGTGGCGACCGCGACCCCGCCCACCCCGCCGGCCAACCACTTCGGCGCGATCTTCTGCGACCGCGAGGCCGCCCGCCTCCGGCGCACGATCGCCGCCGCCGCGCCGCTCGTGTCGCTGAACCTGCCCGCCGACGCCGAGGCGCTCCTGGCCTCGCAGGAGGAATGCGAGCAGACCTTCGCGCTGTGGGACCTCATCCACGACCGCTCGCACGGCCGCGGCGACATGCCGTTCGACCCGTACCTCATCCGGCAGCGCAACCCGTTCTGGATGTACGCGCTCGAGGAGCTGCGCTGCGATCTGACCGCCTACGCCGAGGCCGTCAAGCTCGAGCGCGGCGGATTTCGCTTTGCGCGCAACGTCCGGTACGCGATGCTCCTGGATCGCATGATCCGCTTTCCGATCACCGGCCCGCGCGTGCGCAACTACGACGGGCTCGCGGGCCAGCTGCTGTTCGCGTTCCTGTGCGAGCGCGGGGGCGTGCGCGTGAACGACACGCGGATGACGGTCGACTGGGACGGCGTGACCGAGGGGGTGCTCGAGCTGCGCGCGCGGATCGCGAGCCTGTATCGCGACGGGGTGCAGCGCACCCGGCTTCAGCGGTGGTGCGCCGCGCGTGAGCTCGTCGGCGCGTACGTGCCCGCTGCGGACCCATCGGCGTGGGCGGATGCGGAGCCCGATTTCGTGGAGGACGGCGACCCGCGGCGGTACATCGACCTCGTCGCCGACGACGAGTTTCCGCTGAACGTGTTTCATGCGTCCCTGCGCGAGCGCCTGGATGGCGCCCTGCGCCGGCCCGCGCGCGCGATCGCATGAGGGCGTTCGCCTCCGACAACTACTCCGGGGCGCACCCGGAGGTCCTGGCGGCGGTCGCCGAGGCAAACGTCGACCACACGCCGCCCTACGGCGCCGACCCGTGGACGGCGCGCGCCGAGGAGCTCCTGCGCGAGCAGCTCGGCGCCGACGCGGCGTGCTTTCTCGTCTTCAACGGCAGCGCGGCGAATGTCCTGTGCTTCCGGGCGATGTGCCGCGCCTGGGAGTCGGTCATCTGCTCGGCGACCGCGCACGTCAACGTCGACGAGGCCGGGGCGCCGGAGCGGATCGCCGGCGTCAAGCTGCATGCGGTCCCGACGCCGGACGGCAAGCTCACGCCCGAGCTCGTCGAGGCGCAGATCGCGCGCAGCGGCGACGAGCACGCCGTCCAGCAGCGCGTCGTCTCGGTGAGCCAGAGCACGGAGCTCGGCACGGTCTACAGCCCGGATGAGCTCGCGGCGCTCGCGGACTGTGCGCACGCGCACGGGCTTCTCCTGCACGTCGACGGCGCCCGGCTGGCCAACGCCGCCGCCGCGCTCGACGTGCCGCTTCGCGCGCTCGCGGCCGATGCGGGCGTCGACGCGCTGTCCTTCGGCGGCACGAAGAACGGGCTCGTCGTGGGGGAGGCCGTGGTGCTCCTCGCGCCCGGGCTCGGGGACGGCTTTGTCAACCTGCGCAAGCAGACGCTGCAGCTCGGGTCCAAGGGCCGCTTTCTCGCCGCGCAGTTCATCGCGCTGCTCACCGACGACCTGTGGCGGCGCAACTCCGCACACGCCAACGCGATGGCGGCGCGGCTCGCGCGCGCGCTCGTCGACGTGCCCGGTGTGCAGATCACCCAGCCCGTCCAGGCCAACGCGATCTTCGCGCTCCTGCCGCCGGGCACGGCGCCCGGCCTGCAACGCGACTGGCATTTCTACGTCTGGGACGAGCGCACGGGGGAGGTGCGGCTCATGTGCTCGTGGGACACCACGGCCGAGGAGGTCGACGCCTTCGCCGCCGCCGTGGCCGACGCGTGCCGGGCGTAGCCGCGGCTGTTGTCGCGGCTGTTGTCGCGGCGGCACTCGTCCTGCCCGCGCCGGCGCCGTGTGACGGCTGCGCCGCGTTCGGGCCGGCGACGCGGCCGTGGCAGATCCAGCTTCAGGGCCCGGCGAACACGAAGCTGGACGCGCACGCATTCGAGGTCGACGGCTTCGATGCGACCAAGCGCACGGTGCGTCGCATCGAGCGCGGCCGCCGACGCTCGATCTGCTATCTCGACGCGGGATCCTGGGAGAGCTTCCGGCCCGACCGCGACACGTTCGCGCCGGAGCTGCTGGGCAACGTGTACGCGGGATTCGAGGACGAGCGCTGGCTGGACATCCGCCGCGTCGATCTGCTCCAGCCGATTCTCGAAGCCCGAATCGAGATGTGCCGCGACAAGGGCTTTGATGCCGTCGATCCCGACAACGTCAACGGCTACGAGAACGACACCGGCTTCCCGCTGACCGCGAGCGACCAGCTGCGCTTCAACACGTTCCTCGCCAACCTTGTGCACGCCCACGGCATGGCGGTCGCGCTCAAGAACGACGGGCCGCAGGCCGCGACGCTCGCGCGCTACTTCGACTTCGCGGTCGTCGAGGAATGCTTCGCCCAGCGCGACTGCCGCGCGTACCGCGCGTTCGTGAAGGCCGGCAAGGCGGCCTACGCGATCGAGTACGCACAGCGGTCGGCGCGCGTATGCCGCGACGCCCGGCGCTGGCGCTTCTCGGTGATCTTCAAGCACATGAGCCTGAGGTCGTATCGGCGGACCTGCTGACCCTCGAGCCGTGCGGTGCGTGGTCGCGTGGTCCCGACCAACAGCAGCATCGAAAGATGGGTTCAGCTGGGGCGAGGGTTCGGGAGGGCGTGCAGAAGTGACCGATCGCCGATCGCGGCTGGACGAGTGGTCAGTTGCCCACGATATGCGTGCCTAACTGACCACTCGCGAACGGCGACGAAGCGATCGGTCACTTGTGCACCCGGTGCGGTGCGCAACTGACATGCGAGGACCGCGGGCGGATCGATCCGTCACTTCTGCACCCGGGACCTGGGCAGACCACGCCGCTTCTCCCCGATTCCCTCGTTGCTGCTGTTCAGGACGCCCGTCTGCTAGACCACTTCGATGAGAGGGGATCGCTTCGAACTGCATCCGATCGGGCGGGTCGAGTCGCCGCTCACCGATCCGGCGACCGCTCCCAAACAGGGCGACGAGGGGGCCCCGGAGGCCTGGCTCGTCCTGGACGCCGCCGTCGCCGACGCCGCCGTGGACATCGAGGCCGGTGCCGACATGATCGTGCTGACCTGGCTGCACCAGTCGCGCCGCGACGTGCTGCGCGTGCACCCGCGTGGCGACCCGGCCAATCCCGAGCGGGGCGTGTTCGGCACCCGCTCGCCGGCACGGCCCAACCCGATCGGGCTGCACCGGGTCACGATCCTTGCGGTCGACGGCACGCGGATACGCGTGGCGAACCTCGAGGCCGTCGACGGCACCCCGATCGTCGACATCAAGCCGGTGCTCGACCGACGCCTGGAGCGGTGACCGGCTGAAGTCAGGCGCCGACGTCGACGCTCAGGTCGATCGCGCCGGGCGCGAGGTCCTCGCGATCGACGTCGATGCCCTCGTAGTCGCGCAGGTTGCGCAGCGCCTCGTCGAGCGCGTGCTCGAGCTCCTCTTCCGCGACCTCGCCCGCGGCGCGTCCCGGCTCGATCCAGACGACCGAGAACGTGCGGTCGCCGGCGTCCTCGCCGTCCACCTCGATGTCGAGCTCGAACCACGCGGGGGTCCAGCCGCGGTCGCGCAGGACCTGCGAGCCGGGATTGCGCTCGAGCGCCTCGACGACCTCGGCGCCGGTGGCCGTCCGCATGACGGCGCGGATGCGCAGGTCGGACACGACTCCGCAGCGTAGTCTGGCCGGCTGATCTGCGCCCGGGGCCACGTCCGGTATCAGTACCGTGGCCCGCGTGTCCGCCACCGAGGCCGCCTACGCACCGTTCCTCCAGGAGCTCCGCGAGCTGTGCCCGCCGGGCACGTCGATCCTCGACGCTCACACCCACCTCGGCGCCGACGAGGACGGCCAGCGCCTCGAGCCCGACGAGTTGCTGCGCGCGCTCGACGTCGTCTCGCCCGAGGCGCGCGCCTGCGCGTTCCCGTTTCACGATCCCCAGCGCAGTCCCGCCTATCGCTTACCGAACGACCGGGTGCTCGACTGGGCAAGCGAGAGCGACCGGATCATTCCCTACTGCCGGCTGGACCCCGCGGAGGACCCGGTCGAGGAGGCGGAGCGCTGCCTCGCGCGCGGCGCACGCGGCATCAAGCTGCATCCGCGCGCGCAGGCGTTCACGTTCGACAGCCCCGAGATGGAGGCGATCTTCGCGACCGCCCGCGCGGCGCAGGTGCCGATCCTCATCCACGCGGGCCGCGGCATGGCCCCGATGGACGCGCTCGCGGACATCGCGCTGCGCTACCCGGAGGTCCCACTCGTCCTCGCGCACGCGGCCATCGCCGGCCAGGGCATGTTCGCCGAGCGGCTCGCGGAGCATCCGGCGGTTGTGTACGACACGTCGTGCTTCTCCCCGTTCGACGTCGTCGAGCTGTTCGCCCGCGTGCCCGCCGAGCGCATCGTGTTCGCCTCCGACGTCCCGTACGGGCGCCCGGCGAACGGTCTGTTCATGGCGATGCGCGCCGCCGCGTACGCAGGCCTGGATGACGACGAGCGCGCGCTCGTGGCGGGCGGGACGATGGAGTCCATCCTCGACGGCGGCCCGCTGCCCGAAACGCGGCCACCGCGTCTGGATGCGGCGCGAGCCGGGAACGGCCGCCTGCTGCGCGTCGTCCCGTACCTCAGCATGGCGTTCGGCGCGGTGCTCGGCGGTGGCGACACGATCGACTACGCGCGGGCGGCTCCGTTCGTCGCGATGGCGCGCACCGTGCCGCGCGATCCGGCGCAGGGTGCCGCTGGTCCCGCGCTGGAGCGCATCGACGCCGCGCTGCAGGCGGCCGAGCAGATGCTCGCCGAGGGCGGCCCGCAGGCGCGCGCCGCGCTTGGCCTCGTCCACGGTGCCGCGGTGATCGCGGCGACCGAGCCCGTCACGTACTAGGTCCCACCGCGCGCTCCAGCGCGATCGCCACCTCGTGTTCGGCGCGGGTGGCGAAGCCGGACACTGCCGGCACCTCGGCGAAGCCGATCGCGTACCAGAACGCCAGAGCGGTGGTGTTCGCCGGCATCACGCTGATGCGCAGGCGGTCGGCGCCGGACGCGCCGGCCCAGCGGTCGATGACGCGCATCGCCACCGTCCCGGCGCCACGGCGGCGCATGGCCGGGTCGAACATGAGCAGGCCGATGTTCCAGGTTCGCGTCCGTGGCCAGTCGCGGACGATCTCGGCCACGCCGACGAGCTCGGGATCGAAGACGCCGAGTACGTGCTTGCCCTCGCGCGGCGTGCCGAATGGCACCGAGTCCCACAGCGCCCGCGCCTCATCCGGGTCGGGGCGGCGGTCCTCGGTAAGCAGGAACAGATCGCTGCAGCGCTCGATCAGCGCCTGCAACGCGTCAAGGTCGGATTCGCTGAGCTCATGGACCTCCACGACGCACATCTTCCCCTCGACTTGACAGGTGACCATATGGTCACGTATCCTGACGCCCATGGATGAGGTGTTCAGAGCGCTCGCAGACCCGACGCGACGCAGCCTGCTCGACGAGCTCTTCAAGCTCGACGGGCAGTCGCTGACCTCGCTCGAGCAGCGGCTTCCGATGACGCGCTTCGGCGTGATGAAGCACCTGAAGGTGCTCGAGGAGGCCGGGCTCGTGACGACCAAGCGGCGCGGCCGGGAGAAGCTGCACTTCCTGAACCCCATCCCGATCCGGCTCGTCCACGACCGTTGGGTGAGCAAGTACGCAGAGCCATGGGCAGCGACGCTCACCGGTCTCAAGCGCGACCTCGAGGAGGGCAACATGGAAAAGGTGTTCGAGATCTACATCAAGACGACCCCGGAGCGCCTGTGGGAGGCGATCACCGACAGCGAGATGCGGGCGAAGTACACGTTCGGCGTCGGCATCAGCTCGGACTGGACGCCCGGCTCGGACTACCAGGCGACTCATCCCAACGGCGTGGAGATCTGCGCCGGGGAGAACCTCGAGGTCGACCCGCCGCGCCGGCTCGTGCAGAGCTTCAACGCGTTGTGGAGCGACGACGTGAAGGCGGAGGGAACCTCGCGGGTGACGTGGGAGATCGAGCCCGTCGGCGATTCCTGCAAGCTCCTGGTGACCCACGATCAGATGCGCGAGAGCACGAACGCCGAGATCTACGGTGGCTGGCCGCAGATCCTCTCCGGTCTCAAGACGCTCGTCGAGACCGGGGAGTCGCTGACGACGCCCGGCTCGCGCCTCTACGCCGATCAGGCCCCGGTGGGCTGAGCCGCAGCGAGCGCCTCAGGCGCCTGGCTCGTACTGCTCGGCGAGCCAGGCGACCAGCCCGTCCAGGCCGCGCTCTGCCGCGGTCTCGCGTTGTGCGGCGGCCCCGCCGCCGGCGCGCACCATCGTGCGCGCGTGACGCAACGAGGCGGCGCCGCCCAGCCGCTCGGCCAGCGGCTCGAGTTCGTCGAACAGACGGTGCAGGCGCCGCGCCGTGGGCGCGCGCTCGCCGGTGACGAGATCGGCCATCTCGCCCAGGACGCCCGAGCGGGCGGCCGACCAGCGGTTCTCCTCGATGCGCCACGTGGGGGCGACCGCGAGCTTCTCGCCCGCTGCGTGGCGCTCGGCCAGGCGTGCGACGAGGGCGTGGACGAGTGCCGCGACCGCCAGCGTGTCGGCGAGGCTGGCCTGGGCATCGGGCGCACGCAGCTCCACCGTGCCGAACGCCGGATGCAGCCGCATCGCCCACCACCAGCGCCGCGGCTCGGGCACGGCCTCGGACGCCGCGCCCCAGGTCAGGGCGTCGGCGTAGCCCTGCCAGTCGCGTAGGACGGGCGGCACGCCCTGGCGCGGCAGCAGATCGGAGATCGACGGCCGGACCGACGCGAGGCCGGTGTCGCGGCCCGCGTGAAAGGGCGCGTTGGCCGCAAGCGCGGTGATCTCGGGCAGATAGGAGCGCAGCGCGTCGTGGATGGCGAGCGCGCGGTCGGCGTCGCCGACCCCCACGTGCACGTGCAGCCCGAAGATGAGCTGGCGTTGGGCGAGCTCGCCGTACTCGTTGCGGGTGCGGTCATAGCGCGCGCCGCGGCTGAGCTCGCCGATGGGGTCAGCGAACGGGTGCGTCCCCGCGCCCGCGAGGCGCAGCTCGGGCCCCGCCGCCGCGGCGAGCTCCGCGCGGGCACGGCTGAGCTGCGCCCCCGCCGCGGCCACCGACACCTCGGGCGGGGTCGCGATCTCGATCTGCGCGGCGGCCAGCTCGAGCTTGAAGCGCGGGTCGTCGGGCAGGCGTCCGAGCACGTCGCTCGCGCGCGGCGCGAGGTCCAGCGAATCCGCGTCGAGCAGCATGAGCTCCTCCTCGATGCCGACGAGCAGCGGTTCGACGGCATCGAACGGCGCCCGCAGGCGGTCGGGGTCCACGGTGGGTTTGCGGGCGTGCACGAGCGGACATCTCAGCAGGATCCGACTCGTAGCCCTACCCGGCGTCTTCCCACCGCACAGCGACAGCTGGATGCTCGCGCACGCCCTGCGCGACGAGATCGCGACCGCGGGCGTCGACGTGCTGGACCTGTGCACCGGCAGCGGGGCGCTCGCCGTGAGCGCGGCCATGCTCGGCGCGCGCACGACCGCGGTCGACGTCTCGCGCCGCGCGCTGATCAGCGCCCGCCTGAACGCCCGGCTGAACGGGGTGCGGGTCCGCACGCGGCGCGGCTGGCTCTTCGAGGCGCTGCGCGGCGAGCGCTTCGACGTGATCGCGAGCAACCCGCCGTACCTGCCGGGCGCGCCGCTCCTCCCACATGACGGCCCCGCGCGGGCGTGGGAGGGAGGCCTCGACGGCCGTGTGCTGCTCGACCCGATCTGCGAGCAGGCGGCGTCGTTCCTGCGGCCCGGCGGAGCGGTCCTGCTGGTGCACTCGTCGGTCTGCGGCGTCGAGCGCACGCTCGCGCTGCTCGCATCGACGGGACTCGAGGTCGGCGTCGTGCAGCGCACCCGCGGACCGCTCGGCGCGCGCCTGCGCGAGCGCGCGAGCGATCTCTGGGCGGCCGGCCTGCTGGCGCCCGGTCAGCTCGAGGAGGACATCGTGATCGTCCGCGGCGTGCTGCCTGCCGTGCGGCGGCCGGTGCGTCAGGTGACGGCGCGCGCGTAGCCGATGTGCAGCACGTCGGCGGCGGCCTTGATCGTGAGCGCCGCGGCGACGGCGCGCGTGGCGCGAGGGGCGGCCACGTGAGCGACGACGAACCCGCCCGCCACCCACTGGTCCAGGCACAGCGTGCAGCTCACGAGTTCGCCCACCGCGCGGCGCATGCTGCCGCCCTCGCGGGGATGCTCGGCGAGCTCGCCCGGCGGCGTGGGGATGTCCTCGTCGACCTCGGTGAACGGCAGGCGCACGAGGCGCCCGAGCTTCTCGCGCGAGAGCATCCGGCTCAGCCGGTGTGTGGCGACGCCGTACAGCGCGATGTCGGCCACGCCGATGCGCTCGGGAAGCTCGCGGTCGCGGCGTATGGCGAGCGCCAGCCCGCCGGCGAAGAACGCGGCGTATCCGGCGGCCAGCGCGGCGTAGCCCGCGAGCGGCCGGTCCTCCTGCTCGGAGATGAGGTTGGGGGCGTAGACGGTCAAGTTGACGCGGGTACCCACAGGCGCGCGGGAGAACACGCCATAGGCGGGTGCTAGATCGCGAGCGCCGCGAGCGCCAAAACCAGCAGCAGGGCGACCGCCACGCTCCGGCGCGGGCGGGTGACGAGGCGCTGCCACGTGCTCAGGGCCGCGATCGCGGCCATGAGCACGGGCAGGTGGGCCGGCGCCATCGCGAGCATGAGCGGCCAGCACGTCACGACGCACTGGCGGGCGTGATAGGCGCCGTAGCCGGCGCACGCCCGGTCGGCCGCCAGGCCGCGC
>JAWVGM010000049.1:0-15288 GCA_033855075.1 Solirubrobacteraceae bacterium | reverse complement strand
CGATCATCGAGACGCAGGCCGGCGACGTGTCGGCCTACATCCCGACGAACGTCATCTCGATCACCGACGGCCAGATCTTCCTCGAGCCCAAGCTCTTCTTCTCGGGCGTGCGGCCGGCGATCAACGTGGGCATCTCGGTGTCGCGGGTCGGCGGCAACGCGCAGATCAAACCGATGAAGAAGGTCGCCGGGCGCCTGAAGCTCGAGCTCTCCCAGTACCGCGACCTCGAGGCGTTCGCGCAGTTCGGCTCCGACCTCGACGCCGACACGCAGGCGACGCTGGCCCGCGGTGAGCGGCTCGTCAAGACGCTCAACCAGAACGAGCGCTCGCCGATGCCCGTCGAGGAGCAGGTCATCGTGATCTACGCCGCGACCAACGGGTTCATCGACCGCGTGTCGGTCGATCGCGTGCCCGAGTTCCACCAGGATCTCGTCGCGCGGATGCGGGCCGAGAACGCCGACGTGCTCGAGAAGATCGCCGAGGGCAACTGGGACGACGACATCGTCGAGGCCGTCCACAAGGCCGTCGAGGAGTTCGCCAAGGACTTCGGCGAGGACCTCGACGAGGACGGCGTCGCGATCGACACCGATTCGGAGCCCGACGAGCCGGCCGCGTCCTCGAGCGACGACGCCGACGCCGACGACGAGGAGACGGCCGACGAGCCCGAGAAGGAGGCGGCACCGGCGTGAGCGCATCGCAGCGCGACGTCAAGAACCGCATCGGTTCGGTCAAGAACATCCAGAAGATCACCCGCGCCATGGAGATGGTCGCGGCGGCTCGGCTGCGCCGTGCCGAGCAGCGCATCGCCGCGCTGCGCCCGTACGCCGGGGCGATCCGCCGGATGACGCGCCAGGCCGCCGAGGCCGCCGGCGCGTCGGAGGTCTCGCGCCTGCCGATCCTCAAGGAGCACGACAGCGAGGACAAGGTCGCCCTGCTGCTCGTCACCGGCGACCGCGGTCTCGCCGGCGCGTTCAACTCGCAGATCGTGCGCGCCGGGCTGCGCGCCGGTCGCGAGTATGAGGCCGACGGGCGCACGGTGCGCTACAGCGCGGCGGGGCGCCGCGGCGTGTCGACGCTGAACTTCCGCGGGCTGGACCCGGTGGGGCGCTACGTCGGCTTCACAGACCGTCCCGCCTACGCGGACGCGCGAGACATCGCCGAGGACCTCATGTCGGCCTACATCGACGGCAAGGCCGACCGCGTCGAGATCTTCTACAACGGCTACATCTCGCCGCTGACTCAAGAGGTGCGCCGCGAGACCCTCCTCCCGCTGCAGCAGGCGACGATCCTCGAGGACAGGGAGCACGAGGACGACGAGGATGGCAAGCCCGGGCGGCGCGCGACGGTCGAGTACGAGCCCGATCCGCAGGAGATCCTCGCGCGCCTCGTTCCCGACTACGTCGAGATCTCCGTGTACCGAGCACTGCTCGAGTCCACGGCGTCCGAGCACGGCGCCCGCATGACCGCGATGCGCAACGCATCGGAGAACGCCGGCGAGCTCATCGAGGACCTCACGCTCGAGATGAACCGCGCCCGCCAGGCCGAGATCACCCAGGAGATCATGGAAGTCGTCGCCGGGGCGGAGAGCCTGACGTGAGCCAGATCAACCATCACCTCGACCTGAGCCAGGTCCGCCACGACCTCGACCCGAGCCGCGGCTCGCGGCCAGTCGGTCGCCGCAGGCGACCGACTGTTCACATGTGTGACGTCGTCCGGAGGTCATCGCTTGCGATGACCGCAGGACGAAACCGCCTTTCTTAATCCAGGAGCCCCCATGGCAACGACGGAAACCCCACCCGAAACCAACACCGGCCACATCGAGGAGATCCAAGGCGTCGTCATCGAGGCCACCTTCCCCAACGGGGAGCTGCCCGAGATCTACAACGCGCTCACGATCGACCGCGGCGATGACGAGGTCCTCACGCTCGAGGTCCAGCAGCACCTCGGCGACGACCGCGTGCGCTGTGTGGCGATGGACTCCACCGACGGTCTCTCCCGCGGCATGGAGGTCATCGACACCGGCGGCCCGATCACCGTGCCGGTCGGCGACGGGACGCTCGGCCGCATCTTCAACCTTCTCGGCGAGCCGATCGATCTCGGCGGCGACGTCGAGTACGAGGAGCGCTGGCCGATCCACCGGCCCGCCCCGACGGTCGAGGCGCTGAAGCCGACGACCGAGATGTTCGAGACCGGCATCAAGGTCGTCGACCTGCTGGCTCCCTACGCCAAGGGCGGCAAGGTCGGCCTGTTCGGCGGCGCCGGCGTCGGCAAGACCGTCCTCATCCAGGAGCTCATCCACAACCTCGCCAAGGAACATGGCGGCCTGTCGGCGTTCTGCGGCGTCGGCGAGCGCTCGCGCGAGGGCAACGACCTCTGGCTGGAGATGAAGGAGTCCGGGGTCCTCGAGAAGACCGTGCTCGTCTTCGGCCAGATGAACGAGCCGCCTGGAGCGCGCATGCGCGTCGCGCTGTCGGGCCTGACCATGGCGGAGTACTTTCGCGAGAAGGGCGGCCAGGACGTGCTGCTCTTCATCGACAACATCTTCCGCTTCGTGCAGGCCGGCTCGGAGGTCTCCGCGCTGCTGGGCCGCATGCCGTCGCAGGTCGGCTACCAGCCCACGCTCGAGACCGAGATGGGCCAGCTTCAGGAGCGGATCACCTCGACGCGCGACGGCTCGGTCACCTCGGTCCAGGCGATCTACGTGCCCGCCGACGACCTCACCGACCCGGCGCCGGCCTCGGTGTTCGCCCACCTCAATGCGACCACCGTGCTCTCGCGGGCGATCTCCGAGAAGGGGATCTACCCGGCGGTCGACCCGCTGGACTCGACCTCGACGATCCTCAAGCCCGACATCCTCGGCGAGGAGCACTTCACGGTCGCCAACCGCGTCAAGGAGATCCTCCAGCGCTACAAGGAGCTGCAGGACATCATCGCGATCCTCGGCATCGACGAGCTCTCCGACGAGGACAAGCTCATCGTCGGCCGCGCGCGGCGCGTCGAGCGCTTCCTCTCGCAGCCGTTCTTCGTGGCCGAGCAGTTCACCGGCACGCCGGGCGCCTACGTCCCGATCGCCGAGACGATCCGCGGCTTCTCGGAGATCATCGACGGCCAGCACGACGACGTGCCGGAGTCGGCGTTCTTCCTGAAGGGCACGATCGACGACGTCGTCAAGGCCGCCGGCGGCGGCAAGGACGAGGACGAGGGCAAGGCAGAGGAGAAGGACAAAGCCGAGGACGAGGGCAAGGAAGCGGACGAGGACTCCTAGTGCTCCCTCCGGCACGTCCTCGCACAACGACGTACAGGAGGAGACACTAGCCAATGGCGCACACTCCGTTCCGTGTCGAGGTGCTCACGCCCGAGGGGTCGGTCTTCGTCGACGAGGTCGAGATGGTCTCGACGCGCACCGAGATCGGCTCGATCGGCATCCTGGCGCGCCATCAGCCGCTGCTCGGCATGCTCGTGCCGACGGAGCTGCGGCTGTACCGCAGCGAGTCGGACATCGTGAGCTATGCGGCGGGCGAGGGCTACGTCCAGGTCTCGCCCGACGGCGTGCTCGTGCTCGTCGAGGAGGCCCACAAGCCCAGCGAGCTCGACGCGGCGGACCTGCGCGAGAAGCTGCGCAAGTCCGAGGAACTGCTGTCCTCCGCCGAGGAAGGCACCGAGGAGTCGCGCCGCGCCGCGCGCGACAAGCGCCGCTGGGAAGTGTTCCTGCAGATCGCCGAGGGTGGCGCGTCGAACTAGAACCTGGACCGTACGCTTCGTGGCGAAGCACGCGCAGTCACGGTTATCTAGGGTCCCCGCATCGATGCGCCCGCAGGCACGGACACTTGCGCTGATCTTCGCGGCGCTCCTCGTCCTCGCCGCGGCCGGATGCGGCGGTGATTCGTCCGCATCGAGCGGCGACACGCGCCCGCTCGTGACGTTCGGGCGCACCGGCGGCAACGAGAACAAGGTCTACGGGCTCGTCGTCGAGCGCGGCGGCGGGGCGACGCTCACACAGTACCCCGAGCAGGTCAAGCGCTTCGATGTCGGCAGCGACAAGCGCGACGACCTGCAGTCCGCGCTGAACGACCTCGACATCAAGAGCCTCAAGCCCACCTACCAGCCCGACACGCCGACGGCCATGGGCCACCGCTACAGCGTCACCTATCAGGGGACGACGGTGCAGGCGGTCGAGAACGCGGACATGCCCGGTCAGTTGAAGTCGGTCATCGACAAGCTCGGCAACCTCGTCGACGACGAAAAATGAACTTCGGTCCGGTGCTCGACTGGGGGCGGGCGAACTTCATCGTGCTCGTCGCGGCGGCGCTGCCGCTGGCGGGGCTCGTCATCGCGATCGTGCGCTTCGCGGAGGGCGAGCGCCAGGAGGGCGCGCGTATCCTCGCGGCGGCCGTGCTCGGCGCGCTGGTCTATCTCATCCTGCTGTCGTAGCGCGCGGGTGGATATCGGCGCCCTCGCTCACACCGAAGCGGGCGTGCAGGCGCCGCAGCGGCCGTGGCGCCCACCAGTTGCGCTCGCCCAGGAGCTTCATGAGCGCCGGCACGAGCAGTGCGCGGACGATCGTCGCGTCGATGAGAACGGCGACCGCGGTGCCGATGCCGAGCTCCTTGATGAAGATGATCTGCGAGGTCGCGAAGGCGCCGATCGCGACGACGAGCAGCAGGGCGGCCGCCGTCACGATGCGCCCGGTGCGCTGGATGCCGAGCGCGACGGCCTCCTCGTTGGAGGCGCCCTGGTCGCGCGCCTCCTTGATCCGCGTGAGCAGAAAGACGCCGTAGTCCGTGCTCAGCCCGAATGCGATCGCGAGCAGGACGAGCGGCTGCGTGATCTCCAGCGCGCCCTGGCTCGTGTAGCCCAGAACTCCCTCCAGCCGGCCGTCCTGGAAGATGAGCACGAGGACGCCGAACGCCGCGCTGAGGCCGAGCAGGTTCATGACGAGCGCCTTGATCGGCAGCACGACCGACCCGGTCATCGCGAACAGGATGACGAGCGTCGTGATCGCAAGGAACGCGATCGCGAGCGGCAGCCGGTCGGCGAGCCCGGTGCGCTGGTCCACGAAGCGCGCGGAGTCGCCGGCGACGGTGACCGGTCCCGGCGCGGGCCCCGCCCGCACGGCCGGTACGAGATCGAGTGAGCGGCGGTTGAGCGCGGGCTTCGCCGGGACGACCTCGACCTGCCACGTGTCGCTCCCGAGGAACTGGGGCGCGTCCACACCGCCCACGTCGCGGCGGGCCCGCAGCCGCGCGGCGTAGTCACGCATCGCGCCGCCGGCGGATCGCGGGGCGGTGACGGCGACGTGCAGCGTCGCCGTGCGGCCCGGCGGGAACTCCCGCCGCAGCGCGCTGTCGACCTGCTTGGGCTCGGCCGAGTTGGGCAGCACGCTCGCGTCGACGCCGGTGAACGCGATGCGCGTGAACGGAAGCCCGGCCACGATCAGCAGGGTCGCCGTTGTGGTCGCGACGATCACGGGCCGGCGCATCACGAGGTGCGAGAGGCGGTACCAGAACCCGCTCTCGGTGGCGACCGGGCGATAGCGCCAGCGCTTGGGCGCGAGCGCGTTGACGCGGTCGCCGAGCACCGTGATGAGCGCGGTCAGGGCGGTGAGGGCGATGACCCCGGCACTCAGCGCCGTGAGCGCGCCGCTGATCGCCATCGAGTACAGAAACCGCTCCGGGAAGACGAGCAGCGCGAGCATCGCGGCGGCGACGGTCAGCGAGCTGAAGATGACCGTCCGCCCAGCCGTGCGCAGCGTCGCGGTCATCGCCTCGCGGCCCGCCCCGACGCGCTCGACCTCCTCGCGATAGCGCGAGAGGATGAACAGCGAGTAGTCGATCGCCAGGCCCAGGCCGAGGCCGATCGCGAGGTTGAGCGCGAAGATCGACAGCGACGTCATCTCGTTGATGATCCGCAGGCCGAGGAACGTCGCCATGATCGTCAGGAAGCCGACGAACAGCGGCAGCAACGCGGCGACCGCCCCGCGGAAGACGATCAGCGACAGCAGGAAGAGCAGCGGGAAGGCCAGCAGCTCGGCCTTGCCCAGGTCCGCGGACACCTGATCGCCGACCTGTGGGCCCGCGACCTGGAGCCCGCCGGTCTGGACGTACGGGAAGGCGTCCATCGCCTTGGCGATGCGCGTCGCATCATCCTCGTCGCCGGACTCCTTGAGGAAGACCGCGAGGAAGCTCGCCCTGCGATCGCGGGAGGCGAACGCCTGTCCCTGCGGCCCGCCCGGCAGCGCGTCCTTGACGAGCGCGACCGCCCGATCGCGCCGCAGGACCGCGGCGACGCGCCGGATCTCGGACCGCCCGCGCGCGGAGCGCGGCCCGTCGCCGCGGACGAGCACGATGACGCCAGGGCTCAGCGTTCGTCCCTGGAGGTCCTCGAGGCGTTGCGTGGTGACCGAGTTCTCCGACGAGGTGTCCACGAAGTCCGTATCGGGGTGGACCGAGAGCAGGCCCGCCACCGGTACCCCGAGCCCGGCGGCGACGACGAAGAACGCCGCCGTGACGATGAGGACGCGCTTGGGTCGGCCGGTGACGAGGCGGGTGATCGCTGCGAGCATGGCGGGCGATCGCAGACTAAGTAACTACTCACTCACCTGTCAAGCCCAATGTTGGAATTCGGTCACGAGCCGCGTGCGATCCCCGCCTCGCGCACCCCGCGCTCGAGCTCGTCGAGGCCGAATGCGTCGATTGGCCCGAGTGCGCCCGCGCCGCGAAGGCCGCCGGCCGCGACTCGCATCGCGCTCCAGGCGAGCATCCCGGCCGTGAAGTCGTACGGGCTCGCGCCTTCGAGCTGCACCGCGCCCAGCGCCAGCCCGTCGCGATCGGACGCCACGGCAATGATGCGCGAGCGCGCCTTGGCCCGCGTGGCCGCATCTGGTCCTCCGCTCGAGCCCTTGACGAGCTTCTCGCTCGCGAGGCCGATCGCGCTGCTGACGAAGGGCAGCTTCGTGACGAGCTCGGTGGCCGCCGACGCGACCTGCAGCGGCCGCGACGCCGGGCCGAACCAGCCCAGGTAGACGCCGACCTCGCGCAGCTGCGGGTACACGCGGGGGAGAGCGAACTGCTCGGTGGCGCCGATCGATATCGCCTCGCGCGTCCGGCCGCCAACCTCAAATCTGTGGAGCCGGCGCGCCGCGCGCTCGGTGACGAGCCTGCCTTTGTGAAAGCCGTGTGCGGGCTCGGCGAACATGCCCGCCGCCGACGCGCGGGTCCCGCCGCTGATCTGCCCGCCGGTGGGGGCGCCGGCGAAGTAGCCGACATCGACGCGCACGGCGCGCTCGCCCGCGTCGCGGAGCGCGAGGCCGGCCGCGAGGTTGCCCGGCACGTAGTCGTATCCCATCGCCGTCAGCAGCCCGCTCCCGGAGCTGGCGGCCTCCGGGCCGTAGCGCTCGAAGATGTCGCGGACGAACGTCGGCTCCCCGGTGGAGTCGATGTAGTGCGCGCCCGCGGAGATCGCCGCGCGGACGGCGGGGACGCCGTGGCGCGCGAACGGCCCGACGGTCGTGACGAGCACGTCCTGAGCTTCGACGAGCTTGGCGATCGAGCGCGGCCGGGCGACGTCAGCGACGGCGCTGTCCAGCCCACCCAACTCGTCGGCGAGCGCGCCGACGCGCTCGCGCGAGCGCGCGACGAGCAGCGGCCGGGCGCCGCGGGCGACGAGCGCACGCGCGGTGAGCTCGCCGGTGTAGCCGGTGGCCCCGAAGAGCACGATGCGGCCCGCCATGACGCCTCACGGTAGCGCCCGGGCGGGCCCGCCCTCGATAGGCTCTCTGCGATGGACGAGCGGGTTCTGGCCGAGAGGCTGATCACCTATGACACGTCCACCAGCGATGGCCTGCGTGCCGCCGTGGGCTTCGTCAAAGGCTGGCTCGAGGCGCGCGACATCCCGGTCTCGGGGCGCGAGTTCGGAGGCCTGCCGGTGGTCCTGGCCGACGTCGGTCCGCACGACGGACCGCGCGTGATCCTGCACGGCCACGTCGACGTCGTCCCCGCGCACGAGGAGCAGTTCGCGCCCCGCGTGGAGGGCGACCGGCTCATCGGCCGCGGCGCGTACGACATGAAGGGCGCGCTCGCGGCGATGATGTGCGCGGTCCACGACATCGCCGACAACGGCGGCGTCAACGTGCGCTTCATCTGCGTTCCCGACGAGGAGTCCGAGGACGTCGAGTACCGCTGCACCGACGCCCTCGTCCAGGAGGGACTGCGCGCGGACTTCGCGATCACGGGCGAGCCCACGGACCTGCACATCGGCGTCCAGGCAAAGGGGGTTCTGGCCGTCCGCGTCGAAGTCAGCGGTGTCGCCGCGCACGGCTCCACGCCGTGGGAGGGCGACAACGCGATCCTCAAGGCCTACGACACGTTCCGTCGCATCGAGACCCTAGGCTTCACCCGCGAGTCCTCGGACCTGTTCGATCGCCCCTCGATCAACATCGCGCGGATCGTCGGCGGCGACGCGTTCAACAAGGTGCCCGACCGCTGCACGATGGACGTCGACATCCGCTACCTGCCAAACCAGGATCCCGGCGCGATCCTCGCCGATATCCGCGCGCTGCCTGAGGTGCGCATCGTCAAGACCTTCGAGCGCGCGCCCGCCCGGGTGTCGCGTAAGAACACGTACGTGCGCGCGCTGCGCGAGGCGGTGTCCAACTCGCTGCAGGGCGAGGCCCTGTCGGTCGGTCGCGACGGCGCGTCGGACGCCATCTCGTTCCTCGAAGCCGGGGTGCCGGCGGTCGAGTTCGGGCCCACAGGCGGCGGCCATCACGGGCCGGAGGAGTGGGTCTCGATCCAGTCGCTCGTGCAGTACCGCAAGGCGCTGGGGGACTTCGTGAGGGCGCTGCCGGCGTGGCTCGCCCGGGCCGAGAACGCGGATGCTCCGCCGGCGCTGCGGGCCGTCGACGGGGGCCTGACGTGAGCGTCTACGAGCCGGAGGGTCCGCCGCGGCTGGGCTGGGGGATGATCAAGCGCTTCGCGCTCGGCAGCATCGTCATCGTACTGCTCTCGGCCACGGCGGTGGCGTCGGCGATCCTGCTCCAGGTCCACGATGCGATCAACATCCTCGAGCGAGCGTCGACGCCGATCCCGGGCGTCAAGAACGTGCTCGACGACGTCCCGGCCGGCGATCCGCAGACGATCCTCATCCTCGGCTCCGACCGTCGCTTCGGCGACGGCAAGGGCATCCCCGTGCGATCGGACACGCTCATCCTGATGCGCCTGGACCCGAACAAGGGCGCGACGGCGATCATGTCGCTGCCGCGCGACCTCAAGGTCGACATCCCCGGGTACGGAAGCGACAAGATCAACGCGGCGTACGCCGAGGGCGGGCCGAAGCTCACCGTGCGCACGGTGCGCGAGCTGCTCGGGATCCCGATCAACCACGTCATCAACGTGAACTTCCACGGCTTCCAGCTCGCGGTGAACCGGCTGGGCTGCGTGTACGCCGACGTCGACCGGCGCTACTACAACACCCACGGCGGGCCGGGCGGCTACGCGACGATCGACATCAAGCCCGGATACCAGAAGCTGTGCGGCTCCGATGCGCTGGACTACGTGCGCTATCGCCACACCGACAACGACCTCGTCCGCGCCGCGCGCCAGCAGGACTTCCTGCGTCAGGCCAAGGGCCAGATCGGGCTCGGGAAGGTGTTCGGCAACCGCAACGAGCTGCTGCGGATCTTCGGCCACTACACGCAGACCGACATCGCGCAGAGCAACGACGCGGCGATCCTGCGCCTGATCCGCCTCGCGTATGACTCCTCGAAGACGCCGCTGACGGAGATCCAGTTCCCCGCGCAGGTCCAGGGTGACTACCTCGACATCTCGATTCCGGCGCTACAGAAGACGGTGGACCGCTTCATCCAGGTCAAGGCCAACGGCAAGAAGGACCAGGGCTCCAAGCCCAAGCCGAAGACCGTGAAGGCTAAGCGACGCCTCGCGCCCGGACTCATCCTGGCCAAGACCCCGGGCGAGGACCACGTCCTCAACATCGCGGTGAAGCTGCGCACGCTTCCGGTCTACTTCCCCAAGGCGATCCTCGCCCGCGGCGGCTATGTCCGCGACAGCCCGCGCGCGTACACGATCCGCGACCGCAACAAGAACCCCTACAAGGCCTACCGGATCGTGCTCTCGCAGGGCGACGACGGCCAGTACTACGGCGTGCAGGGCACGACCTGGAAGGCCGCGCCGATCCTCGACAGCCCCACCGACGAGATCAAGATGCGCAAGCGCACCTACCAGCGCTACTTCGACGGGCGCAAGATCCGCATGATCGCCTGGAAGACGCCGAAGGCCGTGTACTGGGTGTCCAACACGTTGACCCGCAACCTCACCAACCGGCAGATGATGGACATCGCCCGCTCCCTCCAGCGAATCGGGCAATAGGCCTGCTGGGCCGAGGGCGCAACGCGGAGGAGGGCGCACCGAGGGTGGGCCGCAGGATGGGAGGGCGGTTTGCGGTTGGCGGGGTGATCATCGTGCTGCTGGCGGCCGGGACGGCGCTGACCGTCGTCCTGAGTCAGATCCACCACGTCTTCAAGGTGGCCTTTCCGCCAAAGTCCACGATCAAGGCGCCGCCATTCCTGGACGACATCGCGCCCGGGGACCCGGCGACGGTCCTCGCGCTTGGCTCCGACCGGCGCTTCGGCGACAAGAAGAAGGGGCTTGAGGCGCGCTCGGACACGATCCTCGTCGTGCGCCTGGACCCCCGCAAGCACGCCATTGCGGTCATGTCGATTCCCCGCGACCTCAAGGTGACGATCCCGCGGCACGGCGTCCGTCCGATAAACGCCGCGTACGCGCTCGGCGGTCCGCGGCTCTCGGCCGAAACCGTGCAGGGGCTCGGCCTGCACGTCAGCGAGATCGTGAACGTCAACTTCGGTGGCTTCCAGCGCGCAATCAACAAGCTCGGCTGTGTGTACGCGGACATCGACCGGCGCTACTTCAACGACAACCACCCGCCGGTCGCGTCGGCGGAGAACTACGCGACGATCGACCTCAAGCCCGGATACCAGCTGCTCTGCGGCAGCGACTCGCTGGACTACGTGCGCTTCCGGCACCTCGACGACGACTTCGTCCGCGCGGCGCGCCAGCAGGACTTCCTGCGCCAGCTCAAGACGCAGGTGGGCGTCGGGAAGCTCTTCGATGATCGCGAGGAGCTGCTGAAGATCTTCGGCGCGTACTCGCAGACGACGATCGGCAGTCGCAGCGACGCCGAGAAGCTCGGGTTCGTCAAGCTCGTCTACGAAGCCTCGAAGAACCCGGTCACCGAGGTCCGGTTCCCCGGTGAGACCCATCCGGACGGGTCGGTGTCCGTCGCGCCCGGCGACCTGCGCCGCGCGATCCGCAACTTCGAGGCGGTGCGGGGCAAGCGCGGTTCGGGCGGCGGCGCGACGCGCCCGCCGAAGCGCGCGCCGCGCCGCAAGGGCCTGGCTCCCGGGCTCGTCGCGAGCAAGCGCGAGGGCGAGGACCACGTGCTCAACCTGGCCGCCCGCTCGCGCTCGTTGCCGGTCTATTTCCCCGCGGCGCGGCTCGCGCGCGGCGACTACGCGAGCGGCAGTCCGCGCTCGTACGACCTCAAGGACCGCGGCGGCAAGCCGCACCGGGCGTATCGCATCGTCCTGTACGCGGGCGATCCCGGCCAGTACTACGGGGTGCAGGGGACGACGTGGGACAAGCCGCCGATCCTGGACAACCCGACCGACGAGGTGCGCATGCGCCGGCGCACCTACCAGCGCTACTTCGACGGCAGGAGCATCCGGCTCATCGCCTGGCGCGCACCGGGCGCTTGGTACTGGGTCTCCAACACGCTCTCCAAGACCTTGTCGAACGCGCAGATGATGGACATCGCCCGCTCGCTGCAGCGGGTCGGCCAGTAATCTGCGGCGCCGCATGAGTGCTGATCGTCAACCCATCGGCGTCATCGGGACCGGCTATGTCGGCCTCGTCACGGCAGCCGGCTTCGCGGAGCTCGGCAGCGACGTCTACTGCATCGACATCGACGCGGACAAGATCGCTCGCCTGGAGGCGGGCGAGATCCCGATCTACGAGCCGGGGCTCGAGGAGATGGTCGCCCGCAACCGCGGCCGCCTGCGTTTCTCGACCGACGTCGATGACGCTCTCGAGGCCGTGCGCCTGCTGTTCGTCGCCGTGGGCACGCCACCGACGTACTCCGGCGACGCGGACCTCACCGCGGTGCGCGCCGTCGTCGATGCGATCCCGGCCTCGGATCGCCATGCGCTCGTCATGAAGTCCACGGTGCCGGCGGGGACGGGGGCGTCGATCAAGCGCGTGCTCGCCGAGCACGGCAAGGAGGGGCTGGCGTACGTGTCGTGCCCGGAGTTCCTCAAGGAGGGCTCGGCGGTCAAGGACTTCCTCAACCCCGACCGCGTCGTCATCGGCGACGACGGCGACTGGGCCGGCGACGCGGTCGTCGAGCTCTACGCGCCGCTCGACGCACCGCTCGTGCGGACGGACATCGCCTCGGCGGAGATGGTGAAGCTCGCCTCCAACGCCTTCCTCGCCACGAAGATCTCGTTCATCAACGAGATCGCCAACGTCTGCGAGGAGACCGGCGCCGACGTCATCGAGGTCGCGAAGGGAATGGGCCTGGACGACCGGATCGGGAGCAAGTTTCTTCAGGCGGGGATCGGATTCGGCGGCTCCTGTTTCCCGAAGGATGTGAACGCGCTCAAGCAGCTCGCGGGGAACTCCGGCTACCACTTCCAGCTGCTCAACGCCGTCATCGAGGTCAACGAGCTTCAGAAGCGGCGCGTCATCAGCAAGCTGCAGAAGCACCTCGGGTCGCTCGTCGGCACGACGATCTGCCTGCTCGGGCTCGCGTTCAAGCCGAACACCGACGACATGCGCGAGGCCTCGTCGCTCGTGCTCAGCGCGCGGCTGCAGGCCGACGGGGCGCACGTGCGGGTCTTCGATCCGGTCGCCGAGCACGAAGCCCGCAGCCTCATCCGCGGCGTGCACTTCGCCACCGACGCGCTCGACGCGATCGACGGCGCCGACGCGGTGGTGCTCGTGACGGAGTGGGACGAGTTCCTGACGCTCGACTGGTCCGAGGTGGCCGAGCGCATGGCCGGCACGCTGGTGCTCGACGGGCGCAACGCACTCGATGCCGGCCAGGTCGCCGCGGCCGGGCTCATTTATGAAGGCATCGGGCGCGGATCGTTGTCATCCTTGTCCTGATGGCTCAGGGAGGGCGCCCGTGCAGGCCGTGATCCTCGTCGGAGGAGAGGGCACACGGCTGCGCCCGCTGACGTCGACGGTGCCCAAGCCGGTCGTCCCGCTCGTCGACCGGCCGCTCATCGGCTACATGCTCGAGTGGCTGCGCGGCCACGGCGTCGACGAGGTGATCATGTCGCTCGGCTTCCTCGCGACGGGCGTGCGCAACGTGCTGGGCGACGGGTCGGACTACGGCGTCTCGCTGCGGTTCGTCGAGGAGCCCGAGCCGCGCGGCACCGCGGGTGCGCTGAAGTACGCCGAGGAGTTCCTGCATGAGCGCTTTCTCATGCTCAACGGCGACGTCCTCACCGACCTCGATCTCACCGCGCAGATCGCCCAGCACGAGGCCACCGGCGCGACGGGCACGCTCGCGCTCGTGCCCGTGCCCGATCCCTCGAGCTATGGCCTCGTGCGCCTGCGTGAGGACAAGTCCGTGGAGGAGTTCCTCGAGAAGCCCGCGCCCGGCACGGTGCTCGACACGAACCTCATCTCCGCCGGCGCGTACGTGCTCGAGCGCTCGGTGCTCGACCTCATCGAGCCCGATCGCATGGTCTCCATCGAGCGCGAGGTGTGGCCGCGGCTCGTGGGCGAGGGCCTGTACGGCTTCGACGACCAGGACGCCTACTGGCTGGACATCGGAACGCCGCAGCGCTACCTCGAGGCGACCTTCGACATCCTCGGGCACAAGGTGCAGACCGGCCGAAACGGCGCATCGGACAGCCATCACGGCGCGGGAACGCAGATCTCGGCGAGCGCGGACGTCGGCAGCCTCGTGGTCCTCGGGGAGGGCGTGAGCGTCGGCGACGGCACGATCGTCGAGCGCTGCGTCGTGCTCGAGGGGACCCGGATCGGCGCCGGATGCGTGCTGCGCGACTGCATCGTGGGACCGGGCGCCCACATCGGTGACCGCACGCAGGTCATCGATGGTGCAATGCTCGGGGAAGGCGTCACGGTCGGCACCGACAACGTCATTGCGCGTGGGGCGCGCTTATTCCCTGGTGTGGAGGTACCCGATGGCGGCATCGCGTTCTGAGTCCCTGACCCTCGATCCCGAGACGATCGCGGCGGTCGATACGGAGGACCTGCTCGCAGATGTCGTCGGCCTGCCCGAGCAGCTGCGCGACGCGCAGTGGAAGGTGGACTCCGCGCAGCTCGAGCCGTGGGACTCGCCGAGCGGGCTCATCGTCGCCGGCATGGGCGGATCGGCGATCGGCGGCTCGCTGGCGCGCGCGATGCTCGGCGATCACGCGTCACGCCCGATCCTCGCCACCCGCGCGTACGGCCTGCCGTCGTGGACGACCCCCGACACGACGGTCCTCTGCGCGTCCTACTCGGGCAACACCGAGGAGACGCTCGCCTGCTACGAGGCCGCCGGGGCACTGGGCGCCAAGCGCGTCGCGGTCACGAGCGGCGGCAAGCTCGCCGAGCTCGCCCGCGGCGAGGGCGTTCCCGTCATCCCGGTGGCCGGGGGCTTTCAGCCGCGCGCCGCGGTCGCCTACATGACGGTGGCCGCCCTCGAGGTCGCATGGCTGTGTGGCGCGGGTCCGCGCGTCGGCTCCGAGATCGATGTCGCGGCCGACCACCTCGAGGAGCTCGCGGTGCAGTGGGGAGCCGAGGGGCCTGACGACTCTGAGGCCAAGACGCTCGCCCGCGACCTGCACGACAGCGTCCCGGTGATCGCAGGGTCCGCGCTGACGGCGCCCATCGCGTACCGCTGGAAGACCCAGTTCAACGAGAACGCGAAGATCCCGGCGTTCGCGCACGAGCTGCCCGAGCTCGACCACAACGAGATCGTGGGCTGGCAGAGCGCCGCCGGCCTAGGTCGCTTCGCGGCGATCTTCCTCGACGACAGCGACACGCACCCGCGGGTGCAGCAGCGCGTCGCGCTGACGCGCGAGCTCATCTCCGAGCAGGCGACCGGCACGTTCGTCGTCGAGTCGCGCGGGACGACGGCCGTCGAGCGCGTCTTCTCGCTCGTGCTTCTCGGCGACCTCGTGTCGCTGTACGCGGCGGTGCTGCGCGGGGTGGATCCGACGCCGGTGACCGTGATCGAGGA
>JAWVGM010000048.1:0-20436 GCA_033855075.1 Solirubrobacteraceae bacterium | reverse complement strand
CGCGCGCGCGTCGGCGCGCTCAGCGGGATGGCCTCGGAATGGGAGGACCACGTGCGGCGCTGGTATGCGCTGACGTCGGATCTCGTCGACCGCGGCGCGCCGGACGCGCACGAGCGCTACCTCATCTTCCAGACGCTCGTCGCCGTCTGGCCGGTCTCGCCCGAGCGCCTCGACGGCTACCTCGACAAGGCGCTGCGCGAGGCCAAGCGCAACACGAACTGGGTCGACCAGAACCACGACTGGGAGGACCGCGTCAAACGCTTCGCCGGCGCGCTGCAGACGCACGAGCCGTTCCTCGAGGACTTCGCGCCGTTCGTCGAACGCGTCGCCGTCGCCGGCGAACGCTCGGCGCTCGGTCAGCTGCTGCTGAAGCTCACCGTGCCCGGCCTGCCCGACATCTACCAGGGCGACGAGCTCATCGACCTGTCGCTCGTCGACCCCGACAACCGCCGGCCCGTCGACTGGGAGACCCGCCGCGCGGCGCTCGACGAGCTGCGCGCGGGCGCCGCGCCGACGCGCGCGACGATGAAGCTGCATCTCATCCACCGCGCGCTCGCGCTGCGGGCGCGGCGACCGGATGCGTTCGCCGGCGCGTACACCCCGCTCGCCGCCGGCCCGGACGCGGTGGCGTTCACGCGCGGTGACGACGAGGAGGTGCTCGTCGTCGTCGAGCTGCGCGCGACAGCCGGCGCCATGCTGGCCCCGCCGCCCGGCCGCTGGCGCGACGTTCTGAGCGACCGCCAGCACGACGTCGAGGACAAGATCGGGGTCGACCGGCTGGCGGGGGAGCACGGCTTTGCGGTGCTCGAGCGGGTCTAACCCGCGCTCGTCGCGTCGAGATGCTGCAGCAGGTCGTGCGCCACGAGCTCGATCGCCTTGTGGCGCCACTCCGACGCTCGGTACACGCACGCGATCAGCGCCATTCGATGCACGCGACGGAGGTCGCCGTAGACGAATGCGTAGCGAGCCTTCGTCTCGTCGTTCGCTCCATCGGTGAGCCCGAGGTGCCACTGCGCATAGTCGTCCCACGGGTGCGCGGCGAGGAACGCGTTCTCGTCGTCGGCGGTTGGCTGCGCCTCGCCCCAGTCGCTGTCAAGCACGTACTGGCGGGAATCGATCAGCTCCCGCGCGCGCGCCACGGCGCGCTGGTTGACCGTGTAGGACGCCATCTTCGGATGTTGCCTGTCGGCGCTTCACGCCAAACGCCCGGCGCCGGATGACCCGCGAAGACGGCTGGCGCGCCAGCCGGTAGCTTCCCGACCATGAACTCGATGAAAGGGCGTATCGCCCCGGCGCGTTGAGCGCCTCGAAGTCCCGGGCTCGGGACATCCGGCGAGCCCGCCGCCAGCGCCGGCACGGATGCTGGGATCACCTCGTCGTCGCGCCGCTGTGGGTCGCCTACGAGGCCAACCTCGGCACGCTCGTGCGCACGTGCGACGCGGTCGGCGCGTGCATCGCGGTGCCGCGCACCGAGCACTACCGCCAGGCGCTCGCCGTCGGTGATTCCCGGCGGGTGCGAGAGCGGACGTGCATCCACTGGCTCGACACCGGCAAGGACCGGTGGATCCGCCGGCAGCGCGCCGCGGGATGGCGGATCGTCGCCGTCGAGCTCGCGGAGGGCGCGGTCTCGCTGCCGCGGCTCGATGCGGCGCGAGAGCGCACGATCGTGCTCCTCGGTCACGAGACCGAGGGTGTGCCCGACGAGCACGTGCTCGCCGCTGATCTCTGCGTCGAGATCCCCATGGTGGGGACCGGCGCGAGCCTGAACGTCGCCGTCGCGGGAAGCCTCGTGCTCTACCGTCTGGCGGGCCTTGCGTGAGCTGCGGCCCGACACACGGGCGATACGCCGCGCGGTGTGACTGGCCCGCGTGGCGGTTCATATGACGCGGGCAGGCAGGTAGAACCCAGGACGTGTCCGGTGCCCGCGCCGCCCTGCCCATCATCGGGCTGAGCACGTCCGAGATGCGAGCGCCAGAGCGCATCCGCCACGACCCGCGCAGCGAGCCGGCGGGCCGCGAGCTTGCGCTCGGCCTGACGTACCCCGATGCCGTCCGGCGAGCGGGCGCCGTGCCGGTCGTCATCCCGCCGATGGACGCCGACGGGATCGAGGGCCTGCTCGACGGCCTGTGGGGCCTGTGCCTGTCGGGCGGGCCCGACCTGAATCCCGCGGGCTATGACGCCGACCCGCACCCGTCCTTGGGTCCGACCGAGCCTCACCTCGATCGTTTCGAGATCGCGCTCGTGCGCGCGGCGGAGGCGCGCGAGATGCCGGTGCTCGCCATCTGCCGCGGCATGCAGGTGCTGAACGTCGCGCGCGGCGGCACGCTGACGCAGGACCTCCCCTCGCAGTGGCCGTCGCAGATCGAGCACCGCCAGCCGCAGGCCGCGTCGACGCCGACGCACGACGTCAAGCTCGAGCCAGGCGGTCTGACCGCCGCATGCCTGGGCGTGCACGCGTTGCGGGTCAACTCGTTTCACCACCAGGCCGTGGACCGGCTCGGCGCCGGCCTGCGCGCCGTGGGCTGGGCTCCGGACGGCGTCGTCGAGGCACTCGAGGCGACCGACCGCAGGTTCACGCTCGCCGTCCAGTGGCACGCGGAGAGCATGGTGAAATCACCCGAGCAGACCCGCATGCTCGCGGCGTTCGCCGAGGCCGCCGTCTCGTACGGAACGGGAGCCGTTCGTGCCGCCTGAGGCCGCCACGGCACCGTGGTCGAAGTGGCGCGGCGACCACGGGACCGACTACGACCTGGGCGCCGAGGAGGAGGTGATGCTGCTCGACCCGAGCCGCGGCTGGGCGCTGTCACCGGCGATTGACGACGTCCTCGAGGCCTGGCCCGAGGCGACGCGCGACCACGTGAGCTCCGAGACGCACTCGAGCGCCGTCGAGCTGCGCACCGGCGTGCACGCGACGGCCGGCGAGGCCATCGCCGAGCTCGCGCAGCTGCGGGCCGAGCTGGGGCGCGTGCTCGGCGGGCTCGGACTCGTCGCCGCGGGATCGGGCACGCATCCCTCCGCGGTGTGGCACGAGATGGAGGTCTCCACGCGCGAGCGCCACCAGGACGTCTACGGCTCGATGCGCGAGCTCGCGCGCCGCGAGCCGACGTTCGCCCTGCACGTCCACGTCGGACTGCCGTCGGGCGAGGCGGGGATCGCCGCGTTCAACCGCATGCGGGCGCACATGCCGGTGCTGCTCGCGCTATCGGCAAACTCGCCGTTCTGGCAGGGCCGGGACACGGGGCTTGCGTCCGCGCGCACGCCGCTCTTTCAGGCGTTCCCCCGCGTGGGGATCCCGCGCGCGTTCGGTTCCTACGGCGAGTACGTCCGCGCGGTCAATCTGCTGCTCGACTGCGACGCCTTCCCCGATCCCACGTACCTGTGGTGGGACGTGCGCCCGCAGCCGAAGCTCGGCACGATCGAGGTGCGGATCATGGACGCGCAGTCCACGCTGACCGCGACGGCCGCACTCGTCGCGCTCGTCCAGTCGCTCGTGCGCCTGGAGCTCGTCGACGGCCACGCCGACGCCGCGCTCGTCCACGCGCCCGAGGTGCTCGACGAGAACCGCTTCCTCGCGGCGCGCGACGGCGTCGACGCCGCGCTCGTCGATCCGCTGCTCGGCCGAGCGGTCCCGGTGCGCACCATCGCCGAGGACCTCATGCGCGCGTGCGCGCCGCACGCGGCGGCGGTCGGCTGCGGCGAGGAACTCGGGCTGATTGCCGACCTCCTGGACAACCCCGGCCCCGCGCGCCAGCGGATCCTCGCCGCTCGCGGCGGTCTCGACGGGCTGGCCGCCGATCTGGCGATCGACTTCGCCGCACCGCTGGGAGGTCCGGTCGGCGGCGTCGTGTAGCGCGTTCCGGCTCGCTGTCGATGCCCGCTCCGAGCAGGACGTCGAAGGCGACGGAACGTCGCACGAGAACGTCGGCGAGCGGGCCTGAGTTCGTCGTCAGCTCAGGCGGGGTAGGGGCCGCCGCGCAGGGGGCGCTCGGCCAGTGCGCGGTCCTCGTTGTCGCGCAGGCGCGGCTCGTAGTGCGAGAAGAACACCTTGCCGACGAGGTCGCGCCGGCTGCGCACGCCGGTCTTCTCGAAGATGCGCTTGAGGTGCTGCTGCACCGTGTGCGGCGAGACGACGAGCGCCTCCGCGATCTGCGCCGTGGAGTCACCCTGGAGCACGAGCCGCGTCACGTCCTGCTCGCGTTCGGTCAGCCCGTACGCGGACATGAGCAGCGGTGAGATGCGCGCCGGGTGCGCGGGCTCCACGATGACGGCCACGCGGCGAGCGCCGTCGGTGACGAGCGAGGCGCCGTGCAGGACGACCCACGTTCCCGACCGCGCCAGCACCCGCGAGACGGCGACCTCACCCGGGCTGTCGGGCCGCTCGGCCGTGCGCAGCGCGCGGCCCGCGACCGCGAGCACGGCGGACGGCAACCGGCCGGCGTCCCAGTCGCCGTCGGGCAGCTCGGCGAGCCAGCGCTCCACGCCGGGAGTCAGCGACTCGACCTCCCAGTCGTGTGACAGGACGACGAGCCCCGGAGACTGCGGCCCCTCGGGATCCGACGCCTCGCCGACGAGCAGCGAGCGCCGCGCGCCCTCGGCGAGCAACGGCGCGAGCGTGCGCACGAAATCGATGTCGTCGCGGTCGAACATCGGCTGGCCCGGCTCGCGGTAGAGGCCGACCGCGCCCCACACGTCGCCCGGCGACGTGCGCAGCGCGGCGATCATCTCCTGGTCTCCGCCCATCGACATGTTCAGGTGCCAGCGCGGGCTCGTGGACGGATCGCCACCGGTCGCCTCGTGCAAGGTCTGGATGCCGCGCTCGGAGCGGGCGATGTCGACGAGCTTGTTGACGTCGTCCTCGTAGTACTCGTGAGCGAGGGCCTCGGGCGGGTACTTCGGCATCCCGGGCTGGAAGTGGCTCGTGATGAGCAGCGACGCCGGATCGAGCGTGTACCAGCACGGCGCCCAGTAGTGCGGCACGGTCGGCGCGATGATGTCCGTGCACTCCTGCCAGAACGTGACGAGGTCCTGGCCCCGACCGGCGAGGTCGGCGATGTGCGACCGCGCTCGCTCCCTGGCGTATGCGCTCATCGGCGGATGGTAAGGGGCCCTGCTCACGCGCGAAACACCAGATATGTGGAATGGGCATGGCCGCGGCGCGACCGTAGCGTCGCCGGCCATGAGACCAGGAGCACGATCGCCGGAAGAGCTCGAGACGCTGTTCGAGGACGCTTTCGTCGTCCGTGACCGGACGGCGATCGCCGCGCTGTTCGAGGATGGGGCGGTGCTCGTCGCGCATGACGCGTCCGGGGTGGCGCGCGGCGGGGCGGAGATCGCGCGGGCGGCCACGGAGTTGTGGTCGCGCGACGTCACCTACCTCGCCGACCCGCGGCGGGTGCTGCAGGCACGCGACACGGGACTCGTGGTCGCGGCGCACGGCATCAACGTCGTGCGGCGCGGCGGCGACGGGACGTGGCGCTACGCGATCTCGCTTCTGGGCTTGCCATCCATCACGACAAAGGAGCGAACATGAGCACCGACACGACGCCGGTACTGAACCCGGTCGCGGTCCCCGCGGGAGCGGGCGAGGCGATCTGGTGGTTCAACTGCCTCGCTGAGATCAAGGCCACCGCCGCGGACACCGGCGGGCTGATGACGATCGTCGAGATCACCGAGCCGCCTGGTTCGGAGGCTCCGCTGCACGTGCACCACCGCGAGGACGAGGCCTTCTGGATCATCGACGGCGACGTCACGATCACGGTCGGCGACGAGACGATCGAATGTCACGCGGGCGACTACGCGTTCGGCCCGCGCGGCATCCCCCATCGCTACTCCGTCGGCGACGCCGGCTGCCGGATGCTCTTCATCCTCACGCCCGGCGGCTTCGAGGACGTCGTGCGCGAGATGGGCCGCCCGGCCGAGTCGCGCACGCTGCCCGAGCCCTCCATGCCGGACCTCGCGCACGTCGCGGCGGTCGCCGAGGCGCATGGGTGTGAGCTGCTGGGGTGAGGGCGCGGGCCGCGCGGTGAGGGTTCGGACCGCGCGGTCCTATCCGAATGCGGGCGTGCGTGACCGACCGTGTATCGATGCGGTTTCCGAGCCCTGATCGCGGTCAGAACATCTCGTACGGCCGCAGTGTCGTCACGAACGCCAACTGCGCGAACGCAAGGCCCACGGCGACCGCCCACGCCGGCACCCAAAGCTCCCTGCGCTCGCCGCACAGCCACACGAGGCCGGCGGCGATGAGGCTCGGCAACAGGACGAGCCCGATCCAGCGATGGTCGGGCAGGACCGCGTCACACCACGCGCCGCGGTGCGACCCGGACTGCGCCGCCTTGATGTTGCCGTCGAGGTGGTTGCACTCCGAGTCGGTGCCGAGCGCGGCGAGCGCGGAGCACGGCAGCGTGGCGAGCGCCGCCGCCGCGGCGGCCCAGCCGCGCGACAGCGTGGCCAGCCGGCGCGCGAGGAAGGTGTCGGCGGCGGCGTCGATGGCGTGAGCCTACGCGCCGCCGTGACGTAACATCAGCCCCGCTCGCTCGCGAAGCGGCCGCTTCGCGGCACTGACCCGAGACTCACTCTTAGGAGGACGCACATGGCATTCGAAGTCGGAGATCGCATCGTCGCGGAGAAGACCGGCCGGCGCAGGCGTACAGCACGGGCGCCGATGCGCCCGGGACGCCATGGCGTCATCGAGCGCGTGCTCCGCGGTGAGCCCAACCCGCGCTACGAGATCCGCTGGGACGAGGGCACGTTGTCGATCTACTCGCCGATGAACGGCGGGATCCAGCTCGATCCCACCTACACGAAGTCCGGCAAGAAGAAGAAGTCCGCCGCCAAGGACTAGCCGCGCCCGAAGGCGCGGCGCACGGCCGCGAGCGCCGGCTTCGGCCGGCCCGCGTAGTCGTACAGGCCCTTCTCGTTGAGACCCGGCGTGACCCGCAGGTCGGGCCGCAGCTTGAGCACCGAACCGCCGTCGAAGTCCGGCCGCAGTGCGTAGTCGCGCAACGACCAGACGATCATCCCGCTCAGGCCCGGCGCGCCGCGCAGCCCGGCGATCCGCCGGGCGAGCAGGTTCGCCTGGAAGTGCAGACCGCCGAACACGCCCGGCGACGGCTCGGCGCGACTGCCGATCGCGCCGAGCTCCGTGATGACGATCGGCTTGTCGGGGAACAGGCCGTGCAGCTGCGCGATGCGCTCGCGCGCCACCGCCGTCTGCCCGGCGCTGCCCGCATCGAGGTCGCTGTACCAGCCGATGTAGTCGGTGACGCCCACGGCATCGAGCCCGGAGTACGCCCCGCCGGCGGCGGTGGGCAGATGGCTGCCCCAGATGTCGACCGCGACCGGCCGCGACGGGTCGAGCTTGTGCAGCCGGTCGGCCGTGAGGCGGATGTAGCGGCGCTGGTTGGGCAGGCCGCCCCCGTTGAGCTCGTTCGTCAGCGACCACGCGATGATCGAGGGGTGCGGCTGCTGGTTCTCCGCGACGCGCAGCGCGCGATCGCGGCCCGCCGGCGGCACCGTGGTCGAGACGTGCACACCGGCGTTCTCCCACGGGCCGATGAGCTGCCAGACGAGGATCCCGGCGGCGTCGAGGCGGTTGAGCAGGCTCTCGGGCAGCGGTTGCTGCACGCGCGTCGCGTTCGCGCCGACGGCCCGCAGCTGCTGGACGAGCCGCACCTCGTCGATCGGCCGCAGCGCATCGCCGCGCTTGCGCGCGTCGGGCGGCAGTGCGGCGCCGCGCAGGACGAGCGGCGTGCCGTTGAGGGCCAGGCCGCCTGAACCCCAGGTGAGCTCGCGCACGCCGAGCATGCGGTCGATCGCCGCCTCGCCGGGGACTTCGACGCGCAGCTCGTAGCGCTCAGGATCGGTGGGCGACCACAGCGCCGGATGGTCGAGCGTCGCCGTCGCGCGGACCGTCCGCGAGCGGCCGGACGCGACGTCGGCGCCATCGAAGTGCAGCGCGGTCGACGCTCCGCCGTGGCTCAGCGAGCCGCGAGCGTCGACGCGGCGGCTGTTCGCCGCGTGGTTGCGCACGCGCAGCGAGATGTCGACGACGGCGCGGCCGTCGCGCAGGCGCGTGCGCACGTTGAGGGCGCCGAGCTCGCTCGGGCCCACGCGCGCCAGCGTCACGGGCCGGTTGATCCCGCCGTAGTTGAACCAGCCGCGGGCGTAGCCGCTGGCGGCGATGCGCACGGGGTCGCGCCAGTCGACGCGCACGGCGATCGTGTGGCGGCCGCGGCTCAACCGCGCCCGCGCGCTGAACGGCTGGTAGGCGCCGACGTGCGTGCGCCGCGGGCGGCCGTCGACGTAGACGGTCGCGCGATGGTGCACGGACTCGAACGCGATCACGTATCGCCCGGCGGCCGGTGCGTGGATCGCGCGGACGTACCAGCCGACGCTTCCGGCCATGGCCCGGAAGCCCGCGGGACCGCTGATCGTCGTCGCGTTCGGCGAGTAGGGAACGTGCACGAAGCGCCCGCGCGGGCGGTCGCGCGCCCAGCCCTCGCGGACGCCGCGATCCTGCGGATCCGCGCGGTAGCGCCAGCGCGTCAGCCGCACGGGCCGGCTGCCGACCGGACCGCCGCCCGCCGTGAGCAGCGCGCGATCGGCGGCGGTGCCGCCGGCCGGCGCCGGCGCCCCGCCTCGCGGCGCGGGCGAGTTGCCGCCGTCGTCGCCGCCGTCGAGCACGAACAGCCACACGCCGCCGGCCGCGACGGCGAGCACGAGCACGATGAGCGGGAGGCGTGACGGCGTCATGGCGGGCGCAGGAAGGTCAACGTGCGCCGACGCCCCGAAGTTGCGCGGCGATAGGGTCAGGCCCACGTTGCCGCGCCGGATCCTGATCCTGTCCTGGGAGTACCCGCCCATCGTCGAGGGCGGGCTCGCGCGCCACGTCAGCAAGCTGTCCGAGGCGCTCGTGCGCGACGGCATCGAGGTCGACGTGCTCACCCGCGGCGCGCGCGACATGCCGGCGCAGGAGACCCGCGCCGGCGTCCACATCCACCGCGTGCCCGAGGACACGACGCCGCGCGACCTCGACGCGTTCCTGACGTGGGTCGAGGGCATGAACTCCCATATGCACGCGGCCGGACGGCAGCTCGGCCGGCGCGTGAAGTTCGATGTCGTCCACGGCCACGACTGGCTGGTCGCCGGCGCCGCGGCCAGCCTCGCCCAGCGCCTGCGGCTGCCGTACCTCACGACGATCCACGCGACCGAGTACGGCCGCCACGGCGGCTGGGTCGACAAGCACCCGCAGTCCTACATCCACGGGATCGAGACGTGGATGGCCGGGCGCGCGGACCGCGTCATCACCTGCTCGCACTACATGCGTGGCCATGTCGCCGATGTCTACGACATCGACGAGGATCGCGTCACGGTCATCCCCAACGGGATCGACCCGGCCGACCTCCAGCCGGTCGCCGACCTCGCCGAGCTGCGCGCCCGGTTCGCGAGGCCCGACGAGCGGCTCGTGCTGCTCGTCGGCCGGCTCGTCTACGAGAAGGGCTTCCAGCTCGCGCTGGAAGCGATGCCGCGCGTGATCCGCCGTGCCGGGCGCGTGCGCTTCCTCGTCGCCGGCTCGGGCACACACGAGGCCGAGCTCAAGCAGCAGGCCCGCAAGCTCGGGCTCATGCGCCACGGCACGTTCATGGGCTGGATCGGCGACGACGTCCTGCATTCGCTCTACCGGATCGCCGACCTGTGCGTGGTGCCGAGCATCTACGAGCCGTTCGGTCTCGTCGCGCTCGAGGCGATGGCGAGCGACTGCCCGTGCATCGTCGCCGACACCGGCGGCCTGCGCGAGGTCGTGCCCAACGCCGACGTCGGTCTGCGCTTCGCCTCGCGCGACCCGCGCGCGCTCGCGGCGATGATCGAGCGCGTCCTCACCGACGGCGCGTTGCGCGACCGGCTCGTCGCCGAGGCCTCCCAGCATGTCCGGCGCTTTGACTGGGACGACATCGCGCGCCAGACGGCGCAGGTCTACGCGGACCTGAGCGGCTTTGCACGGGTTCGGGCGCTCTGAGGCAAGAAAGTGGTAGATGCGCTTGCTTCCGGCACCGAACACCGTTGGATGAGATGAGCGCGGCCCGCGCTCACCGAGAGCCTGACGTGGCAAGGAGCCGCTATGACCCCACAAGCCCATCCCACCGATAGGCGCCGCCGAAGTCCGTTCGGCGCAGGCGTCTGGGATCAGATCGCCCGCGCCGATCTGACCCGCTGCCGCTGCCAGGGGTGCGGCAGTCACGTCCACGCCGTCGTGCTCAAGCAGACGATCAGCGGCCTGTGCACGACCTGCGGCGGGTGCGACATCGCCCGGCTGGAGAGCTAGTGGGACGTCCGCTTGGAGAGCGAGTCGCGCGAGCGGGCGACGAGCGCCTCGATCGCGTCGGCGAGATGCTCGCGATCGATGTTGTAGTCCCCCCGCGCCACCCTGATGTCGTGCGCCTCGAGCAGGACGTCGGCGTGCGTGTGCCCCGCCGGCGGCTCGAAGCGATAGGACGCGAGCTCGATCAGCAGCCCGAGCGGGTCCTCGAAGTAGATCGAGTCCATGAACCCGCGGTCCTTCACTCCGCTGTGTGAGACCCCGCGCTCGTCGAGTCGCTCGACGGCCTGGGCGAACGTCGCCTGCGAGAGCGCGAAGGCGAGATGGTGCACGCAGCCGGGGTCGGTTGGCGTGCGGTCCGGATCGGGGGTGCGCTCCTCGTTCGTGAAGATCGTGATGAGGCGCCCGTCGCCCGGATCGAAGTAGAGGTGGCTCTCGGCCTCGTTGTCGAGGTTGGGCTGCTCGAACACGAACGGCATCCCGAGCAGCCCTTCCCAGAAGTCGATCGAGGTCTGCCGATCGGCGCCGACGATCGTGATGTGGTGAACGCCCTGACTCTGAAGCTTGCGCATAGACCGTAGGGTGCCACGCTCAGAGCTCGGCCGCCGGAGCGCTGCGAAGCACGATGAGCGCCGCCTGCACCGCGGGCCCGATGAGGAGCGCGAACGCCAGGGTGCCGATGCCGGCGGTCCCGCCGAGCAGCGCGCCGGCGACGACGACCGTGACCTCGATCGCCGTTCGCGCGAGGCGCACCGATACGCCGGTACGGCGATGAATCCCGAGCATGAGCCCGTCGCGCGGGCCTGGGCCGAGCTGGGTTCCGAGGTACAACCCGCTGCCCAACCCGACGAGCGCGATGCCGGCGGCGACGAGGGCGTAGCGGGCCAGCAGCGCATCGGGGGTCGAGATGAACTCGAGCACGAGCCCGAGGGCGACGCCGACAAGGAGCGCGTTGAGGATCGTGCCGAGCCCGAGCCCCTGGCGCAGCGGGATCCACGACAGCAGGACGACGAGGCTCAGCACGACCGTCGCGGCGCCGACGCCGATGGCGGTCTTGTCGCCGAGACCCTCGGCGAGGACCGTCCAGGGCGAGTTGCCCAGGTCGGAGGCCACGAGCAGCGCCTCGCCCGCGCCGAAGATCGCGAGGCCCAGCAGGAGGCGCGCGAACCGGGCCGGCCCGGGGCGCCAGCGGGAGGGCATCTACAGGTAGCGGTACTGGATGAAGACGTTCGGCCTCGCCGGGATCAGGACCTCGTCCGCGTCTGCGTCGGGCGGGCGCGTGCCACAGGGGCAGCGCAGGACGAAGTCCGGGTCAGACACCTCAGGACGGGCGATGCGATCGCGAAAGGCATCGGCGAGCCTCATCGCCGAGGCACGATAGCCAGCCCGGAGCGCCGGGACCGGTCTAATCGTCTGACCGCTTGGGGCGGCGGCCCCAGCGGCCCATGAGCCTCTCGTCCTGGGCCTTCTCGCCCTTGGCGGCGACCATCGCGACGATGATGAGGGCGGTCGCGAGGCCCGGAAGCAGGACCACCCAGCTGAAGATGATGCCGATCGTGTCGCTCTGCGCGCTGGCGATGAGGGCGCTCATGGGCGGCGGAGGATACTCAGCCGCGGGGTTTGACGGAGTCGGCGATCCAGTCGAGGTACGCCGGGGCGCCGGCTGCGACATCGAGGGCGACGAGCTCGAAGTTCTCGTACGGGTGCACCGCTCGCACGGCGTCGGTCAGCGCGCCGACGGCGTCGCGCGTCGTCTTGATGACGAGCAGCGCCTCGTCGTCGCGCTCGACCTTCCCCTCCCAGCGGTACACCGAGTGCACGAGCGGCACGATGTTCACGCACGCGACGAGCTCTGAGCCGACGATCGCCTCCGCGATCGGGCCGGCCCGATCGGGCGGGGTCGTGACGAGGCAGACGACGGCGTCGGCGGGCATGAGCGACACGCTACCGTCAGCCGATGGCCTCCATCCGGGCCACCGACGCGCTCAGCGACGCCGTGCTGGCGATCACCGCCGAGCACGCGGTCGGGCCCGTGCTCAAGAAGCTCGTCGACGCCGCGCGGGAACTCGCCGGTGCGCGCTACGCCGCGATCGGCGTGCCCGACGGCGACGGCGGCTTCGGGCGGTTCATCACCGCGGGGATGAGCGACGAGCTCATCGCCTCGCTCGGCGATCTGCCGCGCCAGCACGGGCTGCTCGGCGCGATGCTCGAATCCGAGCACCCGTACCGCACGTCCGACGTCCGTCAGGACCCGCGCTTTCGCGGCTGGTGGCCGCAGACGCATCCGTCGATGGGCTCGTTTCTCGGCGTGCCCATCGTCTCGCGTGGCGCGATCGTCGGCGCGTTCTACCTCACCGACAAGGAGAACGGCGACGCGTTCTCCGACGCCGACCAGGCGCTCATCGAGACGTTCGCCGCGCACGCGGGGCTCGCGATCCAGAACGCCCGGCTGCACGAGCGCAGCCGCGAGCTCAACATCGTCGAGGAGCGAAACCGGCTGGCCCGCGAGCTGCACGACGCGGTCACGCAGAAGCTCTTCGCGGTCGTGCTCGCGGCCGAGACGAGCGCGGCGCTGCTCGACGAGGACGTCGCCGGGGCGGGCGAGCAGCTCGAGCGCGTGCGCGAGCTCGCCCGTGAGGCGATGGAGGAGCTGCGCTCGGTGATCGTCCATCTGCGCCCGCCCGCGCTCGAGGCGGAGGGGCTCGCCGGCGCGCTGGCCAAGCACGTCGACGTGCTGCGCCGGGCGTACCGGCGCGAGATCTCGCTGGATCTGGACGGCGAGGCAGCGGTCGCCGAGCACGTGGAGGTCGAGGCATTCCGGATCACTCAGGAGGCACTGCACAACGCGCTGCGCCACTCGGACGCCGAGCACATCTCGGTCGTGCTGAGCTGCGAAGCGGATGGCCTTTCGCTGACCGTGTCCGACGACGGCACGGGCTTTGACGCCGACGCACCCGAGGTCCGCTCGCGGCGGCTCGGGCTGACGACGATGGCCGAGCGCGCGCGGGCGGCGGGCGGCGCGCTGGCGATCGAGTCCCGCCGCGGCGCGGGCACGACGATCCGCCTGCGGGTGCCCGCGTGATCCGCGTCCTCATCGCCGACGATCACGCGGTCGTGCGCCAGGGCCTGCGGACGTTCCTCGAGCTTCAGGCGGACATCGAGGTCGTCGGCGAGGCGGCCGACGGCGAGGCGGCGGTCGACGCCGCCGCGCAGCTCGAGCCCGACGTCGTGCTCATGGACCTCGTCATGCCAAAGCTCGGCGGCGTCGCGGCGATCGAGCGCTTGCGCCAGCGCGTACCCGCCGCCCGCGTGCTCGTGCTGACGAGCTTTCTCGACGACGACAAGATGCTCCCCGCCGTACGCGCGGGCGCCGCGGGCTACCTGCTCAAGGACGTCGCGCCCGCCGAGCTCGTCCGCGCGATCCGGACCGTCGACGGCGGCGAGTCCCAGCTTCACCCCACCGTCGCCGCGCGCGTCCTGCGCGAGCTCTCAGACGGCGGGCGCGACGACCGAGCGGCTTCGCTCACGGCCCGGGAGCGCGAGGTGCTCGTCCTGATCGCCCGCGGCCGCGCGAACAAGGCGATCGCATATGAGCTCGGCGTGGCCGAGAAGACCGTGAAGACCCACGTGGGCAACATCCTCGGCAAGCTCGGCCTGTCGGACCGGACGCAGGCGGCGCTGTACGCGGTGCGGGAGGGGCTGGCCGGTGAAGGTTCGTGACGTTGAAGGAACGAGGGAACGGGCCGCTACCCGGTGCGCGGGAGGTGAGTGGGGATCTGATGCCCTAGGGGGGACCGGAATCCCCATTCATCTTTCGGCGGCGGCCGGCGCGGCCCGCCCCCTCATCCTTCGTCGCTGCTGTTGTTCCCGTTACGCCGCTTCGAGCACGGCGTACTCCTGCTCGGTCTCGACCGCAGCCTCGCGCTCGCTGCGCAGCAGCGCGAACGACACCGCGATCGCTGCCACCACGAGCCCCGCGGAGATCGCGAACGCGAAGTGGTAGCCGCCGAGGAGCGCGTCGTTCGGTGCGTCGCCGCCCGCGAGCAGGCTGTTCGTGCGCGTCGTCGACAGCGACGCGAGGACGGCGAGCCCGAGCGCGCCGCCGACCTGCAGCGACGTGTTGAGCAGGCCGCCGGCCAGGCCGGCATCGTTCGCGGTCGCGCCCGACATCGCGAGCGTCGTCACGGCGGGGAAGACGAGCCCCGCGCCCGAGCCGATCAAGACGACGACGGGGAACACCTGCGTGAGGTAGTCCGCGCCCAGCGGCGCCTGCGTGAAGAGCGCCAGGCCGGCCGCGACGAGCAGCAGCCCGGGCACCAGCGTCGCCTTGGCCCCGAAGCGCAGCGTGAGCTTCGCCGAGACGCCGAGCGACAGCGCGCCGATGATCACCGCGACGGGCAGGAAGGCGAGCCCCGTCTCGATGGCGTCGTAGCCGAGCAGGCGCTGCATGTACAGGACGCCCAGGAAGAACATCCCGAAGATCCCGGCCACCATCAGCATCTGGACGGCGTTGGCGCCGGACACGTTGCGCGAGCGGAACATCCGTAGCGGCATGAGCGGGTGGGCCGTCGTCGCCTCGCGGCGGACGAACGCGCCCATCAGCGCCAGCGACACGGCACCGAGGCCGAGCGTGTGCAATGAACCCCAGCCCTGGTCGCCGGCCTCGAGGATCGTGTAGACGCCGAGCATGAGCGCGCCGGTCACGAGCAGAGCGCCCGGCACATCCTTGCCCTGCGCGAGGCCGATCCCCTTGCCGTCCTGCACGAGGCGTAGCGCGAACACGGCGGTCGCGACACCGATCGGCAGGTTGACGAAGAAGATCCAGTGCCAGTTGATGGCCTGGGTGAGCACGCCGCCGGCGAGCAGCCCGATCGAGGCTCCGGCCGAGGCGACGAACGCGTAGATCCCGATCGCCTTGGCCTGCTCGGCGGGCTCGGGGAACATGGTCACGATCATCCCGAGGATGACCGCGGAGGTCAGCGCGCCGCCGATCCCCTGGATGAAGCGCGCGCCGATGAGCACCTCCTGGCTCTGGGCCAGGCCGCAGACGAGCGAGGCGCCGGTAAAGACGGCGAGGCCGATGAGGAACACGCGCCGGCTGCCGGTCAGATCGCCGATGCGACCGGCGAGCAACAGCAGTCCACCGAAGGCGATGAGGTAGGCGTTGACGACCCACGCCAGGCTGCTCTGGGAGAAGCCGAGGTCGTCCTGGATCGACGGCAGCGCGACGTTCACGATCGTCGAGTCGAGAATGATCATGAGCATTCCCACGCACAGCACGACGAGCGCGAGCCAGCGTTGGTCGGTTGTGCGAGCGGTGCTATCGGTCATGCGAACGCCCCCTGGGTTGTCGCGTCTTGTACGATGATCGTCGTACCGTATCAGAAGTACGATGATCGTCGTACAAAGGTTTCGGAGACCCATGCCCGCCACCGCCCAGAAGCCGCTCGAGCACCCAGAGCGCCAGGACATCGAGATCGGCGCCGTGCTGCACGCGCTCAGCGATCCCGTTCGCCTGCAGATCGTTTCGGCGCTCGACGAGGGACACGACATCGCGCCGAGCTGCGTGAGCTTCGCCCTCCCGGTGACGAAGTCGACGTGCACGCACCACTTCAAGGTGCTGCGCCAGGCGGGTGTCATCCACCAGCGCCAGGACGGCACCGCCCGGCGCAACACGCTGCGGCGCGACGACCTCGATGCGCGTTTCCCGGGGCTGCTCGACGCGGTCCTCGTCGCGGCCCCCTCGCTGCCCGGGTCCTAGGACCAATTGCCGATGGTGCCTGATCGCCGGCGCGCTTAGCGTCGGGGCAATGGACACCACAGACACGCTTTTCGCGCGGACCGCGCTCATCACCGGCGCGTCGCGCGGCCTCGGACTCGCGCTCGCGCGCACCCTCGCCCGGCAGGGCTACCGGCTCGTCATCGACGCGCGCCGCTTCACCGAGCTCGACCTCGCCCGCGCGGAGCTCGCCGAGCTGACCGACGTGGTCGCGGTGCCGGGCGACGTCGCCGACCCCTGGCACCGCGGCGTGCTCGTCGAGGCCGCCGGCGAGCGCATCGACGTCCTCGTCAACAACGCCAGCACGCTCGGCGCGACGCCGCGGCCCGCGCTCGGCGACTACCCGCTCGACGAGCTCGAGCGCGCGTTCGCCGTCAACACCATCGCCCCGCTCGGGCTCGCGCAGCTCGCGCTGCCGCGCATGCCCGCCGGCGGGCGGATCGTGAACGTCACCTCTGACGCCGCCGTCGAGTCCTACGAGGGCTGGGGCGGCTACGGCGCCTCGAAGGCCGCGCTCGAGCAGCTCAGCGGCGTGCTCGCCGCCGAGCGGCCCGACCTGCGCGTGTACGCGGTCGATCCCGGCGACATGAACACCCGCATGCAGCAGGAGGCATTCCCGGGCGAGGACGTGTCCGACCGCCCGCCGCCCGAGGACAGCGTGCCCGGGCTGCTCGCGCTCATCCAGGGCGACGTGCCCAGCGGGCGCTACCGCGCCGCCGAGCTCGTCGGAGTCGGGGTGTGAGCGCGGCGCTCGCCCCCGCGCGCGCCCCGCTGCCGCGCCGCGAGGCGCACGAGCCTCCCGAGGCGCGCGGCCTGGCGCGCGACGAGGTGCGGATGCTCGTCGCGGCGCGCGGCGCGCGGGACCTCGTCCACGCGCGGGCGCGCGACCTGCCCGCGCACCTATGCACCGGCGACCTGCTCGTCGTCAACACGTCGGCGACGTTGCCCGCCGCGCTTGAGGCGCGCCGCCCCGACGGCTCACCGCTGCGGCTGCACCTCTCCACGCCCGATCCCGGCGGCGACCCCGGCCGCTGGACGGTCGAGTTGCGCCGCGGCGGCGAGCGCTTCGCCGACGCAAGCTGTGGCGAGACGCTGTCGCTACCCGGCGGCGGGAGCGCCACGCTGCTCGCGCCATACCTCAGCGGCGCGCGGCTGTGGCTCGCTGCGCTGCACACCGGCGAGGAGCCGCTCCCGGCCTACCTGGATCGCCACGGGGCGCCGATCCGCTACGGCTACGTGGAAGACGCCTACCCGCTGACCGACTACCAGACGATCTTCGCGCACGAGCCCGGCAGCGCGGAGATGCCCAGCGCCGGTCGGCCGTTCACGGCGCAGCTCGTGACCGATCTCGTGACCGCCGGCGTCGCCGTCGCGCCGGTCTCGCTGCACACCGGCGTCTCTTCGCTCGAGGCCGGCGAGGCGCCCTACCCGGAGCGCTTCGACGTGCCGCCCGCGACCGCGCGCCTGGTCGCGGCGACGCGCGCCGGCGGCGGGCGGGTCGTGGCCGTCGGGACGACCGTGGTGCGCGCGCTGGAAAGCGCCGCACGCGGATCCGCCTCGGGCTGGACCCGTCACGTCGTCACGCCCGCAAGCGGCGTCCGCGCAGTCGACGGCCTGCTGACGGGCTGGCACGAGCCCGACGCGTCGCACCTGCTCATGCTCGAGGCGATCGGCGGCACGCAGCTGGTCGAGGCGTCGTACGTCGAGGCGGCGCGCGCGGGGTATCTGTGGCACGAGTTTGGAGACGTGCATCTGCTGCTGGCCTGACGCCCTCCGCGCCCCGGGTTGCGCCGCCCCCTAATCTCCGCGGGCCATGCGCCTCGCCACCTTCCTTCCCCCGGACTCGACGACCCCGCGCGCGGGCCAGGTCCACGACGACGAGGTCGTGTCGTTCGTGATGAAGCGCGAGACCGTGCTCGACCGCCTGCGCACGGCCGACTGGGACCAGGCGCTCGGCGATGCGTGGTCCATCGACGAGGTCACGTTCCTCGCGCCGGTGCCGCAGCCGCGCGCGATCTTCGGCATCGGCCTGAACTACGCCGCGCACGCCGCCGAGCAGGGCAAGGAGCAGCCGGAGTTCCCGATCGTGTTCATGAAGCTGCCGAGCTCGAGCGCCCCGCCGAACGGCACCGTGAAATGCCCCGCGGTCGTCAAGCGGCTGGACTACGAGGGCGAGCTCGTCGTCGTCATGGGCGCGGACAACACGATCGCCGGCTACGCCGTCGCCGACGATGTCAGCGCCCGCGACCTGCAGCGCCGCGAGCCGCAATGGACGCGCGCGAAGGGCGCAGACGGCTTCTGCCCGTGGGGGCCTTGGATCACCACCGCCGACGAGATCGACGATCCCGAGAACCTGCGCCTGACCACGCACGTCAACGGCGAGCTGCGCCAAGATGGCTCGACGAACGACCTCATCTTCGGCCCGCAGGAGATCGTCGACTTCATCGCCGAAACGTGCACGCTCGCGCCAGGGGACATCATCCTCACCGGCACCCCGAGCGGCGTGGGCATGTCGATGGACCCGCGGCAGTTCCTGCAGGCCGACGACGTCGTGCGCATCGAGATCGAGACGCTCGGAGCGATCGAGCATGCCATCGGCTGAGCTGCGCGAGCGTCTCGGCGAGCTGGCCGACCTCGGGCACGTCGGCCAGGTGCTCTCGTGGGACCAGCAGGTGATGATGCCCCCGCTCGGCGCACCCGCGCGCGGCGAGGCCATGGGAACGGTCGAGCGCCTCGCCCACGACCGGCTCGTCGCCCCAGAGCTCGGCGTGCTGCTCGACGGCGCCGGTCCCGACGACGCCGACATCGTGCGCGTCGTGCGCCGGGACCGTGACCGCGCGACCCGCGTCCCGGCCGACCTCGCCGTCGAGATGACGCGCGCCGGCGCCGAGGGCCTCGACGCCTGGCTGAAGGCGCGCAAGGCCAACGACTTCGCCGTGTTCGAGCCCGCGCTGAAGCGCAACTTCGACCTCGCGCGCCAGTACGCCGCGTGCTTCCCCGAGTCCGAGCACCCCTACGACGCGCTGCTGGACCGCTTCGAGCCGGGCACGACCGCGGCGCAGGTCTCCGCGCTGTTCGTGCGTCTGCGCGAGGGGCTCGTGCCGCTCATCTCCGAGATCGCCACCAAGCCCGACCCGACGACGCTGACCGGCGACTGGACGATCGCCGCGCAGCGCGACATCGGCCTCGAGATGGTCGGGGCGATGGGCTTCGATCCGAGCTCGTGGCGCATCGACGACGCGGTGCACCCGTTCGCATCCGCACCGTCGCGCACGGACGTGCGGGTGACCTCGCGCTTCAGCGAGCGCAACCTCATGGGGCTCTTCGCGCTCATGCACGAGGTGGGACATGGCCTGTACGAGCACGGCATCGACCCGGCGCTCGCGCGCACGACGCTCGACCACGGCGTGTCGCTCGGCATCCACGAGTCGCAGAGTCGCCTGTGGGAGAACATGGTCGGGCGCAGCGCGCCGTTCTGGCGCCATTGGCTGCCGCGGATGCGCGAGCGCTTCCCACTCACGCTGCGCGATGTCGAACTGGAGGAGTTCCTGCGGACGATCAACGTCGTCAAGCCGACGCTCATCCGCGTCGACGCCGACGAGGTCACGTACTCACTTCACGTGATCCTGCGCTTCGAACTCGAGCTCGATCTCATCGACGGGACGCTCGAGGTCGCCGACCTGCCCGCCGCGTGGGCGGCGAAGATGAAGCAGATGCTCGGGGTCGCCGTGCCCGACGATCTCCCGGGCGTCCTGCAGGACATCCACTGGTCGGAGGGGATCATCGGCTACTTCCCCACCTACGCGATCGGCAACGTCTTCGCCGCGCAGCTCTGGCGCGCCGCGCGCGCTGATCTTCCCGCGCTCGACGAGGACCTCGAGGCCGGGGTCTACGGCAACCTGCGCGCCTGGCTCGTCGACAAGGTGCATCGTCACGGCCGGCGCCTCACCCCGCCCGAGCTCATCGAGCAGGCCGTCGGCGGCCCGCTCGACCCTGCGCCGCTGCTCGAGCACCTGCGCGCGAAGTACGGCGCGCTGTATGGGCTCGGTTAGGCGTCCGCGCGCCGGGCGGTGTCGGTCCCCGAAACTGCAGCGATCAAGGATGAGGGTGCGGGGTGCCGTGGCAGGGCGGTGAGATCGCAACCTCAGCGACGAACCTGTTGTTGTGCCGATATAGGCGGCTCAACTACAGGTTCGCGGCTCAGACCGTGCTCACCTACCGCCGCCTCGCTCCCGCATCCTTCATCGCTGCAGGTTTCCGACTGCGCCCACCGCGCGCTGGACGGCGCTCGCCACCGCGTCGTCGCGCGCGATCCGGGCCGCCCGCTCGCGGCCGCCGGCGT
>JAWVGM010000047.1:0-18620 GCA_033855075.1 Solirubrobacteraceae bacterium | reverse complement strand
GTGGTAGAGCGGCACGCGGACGAGCGCGGAGCGGTTGCGCCGGCTCCAGGCGACGTAGACGGGCGCCTCGAAGCCCGGCACGAGGCGCTTGTACGAGTTCACCCACTGCGCGAAGACCGAGGAGAGCTCGCGCGCGTGCTTGAGCTGGCCGGCGATGAAGGCCTTGCCGACGTCAGACAGGAAGTACGGGTCGTCCTCGTCGAAGAACGCGTTCTTTCCGTCCTTGAACAGGCTCATGTGCGTGTGCATGCCCGAGCCGTTCTCGCCGAACAGCGGCTTGGGCATGAACGTCGCGTGCCAGCCGTACTTCAGCGCGTATTCCTTGACCGTGATGCGGTAGGTCATGCAGTCGTCGGCCATCTTCAGCCCGTCGGCGTAGCGCATGTCGATCTCGTGCTGGCTCGGACCGACCTCGTGGTGTGTGTACTCGACGTGGATGCCGAGCTGTTCGAGCGCGAGCACGGTCTCGCGGCGCACGTCGGAGCCGGCATCCAGCGTGGTCAGGTCGAAGTACCCGCCGTTGTCGAGCACCTCGGTGCCCTTGGAGTCGCGGAAGAGGTAGTACTCGAGCTCGGGCCCCACGTTGAACGTGTCAAAGCCCATCTCGGTCGCGCGGGTGAGCGCGCGGCGCAGGACGTGGCGCGGATCGCCCTCGTAGGGCGTGCGCTCGGGGGTGAGCACGTCGCAGAACAGGCGCCCGACCCCCTGCTCCTCCGGTCGCCACGGCAGGACGGCGAACGTCGTCGGGTCGGGCATTGCGAGCATGTCCGATTCCTCGATCGCGTTGAAGCCCGTGATCGAGGAGCCGTCGAAGCCCATCCCGCCCTCGAACGCGGAGTCGAGCTCCTCCTCGTTGATCGAGAAGGACTTCAGCTGACCGAGGATGTCGGTGAACCAGAGGCGGATGAAGCGGATGTCGTGATCGGCGACAAACGCCTTGATGTCGTCGGGGGTCTGCGGACGGGCGTCGGGCATTGCGGGAGCCTAACGCGCGACCGCCCCGAGCCGGTTGTACGCAGGGATAAGGCTGCGGGCCGCTACCCGGCCAGCCAGCGCCGCGCCCAGCTGCGCAGCTCCTGAACCGCCGGCGCGAGCTCGCGGCCCATCTCGGTGAGCGCGTACTCGACGCGCACCGGTCGGCCGGCGCGCACCGTGCGCTGCACGAGGCCGCGTGCCTCGAGCTCCTTCATGCGCTCGGACAGCAGCCGATCCGACAGCTCGGGGACGGCCGCCGCGAGCTCGCCGAAGCGAAGACCGCGTTGCTCGACGATGAGGACGCCGACGATCGCGCCGGTCCAGCGGCGCCCGATCAACTCGATCGCCTCGTGGTAGAGCGGACAGCAGCACGGCCGGCTGTGCTGCATTGCGTTCCCAGCGGTCCGCGTCGCCGGACCGCCCACGGGTGGTACCGGCACGGGACCTTCCTCCGCGAGATCCATGACGCCGAGTTTAAGCGGCGTGCAGGGCTCGCGTGTCCTCGACGGATCCGTCGACGGGCACCTCGCCGGCGACGTTCAGCATCGCGGTGAATCGCTCGAGCGCCACGAACGCGATCGCCTCGAGGATCTGCTCATCCGACCAGCCCGCCTCGCGCGCCTCTTCGTGGAGGTGCATCGGGGGGCTACCGGGCGAATCGACGACCGCCTTCAGGTAGCGCATGAGCGCGGCCATGCGCTCGTCCTTGGAGTCGAACCCGCGCGCGAGCGCGACCTCATCCAGCGGGAGTCCCGCCTGGCGCGCCGTGCGGGCGTGCATCGCGAGGCCCGGCTGCGAGCCGTGGTGCTCGGCGACCGCGAGCGCGATGCGCTCGAGCGTCTGTACGTCCAGCGCCCCGCGGCGCAGCTCCGAGCGGAAGCGCGCATACGCGCGCAGCGCGGCGGGCGAGCCGGCGAGGACGCCGAGGAAATTCGGCAGCTGGCCGCCGGTCGCAAGGGCTCCGCGCAGTACGGGCACGGAGCCCTCGGGCGCGGTCAGGTCGTCGTGGATCTGGAACCTGCTCATCGGTGTCTTCATGGAAGGGCCTTCTATGGGGCGGTGGAGAGCGTCCTTGCCAGTGCTTTACTTCGGGCTCGTAGCTTACGACGAGTAAGTCTACGGCTCTGAGCGTCCACTCACAAGTGCATATATGTCGTTCTACGCACAGGACCAAGCCCGAGTTCACCGGCGGCCCAACTCATAGAGCGCCGGACCTGCGGCGCGGGGAAGAATCAGTGACCGGCGACGTGGCTGACCGTCGCCGCATCGGCGGTCGTGACGGCCACGAGGATGAGCACCACGCCCATCAGCAACGCCCACAGCGCCATGCGATCCGGGCGGGCGCCGAAGCGCTCCACCGGCAGTCGCGCGGGACGCCGGCGCGAGAGATCCAGGGCGTGATCGAACTCGACCGCGCGCGGGATCGGGGGAGCCGGCACGGTGCGCCCACGAATCTCGACGGTGCGGCGGGCGGGGGGGGCGATCGCGTCGGCCTCGTCGGCGCGGCGGCGCGCCTCGTCGGTCCGCTCGTAGTCACTGCGAAGGTGCTGTACGTCTGCCCACCAAGCGTTGGCTTCCCCGTGTGCCATGGGTCCTCGTCCTCTTTCTGTTGAGGCCTACGGGGTTAGCTGACGGGCTCGCGCTGAAAGAGCTGCGCTACGTCCAAACGGACGATTCGCCCCTACATCTGGTTCCCCCGCTCCCCGTGCCGTGACACGGAGACTCGGCGTCTGGCGGCGCCATCGTAGCAGCGATGGATTTCCCTGCATACACGCAGTGTTATGGAACCTGCGGACGGAATTGCGCACGTTGCGGGGTTAGGCGCCCAGCAACGCCGGGCGATCAGTGCCCGGCGACCTTCTCGATGTACTGCGCGACGGCCTTCGCGTCCGCGCCCTCGAGCAGCTGGGCCGGCATCTGGCCCTGCCCGCGCGCGCGGCCATTCTTGATCGCGTCGAGCGTCAGGGCGGCCTTGGGCCGCAGCTGGTCGAGGTCCGGCCCGACGCGCCCCACCGCTCCGGCGTCCTTGAGCGTGTGGCACTGCGCGCAGCGCTGCGACGTGAACAGGTCGCGACCCTTCTTCTCCGTCGCGGTGAGGGTCGAGCCGCTCGGCCCCGCCGAGGCCTGGTCGCTCGTGAGCACGACGATCGGCACGACGATCCCGAAGAGCGCGATCGCGCCGGCGACGAGGAACTCGGCCGCGTGCAGCGGCTTGCGCCGCCCCGCCTCGAGCGTGTCGCGCACACCGCGCGGCCCGCCGCGCATGGCGACGAGGACCACACCGAGCCCGAGAGCGACGAAGAACGAGGCGAAGAGGATGGCTCCCATGCGGCGCGCAATCTACTTGACCGCGAGGACTCCTCGCGTAGCGACTCGCATCACGCGCCGGGACGTGGTCGAGGACCGAGCGGCGCGGTGACGACATCGGTTCTTCGTACTGGTGGTACGGGGAACCGGTGGCGGTGCCGCGTCCGCGACGGTCATCGACCACGTCGCGCGAAGCTCATGACTGGCGGGGCGACGGCGCGGAAGTCGTCGGTGCCGGTCGCGAGGACCGCGGCGGGCGCCTCCTCGGCGTGTTCGGCGAGCTCGACCTGGCGCGCGAGCTCGAGCGCATCGAGGATCGAGAAGTCCTTGACCTCCGCGGCCACGCGATCGGGGACGTCGAGCCGCATCACCTTCCGCGCCACGATGTTGATCGCTCCGCCCGCCGCGGCGTGGCGCTCCAGGCGGCCCTCGACGACCACGAGCGGCTCGGTGCGGACGGTGAGCCGGTCGCGGTCGTAGATGTTCGGCGGAACGACGATGTTCACCGTCCCGTGCTCGTCCTCGAGCAGCAGGAACGTGACCCCCTTCGCCGTTCCCGGGCGCTGGCGGGCGACGACGAGGCCACCGATGCGGACCGGCGCCTCGTGGTCCATGCGCTCAAGCGCTGAGATGTGCACCGCCCCGTCGGCATCCAGCCGCTCGCGCAGCAGCCCGAGCGGATGCGTGGCCGCGGTCAGCCCGGTCGTCTCGTAGTCGGCGATCATCGACTCCCAGGCCGACAGCGATTTGAGCTCGGGCGCAGCCGGGAGCTCGAGCGCGAGCGCGAGCTGCGTTCCCTCCCCCACCCGGTGCGCCGGCGCCGTGACGCCGAGCCGCCACAACGCGATGCGCCGGTCGCCGCCGGCGAGCTCGTCGCACGCCCCCGACCACGCGAGGCGCTCGAGCGCCGCCCGGCCCGCGCCCGCGCGCGAGGCGAGGTCCTCCAGCGACCGAAACAGCCCACCCTCTTCGCGCGCGGCGACGAGCGCGGCGACCTCCTCGGCGCGCACCCCGAGCACGTAGCCGAGGCCGATCCGCACCCCTCCCTCCCGCCCAGTCGGCGAGTTCGTCACCGTGCAGCCAACCTCGCTGCGGTTGACGTCCGGCGCGTGGATCTCGATCCCCCGCCGCTGCGCCTCGTGGACGAGCGCGTCGGGCGGATAGAAGCCCATCGGCTGCTCGTCGAGCAGCGAGCATAAGAACTCCGGCCCGTAGTGGACCCGCAGCCACGTCGACTGGTAGGCGAGCAGCCCGAAGGCGGCGCCATGCGCCTTGGGGAAGCCGAACCCCGAGAAGCCCGAGACCATCGTGAAGACGCGCTCGGCGAGCTCCACGGTCACGTCGGGATGCTTGGCCATCGCGCCCTCGACGAAGCTGCGGTGATGGGCCTCGATCGCCTCGGCCGAGCGCTTGCGGCTCATCGCCCGGCGCAGCCCCTCGGCCTCGCCGACGCTGAAGCCCGCGAACGCCTGCGCGACCTCGAGCACCTGGTCCTGGAAGATGATCGTCCCGAGCGTGTCGCGCAGCGGCGGCTCGAGCGACGGATGCGGGTAGGGCACCTCGTAGTCCGGATCCACGCGCAGCCGCTGGCGGCGCTCGATGTAGGGGTTGACCGCCCCGCCGACGATCGGCCCCGGGCGCACGATCGCGACCTGGACGGTGATGTCGTCGAGGTTCTCCGGCCGCGTGCGCCGCAGCGACCCCATCTGCGCCCGCGACTCGATCTGGAACACCCCGGTCGTGTCCGCCGTCTGGATGCACTCGTACGTCGCCGGGTCGTCGTAGGGGATCCGTGACAGGTCGATCCGCTCGCCCCGGTGCGCAGCGATGTGCTCGACGCAGCGCTCGACGGCGCTCAGCATCCCCAGCCCGAGCAGGTCGATCTTGAGGAAGCCCGCATCCGCGCACGAGTCCTTGTCCCACTGGGCGAGCTGGCGGCCCTCCATCGCCGCCGGCACGAGCGGGACGCAGTCCACGAGCGGCCGCGTCGCGACGATCATCCCGCCCGAGTGCTGGGAGAGATGGCGCGGCAGGCCGTAGGCCTCCTCCGCGAGCCGCACGAGCCAGCCCCACCGGCCGGACGCCCCGCGGCCCGGCCCGAGCGACGTCTCGATGTCGCGATCGACGTCGCGCGAGGACCAGCCCTCGCTGCCGCGTGCGACGCGCTCGATCTCCCCGGGCGGCAGGCCGAGCGCCTTGCCGATCTCGCGGATCGCGCCCTTCGCCCGGTAGGTCGGAAACGCTGCCACGAGCGCCGAGCGCTCGCGCCCGTAGCGCTCGTGGATACGCGGGATGAGCTTCTCACGCACGTCGCGCGGGAAGTCGAGATCGATGTCCGGCAGCGCCGTCAGCTCCTCGTTGAGGAAGCGCCCGAGCAGCAGCTTGTTCGCGATCGGGTCGACGTGGCTGAGGCCGGTGAGGTAGCAGACGATCGAGGAGACGCTCGAGCCGCGCCCCCGTCCGGGCGGTAACAGCGCGCGCACGGTGTCTCCCCCGCGCACCTCGACGGCGACCTCGCGCGCGAGCTCGAGCATGTCGCGGTGCAGCAGGAAGAAGCCCGACAGCCCGAGCTCGTCGATGACGCGCAGCTCCTCCTCCAGGCGGCCCGCCGCCTCGGCGTGCAGGCTGCCGCCGGCCGGGTAGCGCTCCCCGAAGTGCGCGTGGCAGACCTCCGCGAGCGTCCGGGTGGCGTCCTCGTCCTCGGCACCGGGATAGCGGTAGCCGAGGTCGCAGCAGAGGTCGAAGCACAGCGTCTGCCCCAGCCGCACGCTCTCGGCGACCGCCTCGGGATGATCGGCAAAGCGCGCGGCCATCGCCTGCGGCGCCGAGAGGACATGCGCATGGTTGCCGCGCCGCAGCGGCTCGGATGCATCGAGCGTCGTGTGTTCGCGGATCGCGACGAAGGCGTCCTGCAGGTAGGCGCGCTCGCGCGTGTGGGCGTGCACGTTGCCCGTGGCGACCGTCGGCACGCCCAGCCGCTCCGCGAGCCCCGCCAACCCGCGATTCAGCGCGCGGTCGTGGCGCGCAAGCGGGCGCTGCAGCTCGACGCGGAAGGCGTCGCGCCCGAAGGCGCCGAGCAGGCGGCGCATCGTCGGCTCGTCGCGCACGCCCCGCGTCGCGCAGCCGCTCAGGCAGACGAGGCCTGCGTGGTGCTCCAGCACCGTCTCGAGCGACACCGCCGGCTCCGTGCGATCGCGCTGCGGCCCGTCGCGAGTGTGCGCGTGCGCGTGCGTCAGCAGGTGGCAGAGGTTGCGCCAGCCCGTCGCGTCGCGGACGAGCAGCGTCACGTGGCGACCATCGTCGAGCGACACCTCCGCCCCGTGGATCGCCCGCAGCCCGAGCGACTTCGCCGCCTGCGCGAACTCCATCGAGCCCGACAGCGAGTCGTGATCGGTGAGCGCGAGCGCCTCGTGCCCGCGCTGCACGGCCGCGGCCACGAGCTCCTCGGGCTGTGAGGATCCATCCAGGAATGAGTAGGCGGAATGGCAATGCAGTTCTGCGTAGGGCATACGAACGTATGTTCGCAGACGGTGCGGACGACTTCGACGAAACGGCAAACGGATGGCTCAGGGAGGCCACAATCGCTGCGACCCACCAACTGCACCGCTCCGGGATGATCGCGGTGACGTCACGCGATGCTTGTTCGTGTGGGAGGTGAGTGTGGTCGGGCCATATGCCAGGTGGATGAGGCGAGTGCGGCGCGCGCTGTCCAAGCCGTAGGCGCGGCGGGTGATCAGCGAAGCGCAACGTCTCATCGGTGAACACCAGGTCTTGTCCTCAACCCGACCGGTCGGGGTTGAACCCAGGGCTGCGGCTCATGGTCTCGGGAGACGGGCAGCGACGCGTGAAAGAGTGAAGTTGTGTGGCAACCGCCGTCGATGGCCCGCAACGATTCTCGTAGCGCGAGCGCCCTGCTGGCCATGGGCTGCCTCGGCGGCGAGCGCAGCGCGGACATCGACTGCTCGGGCGTCCGATGTCCGCCAGCGAGGTGGAAGCACCCTGGCTTCGATCGTGCGCCGCCGCAGAAACGGCGATCAAGGACGCGAACGCAAAGCAGAGCGGCGAGGCCAGCGCCCACGTCGAGCGCGCACGCTCGGACCCGTCGAAAGGGCCACGGTGCGCGTGCGGGCGGCCCGGGCCCGCGCCGCCGGCGGGGCGGCGGCGGGCCGTCGTGTATTCCGGCTGGCTGGCCCTCTCGACGAGCTGCTCAGATTCTCGGGCGCCGTCACCAGTTCGAGGAAGATTGGATCACCTTGTAGTCGACACCCAGCGCGGCCGGGATCGACTTTGCGATCACTTCTGACCTGATTGGGCGCTGATACGTTTTCGCCGATGCGTGCGAGCCGCGCCACCCTGCTGGGCGTCGCGGCCGCAGCGCTCGTCGCCGGCGTGCTGGTGCTCGTCTTCGGGCGGATCGTCCCAAACTACGACGACCTGTATGCGATCGCCTGGGGGCGCGAGCTGGCGCACGGGGACACGCCGCAGTACTTCGCGGCGTTTACGCCCGCCGCGCATCCAGGGATGAACCTCCTGGGTGTGATCGCGAGCCCGCTCGGACCGGGCGGCGCACTTGTCGTCTTCGAGCTTCTCGGGCTGGTCTCGCTCGGCGCGCTCGCGGTCGGCCTCTTCCGTCTCGGCGAGGCGGTCGGCAGCCGCGCGGCCGGCATCGCGGCCGCGCTGATCCTCATCACGCGTCCGGTGACGCTCGCGTACGGGCTCAAATCGTTCGTCGACGCACCGACTGCAGCGCTCGTCGTCTGGGCCGCGGTGCTCGAGGCGCGCACCGCGCGGCGCGGGCCCGCAGTCCTCGTGCTGCTGGCGATCGCAGGCTTGCTGCGCCCGGAGTGCTGGCTTCTCGCCGCGGCCTATGCGATCTGGTGCGCCTCAGGGCTGCGGTCGCGCACCGCCGCGTCCCTCGCGCGGCTCCTTGCGCTCGCGGCGACCGGGCCGGCGCTCTGGCTCGCAAGCGACTGGATCGTCACCGGCGACCTGCTGTCGCGCTTTCGAGCCGTCGAGCCGACCGGGCGAAGCGTCAGCGTGGGCACTTCCGGGGGGCGCACCGGTCTCGCCGAGGTCCCGCGGGCGCTCGCCCACGATCTGGGGAACTGGTTCGGGCCGATCCCCCTCGCGCTCGTGGCGATCAGCTGCGTCGCGTGCATTGCGCTGCTGCCCCGCCGGACCGCCCCGCCGCTCGCGGCCATCGCCCTGGCCATCCTCACCTTCGCGGCGGCGGGCGCCGCCGGCGCTTCACTCGAGCAGCGCTATCTGTTCCCCGCGGTCGCGTTGCTCGCCTTCGTGGCTGGCATCGGACTGGTCCTCGCGCCGCAGCGACTCGGCCCACTGCGCGGGTGGGCGGGGATCGTGATCGCCCTCGGCGCAGCCGCGGTCGTCGGCGGCTTCGCGCTGCGCGACGCGGGCCAGATCGGCGACGTGCATGATCAGCTCGCCGCTGAAACCCGATTCTCGCGCGGTCTCGAGCAGCTGGCCGCTCGCGGGCGGTCGACGCTGCGCAGCGCGAACCACGTTTACACCGGGAATCCGGGCATCACGCCGCTGCTCGCCGTGCGCGCCGAGCGGCGGCCGGAGTCCTTCACACCGGCCCCGCCGCCGGCCGGCGGCCTCGTCGCCGGTGACGCGGCTGTCGTGCCGCTGACGGCGGCGGCCGCGACCTACCTGGCGCACAGCGCCGTGGGGCTTGTTGCGCCGCCGCCGCCGGCCGGCGCGCACGTCGTCGCGCGGACGTCCGACTGGCTCCTCGTGGCGGGGTAGCCGAATGCCCTGCACGCGTCCGCGGTCACGGCCGCGGACTCAGACTGCAGAGCGACCAGCGTCTGTCTGGTCATCATCGTGGACGACGTAGCTCTCGAAGTCCTGAACCGGAGCATCGGACATGATCCGAAACCCTAGCCATCGGTTGGATATCCCACGACCGGTGCGCATCACACGCAATCCAGGCGGGGCTCCCACAGCCCGCCCGGCGGCCGGCTCGATGCCGCGAGGAGGTTGAAGCGGTCGATCGCGCGATCGGTCTCGCCGCCGATCTTCAGGCCGGCCGACAGCCCGATCGAGGTGCCGTTCGCCGAGCTTCGCATCCTGTAAGTGCGCACGTCGAGGTAGGCGCGCTCGCGCATGACCCGGGCGAGCGCGCGGATCGCGGCGAGGCTCGCCGGCGATTGCAGGAAGCGCTTCCAGGCGGCGGCGACCTCGGGATCGGTGAGCGCGACACGCGCCGCGAACTCCCACCGGCGCCCGACGATGTTGGACGGCACGTCGTCCTGCCCCGTGAGCGCGAGCGGGGCCGAGAGCGCCTTGGAGAGCTTGGCGCCGCCGGAGACCACGCCCATCGACAGCAGCGACAGCTCGGTCGGCCTGTGATCGCGGTCGAGCGTCAGCGCGATCGTCGTGGTGCCATCCAGCGCGCCTGTCGGGCCGCCGACGATCGACGCGGCGACCGCCGAGCCGCCATCGCCGAGGCTGAGCGAGATCGTGTTCTCGCCCGTCTGCCGGTTGTGCCGGACGGCGAGCAGGCGCGTCGACGTCCAGTCGAAGTCAAGGCCACCCACGGACGACCCGGTCGCGAGCGTGGCCATCCCGCGCAGCCCGCCCTCCTCGATGGTGTCCCGCGCGTGTATCGGCGACGGATCGCCGTCCTCGAGCGCCCGCTGGATCAGGTCGGCCTCGCGCGCGTTGCGTGCGTAGTAGACCTTCCCGGTGCCGCGCACGCCCTGCCCGCCGAGCTTGAGCTCGCGCCTCAGCCCGCCGGAGTTCAGGTCCTCCTCGTCGACCTGCACGCGCGCGCCCGCCCCGATCTCGAGCCCTGCGCCGTAGCGCTTGATCAAGGTCAGCCGGACGGTGCCATCCGACAGCAGTTCGCGCAGCAGGAAGCGGTGCTTGTCGAGCCTGACCAGCGCGAGGTTGAGGCCGTAGTGGCGCGTCTCGCGGCGGATCGTGACCGAGCACGGGCGCGGCGGGTCCACCGGGCAGGACCGCCCAGAGACGATGCAGATAGCGCGCGCCGTCTGCGCGCTCACGGCGTTGGCGATGCCGTTGCCGGCGCCCGGGACGAGCGTGGCGACCCCGGCCAGCACGACGACGACGACCGCGAGCAGCGACGTGTAGTCGACGGTGGCCTGGCCACGCTCGCGATCCCGCGACGGCATGCGCCCAGGCTGGCGCGTGGCGCGTTACGGAACTACACGCGCACGTGACGAAACGGCGGAAGGTTCCTCGCGGGCGCTGCGCGGGCGCTCGAAGCGCGCCGCCTCGGTCGCGATCCAGCCGAGCACCGCCGCGGCCAGCGGCTGCGGGCGGCGCGGCACATGACGGACCGTTTCCACGAGCGCGCGCGAAGAGGCCGCGAGCGCCCCGGTCGCGCCGAGCCGGTCGAGGATCGCCGACGCCTCGGCCATGGGCGCCACCCCATGGACCCGGCGCAGCACGCGCCGGAAGACCTCCCGCAGGCCCTCCTCGCCGGCGGCGCAGCGCAGCCACGTCGCAACGAGCACGAGCAGCACCACCCGCGCGGTGCGCTGGAGGGTGAGCTCGAGACCGCTGCCGCCCACGAGCCCGAAGACGAGCGCCCCGACCGCCAGCAGCGCCCCGAGCGCGAGCCCCGCGCGGACCGGCTCGCGGTCGCCGCGGGCGGTCGCCCACGCGACCGCCAGCCAGCCGGCGACCGCCGCGAGCGCGGCCCACGCCGTCGTGACCAGCAGGACGACGAACGCCACGCTTGCGGCCGCGGCGACGAGTCGCGGGTCATAGCGGCGACGGTGCGCGGGCTCGGCGACGGCGAGGCCCGGTGGCGCTACAGAGGCCGGCACTTCTGTGGCGCCGGCGGTGGCCCGCGCCGCCGACTCCGCCCCCGCGCGCGGCCACGCGACGAGCGCCGAGCGATACACGAGCACCTGCACCACGCTCGCGAACACGGTCCACACGAGCAGTCCGATCCCCGTGGCGACGAGCGCCGCCGACGTCCCGCTCGGCAGGCCGGGGATCTTGCTGGTGAGCGCGTCGTACGTCGTCGCGTAGGCATCCAGCCCGCCGGCGACGATCCAGATGTAGAAGGCGGTGACGACGATCTGGTCGAGCAGGCGGATCACGGCGCAGGCAGCAAACGAGGCGGCGGGCGTCGCTCCGCGTGCGTGCAGGCGCCCGAGCAGGGGCGCCGACAGCGCTTGCGTGAGCGGGATCCCGATCCGCAGCGGTCCCATGACCGCGACGGCCTGCAGCATCGCGGCGAGGCTCGCCCCGTAGCCGACGCGGGCACCGGAGCGTTCGCCGACGCGGGCGATCGCGACGCCGCCCGCGAGGGCAACGGCGAAGCCGCCGGTGGGAACCACGCGCGAGGCGATGAACGATGCCGTCGCGACATGGGCGAGCCCGGCGTGCTCGGCGACGTCGTCCTCGTTCATCTCGACACAGTGTGGCGAGGCGACCCGCCGCGTCAGCGCTGGCGGTACCACCGACGCTCGATGAGCTCGTGGAAGACGACGAGGTTGCGCCCGCTCGAGGTCACGACCTCCCAGTAGCGGCGGCGCAGCGGCTGCTCGGTCCACCAGCGGTCCTCCACGAGCCAGGTCTCGCGCACGGCATCGACGGTCTCGCGCTCCACGACGACGGGCCGGCCCGCCGCGCCGGCCTGCACCGCCGCCGCCTGCGGCTCGCCGATCCGGCGCGGCCCCGGCGCCGTCATTCGCCGGACTGAAACGGCGTCAGCACGACCCGGCGCTCGGGGACCCGGGAGTCCGGGTCGATCTCGAGCACGCGCAGCGCGGCGTGCGGACCGGCGGCCGCCCGCGCCTGGCGCACGGCTTCGTGCAGGCGCGCCTCGCGCCGGGCGGCTCCGTCGTCGAACAGCGCCCGCGCCTCGGGATGCGGCGGACCGAAGCGCTCGACGGTGAGCTGCAGGACCTCGGCCGGCGCCGGCAGCAGGGCCAGCCGCGCCCCGAGCGCGAGCCGCATTCGCTGGGCGTCGGCGAGCGCCTCCCGGAAGACGACGCGATCGCGCCACGTCCCGCCCTCGACGAGCCGCGCCGACAGCACCACCGCGCGCAGCGTTCGCCCGCGCCGCTCACGGCGGGCGAGCAGTCGGTCGATGAGCAGCCCGAGCGCCCGCCCGAGCTGCTCGCCCGAACCGGATTCGGGCAGCTCGAGGGATTCGCGCAGCAGCTCGCCCGGCCGGCGCGGGCGCAGCGGCGTGTCACGCCCGCGCGCCAGGTCATGGGCCAGCAGCCCGACCCGGCCGAAGCGGTCAGAGACCGCGGCACGAGGCAGCGCCCCGAGCTCCCCGAGCGTCGTGATCCCCAGCCGCTCGAGCGGCTCGACGAGCGCGGCCACCTCCGCCCGGCGGCGCAACAGCTCGACCGGCCGGTCCGCAAGGTCGCGCACGCCCCCGATCCGTGCCGGACGCCGGGCACGCGTGCCGGCCGCTGCAACCATCGCGCAGAAGCGCGTGGACCCGAGGCCGATCTTCGCGCCGGGCATGGCCTTGCGTGTCGCCTCGATCACGCCGCGCTCCTCGGCCAGCAGGCGGTGCATCCCGTCCGCGGCGAAGCACGCCTCCCCCGGGCGCAGCGACTCGACGGCTGCGCCGATGCTCTCCAGCCGGGTCAGCGCGCGCTCCCATTCCTCGGCGACACCCATCGGATCGGGCGGCACGAGCGTCAGCCGCGGGCAGCGGGCCAGCGCCTCGCCCATCCGCATGCCGGCGTGGATCCCGAACGCCTCCGCGGCCGGCGAGGCCTCGCCGATGAAGAGCTCGCGGCCGGGCTCTGGCGCAAGCGCCGCGGGCGCGCCGAGCAGCCCGGCGCGCCCACCGGCGGCAACGGCGAGCTCAAAACGCTCGAGAAGGACACAGACGATCATGATACGAACAGATGTTCGCATCATCTCGATCCGGCCGCAAGCGCCGGCGCATCTCCCGGCAGCCTGGGGTCGCGCGCCGAGTCCCGCTGGACCACCGCGCAGCGCGCTCGTAAGCTCTGGCTTCGTGGGCCAATCCATGTTCGACAGCCGGACGAAGGCCCGCTCACTGGCCTTCCTGTTCCTCGCCGCAGCCCTGGCCGGCGTGTTGGCCGTCATCCTGCCCGTGGAGACACCTGTCGCGGAGCGCACCGTCATCGCGCTCGCCGGTCTCACGCTCGGGATCGGGGTCGCGCTCGTTCGCTACGGGGCCAGGATCTCCGATCCGCTGTGGCACGTTGCGCTCGCCACCGCGACGATCGTGCTCAGCCTCATGGTGCACTTCACGCACCAGCTCACGCTCTACGCGCTCATCTACACGTGGCCGGCGCTGTACGCGTTCTTCTTCTTCTCGACGCCGGCGGCGTTCGGGCATCTGGCCTTCATCGGCGCGGCATACGGGATCGTGCTCGGTGTCGAAGCGGAGCCGATGGGCACGACGGTCCGCCTCCTGCTCGTCCTCGGAACGCCGCTCGTCGTCGGGCTCATCATTGCCCGGCTGCTCAGCGGCCTGCGCGCAAGCCTGGAGCGCTCGGCCCGCCAGGAGCAGGCGCTCCGCGGCAGCGAGCAGCGCACGCGCCTCATCGTCGACAGCGCCCGGGACGGCTTCATCTCGACCGACGAGTCCGGTCGCGTGACCGACCTCAACGCCGCCGCGGAGAAGCTCCTCGGCCGTTCGCGCAGCGAGGCGATCGGGCGTCCGTTCCAAGAGCTCGGCGTGCCGCCCGAGGCGCACGCGAGGTTCGACCAGCGCCGCCAGCACCTGCTCGACGCCGCGCGCGCGGACCGCCCCCATCACCTCGAGCTGCGCGTCGAGATCGACCGTCCCGACGGGTCGCGGCTGCAGGCCGAGACGATGATCTGGGTCGTCGAGCGCGACGGCGAGTACATGTTCAACGCCCGCCTGACGGACATCGCAGAGCGCCTGCGTCATGAGCAGGAGCGCGAGAACCTCGTGCGCTCCGAGGTGGCGCGCGCAGAGGCCGAGCGCGCCGCTGCGACGATCCTGCGCCTGCAGGCGGTCGCCGATGCCGGGCTGACGCAGCGCGACTTCGACACGCTCGCGCCGACGATCGTCGCCCGGACGCGCGACGTGCTCGGCGCGCAGGCCGCCGCGCTGCTGCTGCTCGAGGACGACGGCACGCTGTCGCTCGTCGCCGACGACGGCGTCACCGATCCCGACCGGGTACGCCGCGTCCCCGCCGACGCCGGCCTCGCCGGCCGCGTCGTGGCCACCGGCGAGCCGGTGCTGCTCCAGGACCCCGCTCCGGAGGAGCTCGCCGAGCCGCGCATCCTCGAGACCGGCATCACGTCGATGCTCGGCGTGCCGCTCGTCGCGCACGGCAAGCTCATCGGCGTCATCGAGGTCGGCGTGCGCGAGCCGCGGCGCCTGGGCGTCGAGGACATCGGGCTGCTGCGCCTGGCCGCCGACCGCGTGGCACTGGCCGTCGACCACGCGCGCGCGTTCGGGCGCGAGCACCGGATCGCCGAGACGCTGCAGCGCAGCCTGCTGCCCCAGACGCTGCCCTCGCTGCCCGGGATCGAGCTCAGCGCACGCTACCTGCCGGCGGCGTCCGAGTCCGAGGTCGGCGGCGACTGGTACGACGCGATCCCGCTCCCGGGCGGTCGCGTGCTGCTCGTCATGGGCGACGTGTCGGGCAAGGGGCTCGCCGCGGCGTCGGCGCTCGGCGCGCTGCGCAACGCGATCCGGGCGTACGCGTTCGACGGCAACGGCCCCGCGGAGATCGCCGAGCGGCTCAATCGCTTCGTTCTCGCCGAGCCCGCGCGCGAGCAGATGGCCACGCTCGTGCTCGCGGCGTTCGATCCCGTCGACGGGACACTTCAGTGGGTGAACGCGGGCCATCCCCCGCCGCTCACCCTCGACACCGACGGTACGCCGCGCTTCCTCGACGGGGCACGATCCGTTCCCCTGGGGGTGCTGCCATTCCCGGGTTACGAGGAGGCGATCACGACGCTCGAGCCCGGCGGGGCGATCCTGCTCTACACCGACGGCCTCATCGAGCGCCGCGGAGAGCACCTCGACCAGGGCTTCGGGCTCCTGGCGGCCGCAGCCAGCAGCGGACGGCTCGCGCCCGATGCGATCTGCGACCGGCTGCTCGCCGCCGCGATACCCGACGGCGCGCCGAGCGACGACGTCGCTCTGCTCGCGCTCTGCCACGTCCCCCTCGGAGTGCGGCTGGCCGTCGATCTGCCCAGCGAGCCGCGCGCGCTGGCCTCGCTGCGCGCGCTGCTACGGCGCTGGCTCGAGCAGATCCACGCCGCAGACACCGACGTGCACGCTGTCGTCATGGCCTGCAGCGAGGCGTGCACGAACGCGATCGAGCACGCGGGAGCCGGACCCGGCGAGACGATCAGCTTCGTGGCGGTGCTGACCGACGACGCGGTCGAGGTCACGGTGCGCGATCGAGGCCGCTGGCGCGACGAGCGCCCGCCCAGCGATCAGGGACGCGGCCTGGACCTCATCGACGCGCTCATGGACGACGTCGAGCTCGAGCAGCTCTCGGACGGCACGACGATCCGCCTGCGCCGCCGGATGACCCCCGAGCGCGTGAGCGCATGAGTCTGCCCACGGCCGCCGTCGCGGCGGAGCGACGCGGGCACTACGTCGTCATATGGGTCACCGGCGAGCTCGACGTGTTCAACGCCGCGTCGATCATGGCCGAGATGGAGTCCGAGATCCCGACGGATGCGCACGGCGCCATCGTCGATCTGAGCGCGGTCGGGTTCCTCGACTCGACGGCGATCCGCAAGCTCTTCGGGCTCGCTTCGCGACTCACCGAGCGCCGCCAGCGCCTCGCGCTCGCGACCCCCGAGGGGAGCACGGTCGCGCGCACGCTCCAGCTCGTCGAGTTCTCGCGCGCGGCGCCGATCCACCCCAGGCTCGACGATGCCCTCGCCGCGCTGGATGCGGCCGATAGCACCAGCCAGAGCCCTGACGCAACCGTTTGACCGGATCTCGCGCTGAGCAACCCACAGCAGCGACCAAGGAGTGCGGGAGCGAACCGCGGGCGAGCATCGGTGTGCGCGCCCATAGAAAAGCCCCCGCAAGCGGGGGCTTTTCCGTAGCCAGCCGGTAAGCCGGATTCTGTCGTTGAGCAGTCATCCATCTGAGCGGCCGACCTGGACCTGGGCGGGCAGCCTACGGTCCTGCTTGGCCTTGCATCAGGTGGGGTTTGCCTGGCCGCCGTGTCACCACGGCGCCGGTGCGCTCTTACCGCACCTTTTCACCCTTGCCTGTGCGCGCCGCACGTGCTGACGCGCCATCGGCGGTGTGTTTCTGTGGCACTTTCCCGCGGGTTTCCCCGGGTCGGGTTCCCGACCACCTTGCCCTGTGATGTCCGGACTTTCCTCGAAGGCGAACCTCCGCGACTGCCTGGCTGACCCTCTCAGCGTAGCGCCCGCGGGCCGGAAGGCAAGCGCGTAGGAGCCCTCGATAGGGTCCCCCGATGCCAGCGAAACAGGACGCCATCGGCCGGCGGATCGGCGCGGCGGCAATCGACATCGCCCTCGTGTGGATCGCGTTCATCGTCGTGCTCTTCATCTTCGGCGAGAAGCGCGGCGGAAGCGGAGCCCACACCGTCTGGCGCTTCAAGGACAACAGCGGCTACGTGCTCTTCGGCCTGCTCGTCTTCGCGTACTACTGGCGCACGGAGCTCGCCTGGGGCGCGACGCTCGGCAAGCGCTGGCTCGGACTGCACGTCGTCAGCGAGGACGGCACGCCCCCGACCCCCCGCGCGATCCTCATGCGCAATCTGCTGCGCATCGTCGACGGCCTCCCCGCGTTCTACCTGCTGGGCTTCGTCGTCGCCATGTCCAACGAGCGCCGCCAGCGCGTCGGCGACCTGGTCGCCCACACGACCGTCGTACCGAAGAGCACCGCACCCCCTCCGCCCGAACCGGAGCAAGGACCGTCAGACGAAGAGGTCCTCGCGCAGGTACTCGGAAGATAGGTCGGTCGCGCCCGCGCCCGTGCACCACGCCGCCGCTGGGGGCGAGGAATCGTGGACGCGGCACGTAGCGATCCCGCGCCACGAGGCGCCGCCGCTGGGCGAGGAATCGTGGATGCAGGGCGCCGCGGGCCGAAGGCGGACAGTGCTCTGCACGGACACCTTCGGCACGTGGCGATCCTGCGCCACGAGGCCCGGCCAGCTATGCGAGTTCCGACGCGCAATCCGGACACCGACCCCCGACCGCCGACGCCCCGGATCCGTACCGCGGCGTCATCGCCGAGGCGCAGATCGGGCACGTGGCGGTGCGGTGCGCGGTGAGGTCCTCCCAGGCGCCGGAGATCACGTCCTCCAGCGTCCGGCCCTCGCGCTGGGCGGCGAAGTGCACGGCGGGGTGAGCGAGCGTGGCGGTGGTCACGCCGTCACCCCACGCTCCTGAAGAGCCCGACGACGCGACCGAGCACGCGCACGTCGCGTGAGCGGATCGGCTCCATCGTCGCGTTCTCCGGCTGCAGGCGGATGTGGTCGTTCTCGCGGAAGAAGCGCTTCACCGTCGCCTCCTCGCCGACGAGCGCCACGACGATCTCGCCGTCCTGGGCGGTGTCCTGCGGACGCACCACGACGTAGTCGTCGGGCAGGATGCCGGCGTCCACCATCGACTCGCCGCGCACGCGCAGGACGTACCCGCCCTCCTCGCCGCCGGCAAGCTGCGGGACCGAGACGTACTCCTCGATGTTCTCCTCCGCGAGGACCGGCGAGCCCGCGGCGACGTGCCCGATGAGCGGCAGCCCGTCGGGGCGCACGATCGACTTCACCTGCTCGACGGCGCGGTCGAGCATCTCGATCGCGCGCGGCTTCGTCGGATCGCGCCGCAACAGCCCGAGCTTCTCGAGGTTCGACAGGTGCGCATGCACGGTCGACGACGACGCCAAGCCGACCGCCTTGCCGATGTCCCGCACGGTCGGCGGGTAGCCGAACTTCGCCGAGTAGGTCTTGATGAAGTCGAAGATCTCCTGCTGGCGCTTCGTCAGATCCATCGGTCAGGCTCCTTGGGCGCGAGGCGTGAATTCGGGGGAAGCGAACATCTGTTCGTACAAGCTAACGAGCCCGGCGGACGGAATCAAGCGCGTATGCGCGACGCCTATACTGCGCGTCCCTGCGCCGGTGGCGGAATTGGTAGACGCGCAAGGTTGAGGGCCTTGTGGGGAGATTTCCCCGTGGAGGTTCGAGTCCTCTTCGGCGCATCATGAAAGGCCCGCATATGCGGGCCTTTCGTCGCTCTCGTGTCGGCGCCGGGTGAAAACTAGGCCACCTGCGCCGGTTGAAAACTAGGCCACCCGAGCGTCGTCCGGTGGCCTGCGGACCCTGGGCTCGTTTGCGCAGAGCGAGCTTGGGAGGACCGGGGTGGTC
>JAWVGM010000046.1:0-7345 GCA_033855075.1 Solirubrobacteraceae bacterium | reverse complement strand
CGGCGTCGTCGTCGGCCCCTTGATCCCGACCCCGGTGCTCTTCAGCGACTGAAGCGTGGCATCGGGGAACGGATTGCCGTGCCTGGTGTACTCGTCGATGCCCGCCTCGTGGCGGTCCCAATTGAACTCGACGCCGGTGGCCTCGAGTACCCGCCGGGTGGCCTCGGTCAGCTCGGGGCCGGTGCCATCGCCGGGGATGAAGGTGACGTCGTGCGCCATCGAGCGGGCGATGCTACGCGGCGAGTCTGGGCCGGGTCGCGGAACTGTGAGCGCGCGGTTCTCGAAACTGCAGCGATGAAGGACGAGGGTTTCGAGCGCTCGCGAGGCTCGAGCGGCCATGCACCGCGAGCCATCGTGTCGAATAGTGGGCGCTATGCGCCCCTTATTCGACACGACCGTCGGATTTGCCGGCCCATCCGCACCCTCGTCTCTTATCGATGTCGTACGTCCTACGGCTAGCGTGTCGCCCCGCGTGAAAATCATCTACACCCACACCGACGAAGCGCCCGCGCTCGCGACGGCCTCGCTGCTGCCGATCGTGCAGGCATTCGCTGCCGCCGCGGACGTGGACGTGCAGCTGCGCGACATCTCGCTCGCCGGCAGGATCCTCGCCCAGTTCCCGGACCTGCTCACCGCCGAGCAGCGGGTCCCCGACGCGCTGGCCGAGCTCGGCGAGCTCGCCAAGACGCCCGCGGCGAACATCATCAAGCTGCCGAACATCAGCGCGTCGCTGCCGCAGCTCAAGGCGGCGATCGCCGAGCTTCAGGACAAGGGGTACGCGATCCCGGACTACCCGGAGGATCCGGCGGACCCCGCGCGCGCGAAGTACGACGCGGTCAAGGGCAGCGCGGTCAACCCGGTCCTGCGCGAGGGCAACTCCGATCGCCGCGCCCCGGCGTCCGCCAAGGCCTTTGCGCGCAGCCACCCGCACCCGATGGGCGCGTGGTCGCCGGACTCGAGGTCGCACGTCGCGACGATGTCCGGCGGCGACTTCCGCTCGACCGAGCGGTCCGTGACGGTCGACGCGGACGGCGTCGTGCGGGTCGAGCACGTCGCGGCCGACGGCACCGTCACGGTGCTCAAAGAGGGCATCGGAGTGCTCGCCGGTGAGGTGCTCGACGGCGCCGTCATGCGCCGCGCGGCGCTCGACGAGTTCCTCGCCGAGCAGGTCGCCGAGGCCAAGGAGCTCGGCGTGCTCTTCTCGGTTCACCTCAAGGCGACGATGATGAAGGTCTCCGACCCGATCATCTTCGGCCACGCGGTGCGCGCCGTGGTGGGCGAGGTCTACGACGGCTTGGACGCGAACCCGAACGACGGTCTGGGGAGCCTGCTCAGCGCGCACCCGGAGGCCCGCGAAGCCGTCGACGCCGCGCTCGCCGCGGGTCCCTCGATCGCGATGGTCGACTCCGACAACGGCATCACAAATCTCCACGCCCCCTCCGACGTGATCGTCGACGCCTCGATGCCGGCAGCCATCCGCTCGTCGGGTCAGATGTGGAACGCGGCCGGCGAGCAGCAGGACTGCAAGTTCGTCATCCCCGACTCCTCCTACGCCCCGCTGTACGCCGAGACGGTCGACGACTGCCGCGAGCACGGCGCGTTTGACCCGTCGACGATGGGGACGACGCCGAACGTCGGCCTCATGGCCCAGAAGGCCGAGGAGTACGGCTCGCACGACAAGACGTTCGAGATCGCCTCCGCGGGAACGGTGCGGGTCGTGGACGGCGGCGGCGCGACGGTGCTTGAGCACGACGTCGACAGCGGTGATATCTGGCGGATGTGCCAGACGAAGGACGCGGCGATCCAGGACTGGGTGAGGCTCGCCGTCGACCGCGCTCGAGCGACCGGCGCGCCCGCGGTCTTCTGGCTCGACGAGAGGCGCGCGCACGACGCTGAGCTCCTGAAGAAGGTGCGCCCAGCGCTCGAGCAGCTCGGCGTCGAGGACCTCCGCATCGAGGTGTTGCCCGTCGCCGAGGCGACGCGCTTCACGCTGCAGCGCGCTCGCGCGGGCGAGGACACGATCTCCGTCACCGGCAACGTGCTGCGCGACTACCTCACCGACCTCTTCCCGATCCTCGAGCTCGGGACCAGCGCGAAGATGCTCTCGATCGTGCCGCTCATGAACGGCGGCGGCCTGTTCGAGACGGGCGCCGGCGGGTCGGCGCCGAAGCACGTCCAGCAACTGCTCAAGGAGAACCACCTGCGCTGGGACTCGCTCGGGGAGTTTCTCGCACTCGCCGTGTCGCTGGAGATGCTCGCCGAGAGGACGCACAACGCGCGCGCCAAGCTGCTCGGCGAAGCCCTGGACCGGGCGACCGGCAGCGTGCTCTCCAACGGCCGCTCGCCGTCGCGCAGGTGCGGCGAGCTCGACAACCGCGGCAGCCACTTCTACCTCGCGCTGTACTGGGCGCAGGAGCTCGCCGCCCAGGTCGACGACGGCGAACTCGCGGCGCGCTTCGCGACGGTGGCCGAGCGGCTCGCAGCGGACGAGGCGGCGATCGTCGCCGAGCTCGCCGCCGTGCAGGGCGAGCCGGTCGACATCCGCGGCTACTACCGGGCCGACGCCGCGCGTGTGGATGCGGTCATGCGTCCGAGCGCGACACTCGCCGCGGCGCTCGCGGTCCTGGAGGCCGACTGAGACATGGCGTCGCACTGGCCCACGCTTCCGCCCTACGAGCAGTGGAGCGCGACGTGCGACACGCTGCACGCCCACACGCAGGTGCTCGGCAAGCTGGCGGTCGCGCTCGCGCCGCCCGAGCCGCAGCTGCAGCACGCGGCGCTGCGGGTCACCGCTCGCGGCTGGGAGACGCTGCCGCTGCCGGCGCCGGACAACTCGGGCGCGTTCGTCGCCGCGCTGGACCTGCGCACCCACGAGGCGGTGGCCGAGCACAGCGACGGGCGCGCACACCGCATCGCGCTGACGGAGAACCGGTCGGTCGGGGTGGTCACTCGCGAGCTGCTCGCGGGCGTCCGTGAGCTGGTCGGCGACTTCGAGGTCAACCTCAATCCGCAGGAGGTCCCGTGGGCGACGCCGCTGGACGAGGACGAGGAGCACGCGACCTACGACCCGGCCGCGGTGCGGACGTACATGGCGGCGGCGACGCAGGCCGCGCTCGCGCTCGCCGCGTACCGGGCGCCCTATCGCGGCAGGTCCACGCCGGTCAACGCGTGGTGGGGCTCATTCGATCTCGCGGTCAGCCTGTTCTCGGGCGAGCCCGCCGATCCGCCATCAGACGACTTCATCATGCGCAACTCCATGGACGCCCAGGAGGTCGCGGTCGGGTGGTGGCCGGGAAACGACAGCTCCCCCAGGGCCGCGTTCTACGCCTACGCGCATCCGGCGCCCGAGGGGTTCGCCTCGGCCGCGCTCGAGCCGAGCGCGGCCCGCTGGGAGGCCGAGCTCGGCGAGTACGTCCTTGACTGGGATGACGTCGTCGCCAGTGACGACCCCCACGCGACGGCGGTGCAGTTCGCGCGCTCCGTCTTTCGCCATGCGTGCGCGGTGTGCGAATGGGATCCCGCGCTGGCCGCGACCGCCGACGGGACGCCGCCGCCGATCCGGTGAGTCAGTGCTCGAGGTCGACCGGCACCGCGCCGGCCTGCGCCGCCGCGGCGAACGCTGCGTAGTCGCGCTCGTTCTGATCGGCATAGGACTCGGCGAACGTGGCGAGCGCGCGGTCGAAGCGGTCGCTCTTTCCGAGGTATCCCGCGATCGCCACGCGGTCGCCCGAGCGCGCGTGCGCGCGGGCGAGCGTCCAGCCGCAGATCTCGCTGTAGGCGCCCAGCTCGCCGGCGCGCATCGTGTCGATGGGCGCCGAGATCTTCGCGTCCCAGAGCTGGCGGACGTAGTAGTCGCGCACCGTCGCGTCGCGGTCGTCGGGGATCTGCACCCAGCCGAGGAACACGTCGCTCGCCGCCTGGATGAGCCGCTGACCGTCGACGACGCGCCGGCCCTGGTTGGCCTGCCGGCTGCGGCCTGCGAACGGCGCGAGCACCGACCGGTCGGCCTCCTTGACCTGGAGAAAGAGCGGGTCGGAGCTGTCGCGGCCGAGCAGCAGCATGATCCACGCCCGCGTCCCGACGCTGCCCACGCCGACGACCTTGTGCGCGACGTCGACGAGTGTGTAGGCGTCCAGGAGGTGGCGCCGGTCGGCCTGCAGCGTACGCCGGTAGGCCTGCAGGCTGAGCGCGAGTCGCTCGCGGACGAGCTGTGCCTCGTCGGCGCTGAACAGGTCGCGGATCGGCACGACGAGCGGCGGGTCGCTGACGATCCGCGGCTCGCCGTCGACCACGTACGTGAGCTTGGCGAGCGCCCGCAGGCTGTCCTTGCGCCGCGCCTTCTTCAGCGTCTTGTCGAGTACCTTGCGATCCGAGGCGTCGAGTCCCACCGCCCACTGCGTGAACTGCTGCTCGAGGTCCAGCCGCGCGTACCAGACGTCGACCGTGCGCTCGCCGGCAAAGGCGCGCATGGCCTTCCGGTAGGCGCGCACCGCCCCGCTGACCGCGTCCGCACGCGCGTCGTCACCGAAGCCGCGGTCACGGCCCGCGACCGCGATGCTCGCGGCCAGACGCTTGACGTCCCACTCCCAGGGACCGGGCAGCGTCTCGTCGAAGTCGTTGACGTCGAAGACGAGGCTGCGATCGGGCGCGGCGAACCCGCCGAAGTTGTTCAGGTGAGCGTCGCCGCAGAGCTGCGCCCGTATTCCGCTGACGGGCGTGCGGGCGAGATCCGCGGCCATGATCGCGGCCCCGCCGCGAAAGAACGCAAACGGGGACCGCAGCATCCGGCCGTTGCGGATCGGGACGAGCTCAGGCGTCCTCGTCCTGGCCTGCTGCACGAGCGTCTGAACGGGATCGGGCCGGTCCGGCGGCGGCGCCCAGTCGGCATGGGAGGAGCGCCTCGCGGTCGCGCGCGCCGCCTTGCCAGCCGCTGCTCCGGATGCGTGGCTCGAGCGGTGACCGGAGGAGGCCGGGGTGACCATGGGACGGCATTCTGCGCCATACGCAGCAACTTCGACATCGAACTCGTGCTTGCCCCAAAACCTGAACGGTGATTCACTTCTTGCCGACCGTGCCCTATCGCTCGACACCCCGCACCGAGGCGCGCCGAGAGCGGTCGCGCGCCGGCATCGTTCGCGCCGCGCATGAGCTCATCGCCCGTGGCGGCTACCGCGAGGCGTCCATCGCGGCGGTCACGCGTCGGGCCGGGGTGGCGACCGGCAGCGTCTACCGCCACTTCCCCTCCAAGGCCGAGCTCTTCGCCGAGGTCTTCCGTGCCGCGTCCCAGCGCGAGGTCGACGCCGTCGCCGAGGCGTCGGCCGGACCCGGCCCGGCGCCACCCCGCGTCGCGGCTGCGGTGCGGACGTTCGCCGAGCGCGCGCTGCGCGGGCGGCGGCTGGCGTGGGCGCTGCTCGCCGAGCCGGTCGACCCGGCCGTCGAGGCCGAGCGGCTCGTGTTTCGCGGCGCGTACCGCGACGTGTTCGCCGCGGTCCTACGCGACGGCGTCGCGGCCGGCGAGCTGCCCGAGCAGGACTGCGAGCTGAGCGCGAGCGCGCTCGTCGGCGCGATCGGCGAGGCCCTCGTCGGGCCGACGGCGCCGACCGCCGGCCGCGCCCGCGCCGCCGAGGCCGCGCTGATCGCGCGACTTGAGATGTTCTGCCTGCGCTCCGTGGGAGCGCCGATCGAGGAGGCCGCCCGTGCCGTCTGACGCCCCGTTCGCGACGCACGAGGTCGCAAACCAGGTCCCGCCGCTCGAGCCGCGCAACCTGTTCGAGGACAACGTCGCGCTCGTCGAGGCGCTCGACCGCGAGGGCGGTGGCTGGGCGCAGCAGCGTGCGCGCGAGGTCGGTGCCGCGTGGGGCGCCGATCCGATCCGGTGGGGCTTTGAGGCCAACGAGCACCCGCCGAAGCTCAAGACCTTCGACCGCTACGGCCACCGCATCGACGAGGTCGAATTTCATCGCGCGTGGCACGACCTCATGGGCCTGGCGGTCGAGCACGAGCTGCACAGCCTCCCCTGGACGGCGGGCGAGGACGGCGCGCACGTCGCCCGCACCGCGCTCTACATGACCGCCTCCCAGGCCGAGGGCGGCTTCGCGTGCCCGATCACGATGACGTTCGCCGCCGTGCCGGCGCTGCGCGCCGCGCCCGACCTGGCCGCCGAGTGGGAGCCCCGGCTCACGGCATCCAGCTACGACCCGGTGCTCGGCCCGCCCGGCAACAAGCGCAGCGCGCTGTGCGGGATGGCGATGACCGAGAAGCAGGGCGGCTCAGACGTGCGGGCGAACACGACCGTCGCCGCATCACTCGGCGGCGACGAATATGCGCTCACGGGTCACAAGTGGTTCTGCTCGGCGCCGATGTGCGACCTCTTCCTCGTCCTCGCGCAGACGCGCGAAGGCCTGTCCTGCTTTGCGCTGCCGCGAATCCTGCCCGACGGCACGCGCAACGCGATGCACCTGCAGCGCCTGAAGGACAAGCTCGGCAACCGCTCCAACGCCTCCTCGGAGATCGAGCTGCACGGCGCCTGGGCGCGGATCGTCGGCGAGCCCGGCCGCGGCGTGCCGACGATCATCGAGATGGTCGGCCACACGCGCCTGGACTGCGTCATCGGCACCGCGGCGGGCATGCGCTGGGGCGTCGCGAACGCGACGTGGCACGCCGCGCACCGCTCCGCGTTTGGCAAGCGTCTTGCCGACCAGCCGCTCATGCAGAACGTGCTCGCCGACCTGTGCATCGAGTCCGAGGCGGCGACGGCGCTGGCGATGCGGCTGGCGCGGGCCTATGACGAGTCAAGTGACGTCGACCGGAGGTCGCCGGTTCCGAACGGTGACGTCGACCGGAGGTCGCCGGTTCCGGCGACCGTAGGGCGAAACTCGACTGAATCCGCGCAGCACCTCAAACGCTTGGGGACCGCCATCTCCAAGTACTGGGTCTGCAAGCGCGGCCCGGGCCATGCGTTCGAAGCGCTCGAATGCCTCGGCGGCAACGGCTACGTCGAGGAGTCCGGCATGCCGCGCCTGTATCGCGAGATGCCGCTGTCGTCGATCTGGGAGGGCTCGGGCCACGTCATGGCGCTCGACGTGCTGCGAGCGCTGGGCCGGGATCCGGGCGTCCTCGAGGCCTATTTCGACGAGGTCGGCGAGGCCAGCGGCGCCGACGCGCGGCTCGATGCGTTCACCACCGCGCTGTGCGACGAGTTCGCCGACCACGAGGCGATCGAGACGCGCGCGCGGCGCATCGTCGAGCGAATGGCGCTCGCGCTACAGGGCTCGCTGCTCGTCCGCCACGCCCCGCCCGCGGTGGCCGACGCGTTCTGCGCGTCGCGCCTCGCCGGCGACGCGGG
>JAWVGM010000045.1:0-33307 GCA_033855075.1 Solirubrobacteraceae bacterium | reverse complement strand
TATGCGACGAGGGGGATGATGAGGATGGCGACGATGTTCGCCACCTTGATCATCGGGTTGATCGCCGGGCCGGCGGTGTCCTTGTAGGGATCGCCGACCGTGTCGCCCGTGATCGAGGCCTCGTGGGCCATGGTGCCCTTGCCGCCGAACGCGCCGTCCTCGATGAGCTTCTTCGCGTTGTCCCACGCGCCGCCGCCGGCGGTCATCGAGACCGCGACGAACAGGCCCACGACGATGACTCCGATGAGCAGGCCGCCGAGCGCCTCCACGCTGAGCAGCCCGACGATGAGCGTGAACACGATCGGGATCAGCGAGGGAATGACCATCTCGCGCTGGGCCGTCTTCGTGACGATGTCCACGCAGCGCGCGTAGTCGGGCTCCTCGGTGTAGTCCATGATGCCCGGCTTCTCCTTGAACTGGCGCCGGACCTCCTCGACGACCGCGCCGCCGGCACGTCCGACGGCTTCCATCGAGAGCGCCGCGAAGAGGTAGACCATCATGCCGCCGATGAGCAGGCCGATGAGCACCTTCGGCGCGTCGATGAAGAAGCTCACGGGCTCCTTGCCGCCCTTGACGAGCTCCGCCTCGAGCTCGATCTTGAACGCGGCGAACAGGACGAGGGCGGCGAGCACGGCCGAGCCGATCGCGTAGCCCTTCGTGACCGCCTTGGTCGTGTTGCCGACCGCATCCAGCGGGTCGGTGACCGCGCGGACCTCCTCAGGCATGTCCGCCATCTCGGCGATGCCGCCGGCGTTGTCCGTGATCGGGCCGAACGCGTCGAGGGCGACGATGAGCCCGCAGAGGCCGAGCTGCGCCATGACGGCGACGCCGATGCCGTAGATGCCGCCGAGCTCGTTGGCGCCGAAGATGCCGAGCGCGAGCACGAGCGCGGGCAGCGCCGTGGCCTGCATGCCCTGCGCGAGGCCGGAGATGATGTTCGTGGCGTGGCCGGTCTGCGAGGCGGCGGCCGTCTTCTTGACCGGCCCGAAGCGCGTGGACGTGTAGTAGTCGGTGATGACGAACAGCAGCGCCGTCACGCCGAGGCCGATGAGCGAGCAGAAGTAGAGCTTCGACCACGTGGGCGCGAACACGTTGACGTCGGACGTCTTCGTCACGAGGTCGGACATGAGCCACTTCGTCACCGGGAGGAAGGCGATCGCCGCGATGACGCCGGACAGGATCAGGCCCTGGTAGAGCGCGCGCTCCACGTTGCCCGCGGCGGACTTCACCGCAAACGTGCCGATGATCGAGGCGAGGATCGCGACGCCGCCGAGCACGAGCGGGTAGAGCGCGACCTGCGTCGCGTTCTCGCCGGCGAACGTCAGCACCCCGAGCAGCATGACCGCGACGGCCGTGACGGCGTAGGTCTCGAAGAGGTCCGCCGCCATGCCGGCGCAGTCGCCGACGTTGTCGCCCACGTTGTCGGCGATGACCGCGGGGTTGCGCGGGTCGTCCTCGGGGATGCCGGCCTCCACCTTGCCGACGAGGTCGGCGCCGACATCGGCGCCCTTCGTGAAGATGCCGCCGCCGAGTCGGGCGAACACGGAGATGAGCGAGCCGCCGAAGCCGAGACCGATGAGCGCGTCGATGGCCTCTTTCTGAGTCTTGTCGAAGACCGTGGTCAGCAGGCCGAAATATCCGGCGACGCCGAGCAGCGCGAGGCCGACGACGAGCATGCCGGTGATCGCGCCGCCGCGGAAGGCGGTGTCCAGGCCCGGTCCGACGCCGCCGCGGGCGGCCTCGGCCACCCGCGCGTTGGCGCGCACCGAGACGTTCATGCCGATGAAACCGGCGGAGGCCGACAGGAGGCCACCGATGGCGAAGCCGACCGCAACCTCGATGCTCTGCAGCGGGATGAGGACGATGAACAGGACGACGCCGACCGCGGCGATCGTCGTGTACTGGCGGCGGAGATAAGCGGAGGCGCCTTCCTGAACGGCCTTCGAGATCGCGACCATCTTCTCGTTGCCGGGGGAGAGTGCCAGCAACGACTTGGTCGTGAGCGCTCCGTAGAGCACGGCGAATCCGGCACACACGAGCGCAACGACGACCCCGTGGTTCAACAGGAAATCACTCAAGGGAAGGAGCCTCCAGAAGTCTTTTGATCCAGGAACGTTCTGCTAACCGCGGGGCAGGCGGCAGCGGCCCCCAGCCACGTCAAACGCGGCGCGGAGTCTAGCCTGCCCGCGTTCGCGACGCGCTCTCGTGCGCGACGAAAAGCCCCGCGCAGAGCGGGATGGCTAGCGGCCCGGCACCCAGAGACGTCCGCTGGACACCGCGGAGTCCGTGTCGCCCGCCTTCGGCGGGGCGGCCTTGGGCTCCGCGGGCGTCCCGCCGGCCCCCGGCGCGGGCGCTTCGCCGGAGCGCGCGTAGGCGAGCTGAAGCTGCGACAGCGCGTCGCGCACCTGCTGGGCCTCCGGGCCGAGGACGGGCTCGACGGTGGGCAGCAGCGCGCGCGTGGCATCGATCGCCTGGCCGACCTGGTCCCAGTCGACCTCGTCCGCCCCACCGCCCGTCAGGCCGGCGCGGCGCGCCGCCAGGTTGAGCAGCGAGACGAGCGTCTGCACGAGCACGTCGTCGACGCGGATGTGCTTGAGCTGCTCCTCATAGGCGGCCCGCAGCTCCTCCTCGCTGATATCCGCCGGGATCTCCTGCTCGGCAACGGGGATCTCCTGCTCGGCAACGGGGATCTCCTGCTCGCGGGCGGGAGTCTCCTGCTGGTCGTCGGCGTCGGTCGTGTGCTCCTCGGCGTCGCTCATGCCGGTACCTCCTGGGCGTACGTGGTCATCGTCTCGCGCACCGTCGAAGCGTAGACGTCGCGCAGATCCGCGCCGTCCGAAAGTGCGGCGCGCTGGCGCTGCGCGCCGTTGGGCCTGTCGAAGGCGAGGTCGAGCCGCAGCTCATCGCGCACCGGCGCGGTCCAGGCGAGCAGGTCGTCGAGCGCCGTCCGCGCCTCGATCTCGGCCCCGAGACCCAGATCGATGAGGCGGCCGTCCATCCCGTATCGCGTTGCTCGCCACACGTTCTCCTCTATAAGCCGCGGGGCGGGATCGTCGAACGGCACGCCCTCGTCGACATCGCGCAGCGCCTGCCCCACGCACGCCACGATGAGGCCCGCGAGCTCCTCGGACTCCGCCGCGGTGATCTGCGCGTCGCAGATGCGCACCTCGACGGTTCCGAACGAGGCGTGCGGGCGGATCGACCACCACACCTGGGTGTACTCGACCAAGGAGTTCGTTCGCAGAAGGAAATCGAGGTACTCGCGGAAGGCGGGCCAGCCGCCGAACGCGTCGGGCACGCCACAGCGCGGGAAGGACTTCGTGAACGTCTGGGTGCGCACCGAGTGCAGGCGCGTGTCCTGGCCTTCGAGGAACGGCGAGTTCGCGCTCACGGCGAGCAGCGTCGGCAGGACAGGGCGCAGGCGGTCACACGCGAGGACCGCGCGATTGATGTCGCGCGCGCCGACGTGAACGTGCAGCGAGAACGTGTTGTTGCGCCGCGCGACGTAGCCGAGGCCCTCGACGACGCGGCGGTAGTGCTCCGTGTCGATGTTCCGCTGCTCGCGATAATCCGCCCAGGGATGCGTGCCGGTCGAACCCAGCGCGATACCGCGGTCGGTCGCCAGGCGCACGAGCCGGCGGCGCGCGTCGCGCTGGCGCACGAACGCGTCGTTGAGGTCCTTCCCGCGGCCCGACACGATCTCGATCTCCGACGCGATGAGCTCACCCGTGATCGCTCCGAAGAGCACCGGGTCGAGCTCCGCCGCCGCGTCGCGCAGCTCCTCGAAGCGCGCGACGAGGTCAAGCGACTGCGGATCGAGGATCGCGAATTCCTCCTCGAGGCCCACCGTCAGGTCGGTGGACGTCGCGAAGACCTCCTCGATGCTGTCGATCTCTATGGGCATGGGCGCTGCCGGCTTGCGCGGGCTTACGTCAGATAGAAGTACAGCGCGTACAGCAGGTCGACCGCGGGGGAGGATGTGTGGACGGTGACCTCGGGGGGCACGTCGAGCAGTGACTCGGAGTAGTTGAAGATGATCTTGACGCCCGCTTCGACGAGGTCATCGGCAATCGGCTGCGCCGCAACCGTGGGCACGGCGAGGACGCCGACGACGATGTCCTCGTCCTCGACGACCGCCCGCAGGTCCGAGCTGTGGCGGACCTTCGTGTTGCCGAACTTCTGGCCGACCTTGCGCTTGTCGGTGTCGAAGATCGCCACGACGCGGAAGCCGTGGTCGGCGAAGATGTCCGACGACGCGATCGCCTGGCCGAGGTGGCCGGCGCCGAACAGCGCGATGTTGTGCTGGCCCGAGGTGCGCAGGATCTTGCGGATCTGCGAGACGAGGTCGTCGACCTTGTAGCCGACGCCGCGCTTGCCGAAGCGCCCGAAGCCGGAGAAGTCACGCCGGATCTGCGTCGAGTTCACGTGCGTGTAGTCGCTGAGCTCGCGCGAGGAGATCGTCTCCTTGCCCATCTTCTTGGCCTGCGTGAGCACCTGCAGGTAGCGCGACAGCCGCGCGGCGACGCCCAGCGATAGTCGTTCGCCCGCGATCACGCCATCGTCGGGACCCGGCTCTGAGTCGCCCTGAGAGGTGGTCGGGGGAGAGACAAGATCGCCCGGCGTCATCTGCGCGCCACTCTATCCAGATGACCCCGTAGGACGACTTGGTCGACGAAAAACTGAAACAGCTCCTCGCCGTCAAGCGTGACGACGGGAATGCGCTCGAGGTAGCGGGCGTGCAGCGCGTCGTCGGTCTCGATGTCGATCTCGTCGAAGGGCTCGCCGACGACCTCGAGCTCCGCGCGCGCGTCATCGCACAGATGGCATCCCGGGCGCGTGTAGAGGACGAGCCGGCGCGCGGTCACGCGAGCGCTCGCTCCCCGGAGGCGTAGGCGTCCAGCGCGAGGTAATCCGGAAACGGCTGCGCCGGCGCGAAGCGCGCGGCCGAGGCGATCATGGCCGCGTTGTCGGTACACAGCTCGCGCGGCGGGATGCCGACGTTCGCCGCCAGCGCCTGCAGGCGCTCGCGCAGCGGCCCGTTGGCGGCGACACCGCCGCCGATCGCGAGGCGGTCGAGTGCGGTTTCCTCCAGTGCCCGCTCGCAGCGCTCGGCGAGCGCGGCGACGATCGCGTGCTGATAGCTGGCGGCGAGGTCGGCCGCGCGCTCCGCGCTGGCTTCCTCGCCGAGCTCGCGCACGCGGTAGAGCAGTGACGTCTTGACCCCGGCGAACGAGAAGTCCAGGCCGGGCAGGTTGCGCGCGACCGGGAAGGCGAACGCGCCGGGGTCGCCCTCGCGCGCGAGCCGCTCGAGCGCCGGTCCGCCCGGGAAGGGCAGGCCGAGCATGCGCGCGCCCTTGTCGAAGGCCTCCCCGGCGGCGTCGTCGAGCGTGCGCCCGAGGACCGTGAACGATCGGTGGTCCTCCACGCGCGCGAGCAGCGTGTGCCCGCCGCTGGCGATGAGGCAGACGAACGGCGGCTCCATGATCGGCGCCTCGCTTCCCTCTGCCCATAGGAAGTTCGCCGCCACATGACCTTGCAGGTGATCGACGGGCACGAGGTCCAGGCCACGCGCGGCGGCGATCCCCTTCGCCGTCGCGACCCCGACGAGCAGTGCCCCGACGAGGCCCGGGCCCTGCGTGACCGCGACCCGGCCGACGTCGGCGAGCGTCGCGCCCGCGCGGCGCAGCGCGTCGTCGACCGCCGCGTTGACCAGCTCGAGGTGATGGCGCGAGGCGAGCTCCGGGACCACGCCGCCGTAGGCGTCATGGATCCCCTGCGAGGAGATGACGTTCGCGCGCACCTCCCCCGCGTCGGTGACGACGCCCGCGCACGTGTCGTCGCAGCTCGTCTCGATGCCGAGGATCAGGCACATCTTGCGGCCGCGTGGGGGGAGCAAACAGCAGCGAGGAAGGAAGGCGGGCTCGACGGTGTCCAGTTCGCCGCCATATACGCGGTCAACGCGACACGCTCGCGCGAGACGCTCGCTCGGAAGTTCCCCGCGGGGTCTCCAACCCGCTTCCTTCGTCGCTCCAGTTCGTGGACCACGCCATCCCGACCCTCAGGCCGCAGATGGGTTCGGCACGTCGTCGAGGCGGCCGGCGAGCGTGGCCTGGGTGCGCCACATGATGACCGCGTCCTCGCCGTTGTCCTGGTAGTAGCGCCGGCGGCGCCCCGCTGCACGGAAGCCGTAGCGCTGGTACAGCGCAATCGCCGCCTCGTTGGACTCGCGCACCTCGAGCGTGAAGCGTGCCTCGTCGTCGTCGATGCGGTCGATCAGGTCGAGCAGCATCGCGGTCGCCACGCCGGCGCGGCGCTCGCCGGGATCGACCGCCACGTTCATGATGTGCCAGACGATGTCGTAGCGCGAGCACACGAGGAAGCCGACCATCCGCCGGCCCCTCAGCGCGGCGAGGCAGATCCCGGCCGGCTTGGAGAGCTCGAGCACGAACATCGCCAGCGACCAGGGCGTCGAGAACGCACGCCGCTCGATCGCCAGGATCTGCGGCAGATCGGCGTAGGTGAGGCGGCGGATCTCGAGCGGTTCGTCGGTCATGGACGGGTCTTGACGGCGTCGGGCGGGCGCAGGTAGTCGGGAACGATCAGCTCAAGCTGCGTGCCCTCTGCCGCCTTCAGCGACAGCCGGCAGATCGCACTGGCGCTGACGCGGTGCTGCGGCGATTCGTCCGGGGGTACGAGGCAACCGGCGCCTTCCAGGTCGGTCCGAAAGCGTAGCGCCCCATCACCGACGGCAAGCCAGTTTTTCCCGGCGACGGACCCGATCTCCGCAGGCGCGATCGCGACCGGAGCGACGATCTCGTCGCCGTTGCGATACGCGGCGGCGAAGACCTCGCGGCGGCGGGCGTCGATGACCGCGAGCACGGTCCCTCGGTGCGCGTGCGCCGCGCCCGAGGCCAGCGCCCGCAGCGACGAGACGCCGACGATCTCGGCGCCCGCCGCCTGCGCGAGCGCCCGCGCCGTCGCCACACCGATGCGCAGGCCGGTGAAGCTGCCCGGGCCGACGCCGACCGCGATCCGGTCGACGTCAGCGAACGTCCGCCCCGTGTCCGCGAGCAGCGCGTGGGCGAGCGAGAGCACCTGGGCGGTATGACCGGGCCGTTCGCCCGCCGCCGGATCGTGGCGCGCCTCGCGCGCGCTCGCGGGCGCGTCTGCATCCAGCAGCGCGACCGCGGTCGCGGGCGTCGCCGTGTCCAGGCCGAGCACGATCATGGCTCCACGCTCAGCAGCCTGCGGTCGCCGCCGCGGTGCTCGAGGCGGACGCGGGCGGCGATGCGCTCGGGATCCAGGCCCGCGGGCGCGCCGACCTCCGGCCATTCGATGAACGTCACGCGGTCGTCTCCGAGCTCGCCCGCGAGCAGCGCCGGATCCTCCTCTCCGAGATCTCCGAGCCGGTACAGGTCAAGGTGCGAGATCTCAAGATCGCCCTGGTAGCGCCGCGCGATGGTGAAGCTCGGGCTCGTCACGGGGCCCGTGACCCCGAGCGCGCGGCACGCGCCCCGCACGAACGTCGTCTTGCCCGCGCCGAGATCCCCGGACACGAGTACGACGTCACCCGGCGTCAGCCGCGCCGCCAGCCTTGCGGCGACCTGCTCGGTGGCATCGGGCCCGGTGGTCTCAGTAGAGGTCGGCATCGGCGGTTCGAAGCCGCAGCCCGACGCCGAGAAGGGTGATCGCCGCGCCGGCGAGGAACAGCATGCGCGGATCCGAGCCCGTGTTGGGAAGCGACGAGGCGCCGGAGGCCTTGGAGCCGCTCGCGTTCGAGTCGCCGCCGTTGAGATCGACGGGCGGTTTGCTCGACCCGGGGTCGTAATTGGGCGACTGCGCCAGCGCGGCCGCCGGCGCGCTCAGCGCCGCGGCCAGGGCCAGAGCAGCAATTCGGCGCTTGATCGGCACGGGCGGCACTCTAATGATTCGCCAGGCGCGACCGTGAGCTTGGCCCGCCGCGTCCGCAAACTCCCTGCGCTACGTTGAAATCGGTGGTCACCACCCTCCAGGCCGAGCGACTGCACGCCTGCGCGCGCGTGCTCGACGCCCCTGCGCGCATCGTCATGACCGGCGAGGTCGCCCCCGACGCGGCCCGCGCACTGACCGACGGCGCCAAGGACGGCGTCGAGGTGCTGGCGCTCGCTCCCGACGAGGTGGCGCGCGTCGACGGGCCGATCGACGTGCTGTTCATCGGGCCGGCCGGCCGCTACAGCAAGGCGATCGACGTCTTCGAGCGCTGGCCGGCGCGCGTCGTGCCGGGCGGCACGCTGTTCGTCCACGGCGCGTTCGCCACGGCGCCGCTCACCGCGGCCCTGCTGCGCACGGTCGGCGCATCGCGTGCCTGGCGCTACTTCGGTCGCGACGGCTCGCTCGCGGAGTACTTTCGCGCCGACCTCGGCCACGGAGAGCGCGTGCTTGACGCGATCGCCCAGATCGCCCAGCTTCCCTGGTTCGCGCGCGGCCTGGCGCGCCGCCGGGCAGAACGGTTGAGATCCTCGTAACACCCTGCTTCTACCCTGAAGGTCATGGCTACCGAGAAGACCCACACCCCGATCACGAAGACCGACGAGGAGTGGCGCGCCGAGCTCTCGCCGGAGCAGTACCAGGTGCTGCGCAAGGCGGGCACCGAGCGCGCCTTCACCGGCAAGTACGTCAACGAGAAGACCCCGGGCATGTACACGTGCGCGGGCTGCGGCGCACAGCTGTTCTCGTCGGATACGAAGTTCGACTCCGGCACCGGCTGGCCGAGCTTCACCGACCCCGCCGTCGCCGATTCCGTGGAGACGCGCGAAGACAGCGCCTACGGAATGGTCCGCACGGAGGTCGTCTGCCGCAGCTGCGGCGGTCACCTCGGCCACGTGTTCCCCGACGGCCCGGGCGCGAGCGGCGATCGCTACTGCATCAACTCGGCCGCGCTCGAGCTCGACCCGGCCGGCGAGTAGACGCACGTCACAGCGCGCCTCCGGGTAAGGCGGGCGTAAGCCCCGAGCCCGGAAGGAGCGCCGATGCAGTATTGGTTCGCCACATCGACTGAGGAATTCACGCCGTCGGAGATGCTCGAGCAGGCGAAGGCCGCCGAGCGGGCCGGCTTCGACGGGCTCGGGACATCCGACCACTTCGCGCCCTGGTTTCCAGATGGCCAGGCCGCGCAGGCGTGGGTCTACCTCGGGGCGGTCGGGCAGGTGACGTCCAAGCCGATCGGCACGGGCGTCACGCCGATCGTGCACCACTACCACCCGGGGCTCGTCGCCCAGGCGTTCATGTCGCTCGAAGAGCTCTACCCCGGGCGCGTGTTCCTCGGCGTGGGCTCCGGCGAAGCCGTCAACGAGACGCCGCTCGGCCTGGACTGGCCCGACTACCCCGAGCAGCGCCGCCGCTTCGAGACCGGCCTCGAGGCCATCACGCGCCTGTGGGACGGCGAGACCGTGACGATGGACGCCGGCTGGTTCAAGCTCAAGGACGCGAAGCTCTGGACGCGCGCCAAGTCCCGGCCAAAGCTCTACGTCTCGGCCTTCGGTCCGAGCTCGGCCGAGGTCGCGGGCCGCTTCGGCGACGGCCTGTGGACGCTCGGCGACCCCGAGCAGGCTCCGGAGATCATCGATGCCTACCGCGAGTCCTGCCGGCGCCACGGGCGCGAGGAGGGCGAGATCATCTTCCAGGCCGGCTTCGCCTGGGCGGACGACGAGCAGGCCGCGATCGACGGCGCGCGCCACTGGAAGCCGACGCAGCTGCCCGAGCTCTACCTCGAGGACATCGCCGACCAGGACGACATGCAACGCCGCGCCGACGAGCAGATGAGCGACGAGGAGTTCGCCAAGGAGGGCTTTCTCATCTCCGCCGATCCGGAGGAGCACATCGATCGCATCCGCGAGATGGAGCGGGCGGGCGCGACGGTCGTGTGCCTGCAGCTCATCGGGCGAGCCGACCCGCTGGGCTCGATCCGGACCTACGGGACGCAGGTGCTGCCGGTGTTGCGGGGAGCCGTGGTGGGAGGGTGAGCTTCGGGGCCCGCCCGCGAGGCGGTCGTGGCAGATAGTGCCCGCATGTAGGGCAATAGCTGCCACACAGGGCCGATTCCCCGTCCTCGGGAACCCGCCGCGGCGCCCCTCCGCGCATCGTTTATCGATGTAGTTCGGCTCTAGAACAGGCCGAGCTGCGAATCCGAGGGCTCTGCGACCGGAGCCTCGGCCGCGACCTCCGGCTCGGCCACCTCCGGCTCGGGCACGGCCGGCTCTGGATCAGCCACCGGCTCGGGCTGCTCAGGCAGCGGCAGCGCCAGCAACTCCGGCAGCCTCGCGAAGTCCGCTCGCAACGTGTCAAGCAGCGATCGCGTATACAACGCGGCGGCCGGGTGAAACAGCGGGTACAGGCGAACCGCGCGCGTGCCGACGACCCGGATCTCCGCCTGGCCGTGGAGGCGGGAGATGCCGGCCGGGTCCGCCCGCAGGAGCTTCGTGGCGAAGTTGCCCAGCGTGCAGATGACGCGCGGCTCGATGAGCTCGATCCGCTTCATCAGCCAGCCCTGGCAGTTCTCGATCTCCGCAGGCAACGGGTCGCGGTTGCCCGGCGGGCGGCAACAGAGCACGTTGTTGATGAAGACGTCCGAGCGCTCGAGGCCGATCTCGGCGAGCAGCTCGTTGAGCAGCTTGCCCGCGGCGCCGACGAACGGAATGCCCTGCTCGTCCTCCTTCGCGCCGGGCGCCTCGCCGACGAACATGAGGTCCGCGTCGGCGTTGCCGGCGCCGAAGACGACCTGCGTGCGGGTCCGCGCCAGTTCGGGGCAGCGGGTGCAGGCGCGGGCCTCGGTGTAGACGGCCTTGAGCTCCTCGCGCCGCGCTTGCGTCGTGGACACGCGCCCGATGGTAATGGCGTACCGGCGTCAGGTATCGTTCAGGTCTGGCGGTTCGCCGCCCATAGCAACGCGACCGGTACCTCGCACGCGAGGACTGGACCGAGAGAAGGAGACCGCTTTGGAGACGAGCTCCACACAGCCTGCTGACGCGTCCGCACCGCGGTGCGTGGTGATCGTCGGCGCCGGGCGCCTCGGCACCGCGCTCGCGGCCGCGCTCTCCGACGCGAGCATCGACGTCGCCGGGCCGCTCGGCCGGCGCGACGAGATTCCGGCCCAGGCCGACGCGGTCCTGCTGTGCGTCCCCGAGTCGCAGCTCTCCGCGGCCGCCGCAGGCATGCCCGCCGGCCCGCTCGTCGGCCACTGCTCCGGCGCGAGCACACTCGCCCCGCTGGCCCCGCACGAGGCCTTCTCGCTGCATCCGCTCATGACCGTGACCCCCGGCGGCGCCGACTTCACCGGTGCGACGGCGGCGATCGCCGGCAGCTCCCCCCGCGCGCTGGCCACGGCGCGCTCGCTCGCCGAGGTGCTCGGCATGCGCCCCGTCACCATCGACGACGAGGACCGCGCCGCCTACCACGCGGCCGCGTCAGTGGCCGCGAACTTCCTCGTCACGCTCGAGGGCGTCGCCGAGCGCCTCGCCGCCACCGCTGGCATGGAGCGCGAGCCGCTCGTCGAGCTCGTGCGTGCGAGCGTCGAGAACTGGGCGCGTGACGGTGCCGCCGCAGCGCTGACCGGCCCGATCGCGCGCGGCGACGAGGACACCGTTGCCCGCCAGCGCGAGGCTGTCGCACAGCGGCTCCCGGACGAGCTCGAACTCTTCGACGCGCTCGCCGCAGCCACCCGCCGCCTCGCCGCCGCGCCACCGGCCGGCGGGCGCATGAAGACGGTGCGTACCGTCGCCGCGCTGCGCCAGACCCTCGCCGGCCCGCGCCGCGCCGGTCGCCGGATCGGCCTGGTCCCCACGATGGGCGCGCTGCACGAGGGTCACCTCTCGCTGATCCGCCAGGCGCGCGCGGCCTGCGACGAGGTCGTCGTGTCGCTGTTCGTGAACCCGGCGCAGTTCAACGAGGCCGGGGACCTCGCCGCGTACCCGCGCGACGAGGCGCGCGACGCCCAGCTCGCCGCGGAGGCAGGCGCCGACGTCCTCTTCGCGCCGCCGCCCGAGGAGGTCTACCCCGGCGGCTTCGCCACGACGGTGTCGGTCGCCGGCGTCACCGCGCCGCTCGAGGGCGAGCATCGCGGCGGAGCGCACTTCGACGGCGTGGCGACCGTCGTGGCCAAGCTCCTGAACATGGCGCAGCCGGACGTGGCGTTCTTCGGCCAGAAGGACGCCCAGCAGGTCGCGGTCATCCGCCGGCTCGTGCGCGATCTCGACATCCCGGCGCGCATCGAGGTCGGCGCGACGGTCCGCGAGCCCGACGGGCTCGCGCTCTCCAGCCGCAACGCCCTCCTCCCTTCTTCGGACCGCCAGCGCGCGCGCGCGCTGCGCCACGCACTCGACGCCGTCCAGGCCGCGGTCGACGCCGGCGCCACCGATCCGGCGCGGATCACCGCCGCCGGCCGCGCCGCCATGCGGGCCGCGGGCGTCGAGCCCGAGTACCTCGAGCTCGTCGCGCCCGACAGCTTCACCGCCGTGCCCGACGTCAACGGCGAGCCGGTCATCGCCGCCGTCGCCGCCCGGGTCGGAGACGTCCGCCTGATCGATAACGAGATCCTCACGCCCACCCACAACGGGAGCCACTGAACAGCGCATGCAGCGAACGATGCTCAAGTCCAAGATCCACCGCGCGACGGTGACCGACTGCGATCTGCACTACGTCGGCTCCATCACGATCGACAGCGATCTGCTCGCGGCCGCCGACATCCTCGAGCACGAGCAGGTACACGTCGTCGACGTCGACAACGGCGCGCGCTTCGAGACGTACGTCATCGCCGGCGAGCCGGGCTCCGGGGCGATGCAGGTCAACGGCGCCGCGGCGCGCCTCGTCCACACCGGCGACACGATCATCGTCATCTCCTACGCGCAGTACGACGCCGCCGAGCTTCAGTCCTTGCAACCGCGCGTCGTGCACGTTCGCGCCAAGACGAACGAGATCATCGACGTCGACGCCGCAGTCGCGACCCTGCTGACCGGGGCGGCACGCTGATGTCCACGCACCCAAGCCAGATCTCCGCCGCCCGCGCGCCGGACCGCCTGCCCGTCACACTCCCGCGCCTCAACGAGATGAAGCGCCTCGGCGAGCCGATCGTCATGGTCACCGCGTACGACTTTCCCAGCGCCCGCGCCGCCGAGGCCGGCGGCGTCGACATGGTGCTCGTCGGCGACTCCGGCGCGATGACCGTGCTCGGCTACCCGTCGACCGTCCCGGTGCAGCTCGACGAGCTGCTCATGCTCGCCAAGGCCGTGCGCCGCGGACTGCGGACGCCGTTTCTCGTCGGCGACATGCCCTTCGGGTCCTACGAGGTCTCCGACGAGCAGGCGATCGCCCATGCCGTGCGCTTCGTCAAGGAGGCCGGCTGCGACGCCGTCAAGCTCGAGCGCGGCGGTCCCAACTCGGCTGCCCGCGCCCGAGCGATCACGAACGCGGGCATCCCGGTCATGGGCCACGTCGGCCTCACGCCGCAGACCGCGACTGCGCTCGGCGGTTACCGCGCGCAGGGCCGCAGCGCCGAGAACGCCGCCCGCATCGCCGCGGACGCGATCGCGCTCCAGGACGCCGGCTGCTTCTCGATCGTTTTCGAGGCGATCCCGTCGCAGGTCGCCGAGGAGCTCATGGCGCGCCTCGACATCCCGGTCATCGGGATCGGCGCCGGCCCGGCGACCGACGGCCAGGTGCTCGTCTTCCACGACCTGCTCGGCATCCGCGAGGGCCTCGGCGCGCGTTTCGTCAAGCGCTACGCCGACCTTCAGGACGAAATGGTCGCGGGCGTGGCCGCGTTCGCCGACGACGTGCGCACGCGCGCGTACCCCGAGCCTCAGCACGGCTATTCGATCGACGCCGACGCGCTTCAGGACTTTCGCCAGCGCCTGACGTAGACTGCCGCGCCCATGGCCCGCCTGTCCCAGGTGTTCGCCCCAAAGGACCGCGTGTTCTTCGATCTGTTCGAGGATTCCGCCACCAATGTCCTGCGCGCGGCGGACCTGCTCGACGAGATGCTGCGCAACTACCCCGAGCGGGCGGACGTCGCGCGCGACATCCTGCTCTGCGAGCAGCGCGGGGACCGCATCACGTACGACCTGATCCAGCGCCTGAACGCGACGTTCGTCACGCCGATCGACGCCGAGGACATCCTCGCGCTCGCGTCGGGCCTGGATGACATCGTCGACCTGACCGAAGAGGTGGCGGACTACCTCGGGCTCTACAAGATCGAGGCGCCGATGGAGCAGGCGCAGCGCCTTGCGCACATCCTCATGGAGTGCTGCCGCCAGCTCGACGAGGCGATGCCGCGCCTGCGCGGTTTCAACGACGTGTCGCACTTCACGACGGAGGTCCACCGGCTGGAGACCGAGGGCGACCGAGTGACCCGCGAGGCGATCGCCTCACTGTTCGACACGGGCATCGATCCGATGGTCGTGATTCGCTGGAAGGACATCTTCGAGCGCCTCGAGGACGCGATCGACGCGACGGAGCACCTGGCCAACGTACTGGCGAACATCGTCGCAAAGAACTCGTAGCGCCGTACTGAAGCTCCTGTGGACAGCGACATCATCCTCGTCATCGTGGTCGCCACGGCGCTGGCGTTTGACTTCACGAACGGCTTCCACGACACGGCCAACTCGGTCGCGACCTCGATCTCGACGCGCGCGCTCGCTCCGCGCACGGCGGTCGCGATGGCCTCGATTCTCAATTTCGTCGGAGCGTTCATCTCACTGAAGGTCGCCGCGACGGTCGCGAGTGGCATCGTCGACGCCGATCTCGTCACGACGACCGTGATCTTCTCCGGGCTCATCGGGGCGATCTTCTGGAACCTCCTGACGTGGTACTTCGGGCTGCCGTCGAGCTCGTCACACGCGCTGATCGGTGGCGTCGTCGGCGCCGCGTTCGCCGCCGAGGGCGCCAAGGCCGTGCTGAGCGATGGCCTGCTCGAGAAGGTGATCGTGCCCGCGCTCGTGGCGCCCGTCGTCGCCTTCATCGTGGCCGCGGCCGCGATCCTCATCACGTATCGCATGATCGGGCGCCTGCCGCCGAGCGCGGTGAAGCGCAGCTACCGGCGCGGGCAGATCATCAGCGCGGGCCTGCTCTCGCTGTCGCACGGCACGAACGACGCCCAGAAGACGATGGGCATCATCACGCTCGCGCTCGTGACCCACGGCACGCTGCACGGGACGAACCCCGACCCGCCCACGTGGGTCGTCGTCTCGGCCGCGACGGCAATCGCGCTGGGCACCTACACGGGCGGCTGGCGAATCATCCGCACGATGGGCAGCCGCATCATCAAGATGGATCCCGCCCAGGGCTTCGCCGCACAGACCGGTGGTGCCGCCGTGCTGCTCACGGCCGCGCACCTCGGCTTCCCGCTGTCGACGACGCACTCGATCACCGGCGCGGTGCTCGGCGCGGGCGCGGCGAAGCGGCTCTCGGCGGTCCGCTGGGGTCTCGCGGGCAACATCTTCCTCGCGTGGATCCTCACGCTCCCCGCCGCGGCGGCCGTCGGGGCCGCGACGTACGGGTTCAGCCAGGTCTTCGGGAACGGCGCGCTCGGGCCGCTGCTCATCTCGGTCTCGCTGATCGCACTCATCGCGGCGATGTTCGGCAAGCGCCTGCGACGCGGACCCGCACTCACGACGTCGCCGGTGCAGTCGTGATCGGCGCGATCGACACCGACGCGCTGCTCGAGCTCGTGTGGGCGGCGCCGCTGGCGGTGCTCGCAGTGACGGTCGCCTTCGGCATGGTCGTGCACGGCACGACACGCGCGATCGAATGCAACCGCGACGGACGCACGCTTCAGGCGGGCATGCACGCCGTCGTCGCGCTCGCTGGCGCGGCACTGTTCACGGCCGCGGTCGTGTTCGGGCTCCTCGTCGTCACGCGCAAGCGCTGACGTCCTCGCGCTTTCGCACCATTTCTTGGTGAAAAGAGCAAATGCAGGGGCTTTTGCAGGGTGACGTAACCATGCGTGGCAGCGTGCAGGCACCGCGCGAGCGAGGCAACCTACGGCTCGTACTTCGAGCAAGAGGAGCCCATGCGCCGCCTGAACGCCATCGTCACCACCGCCTTCGCCACCCTGCTGCTGGCCCCCGCCGCGCACGCTCATGTCGCGCGCGTCGTCGGCCCGGGCGAGACGCTCTGGTCGATCGCGGCGCAGAACAACCTGACCACCCGCACCGTCGCGGCGTACAACGGGCTCGCCGAGGACGCGCACGTTCTGCTCGGCTCGACGATCCTCGTCCCGACGGTCGGCGAGGGCACCGCCGCTCTGCAACGCGTCGGCGTCGTCCCGGCGACGACGGGCACCGCGAACACCGGCGCGGGCAATGGCGCGCCGCCGCCGCAGGGCGCCTACATCGTTCGTCCCGGCGACACGCTGACCGGGCTCGCTGCCCAGTCCGGGGTGCCCGTCGCCCAGATGGCGTACATGAACGGCCTGTCGCCGAACGCGCAGCTGCTCACCGGCACGGTCATGAAGCTCCCGAGCGGGGCGCCGGCGCCGGTGCACGCATCGGAGCCGCTGCCCGCGCAGCGCGTCGTGCCCAACGCGTCGCCGAACCCGACGCCGGGCACGCTGACCGCCGATCGCGTCAAGGCGCTCGCGGCCGAGCACGGCGCGCCGGGCTCGCTCGCCGCGGCGATCGCCTACCAGGAGAGCGGCTTCAACAACGCGATGGTCTCCTCCGCGAACGCCCGGGGCGTCATGCAGGTCATGCCGGGCACGTGGGACTGGGTCCAGCACAACCTCGCGCAGGCACCGCTGAACCCGAGCTCGCCCGACGACAACGTCCGCGCCGGTGCGATGTACCTCGCGCGCCTCATGCGCGAGACCGGCGGCGACGCACGACTTGCCGCGGCGGGCTACTACCAGGGTCTTCAGTCGGTTCGCACCCGCGGCATGTTCGACGACACGAAGCGCTACGTCGACAACGTGCTCGCGCTGCGCGCGCGCTTCGGCGGCTAGTCCTCGCGAGTTGGCTCCTCCACGCGCGGTGGGCGTTCGGATAGCGCTGGCCGCGGCGCCACATGGCGCTGCGCTAATCCTGCGCGTCGTCGTACGTCACCGCCCGCAGCACCTTTGCGGGCGCCCCTGCGGCGATCGAGAACGGCGGGACGTCCTGCGTCACCACGCTGTTGGCGCCGATGACGCAGCGCTCTCCGATCGTCACGCCGCTCGTGACGACGACGTTCGCGCCGAGCCAGCAGTTGTCGCCGATCCGCGTCGGGCCCTTCGTCGTGAAGCCCTGCCACGGGACGGGCTTCTCGGGATCGTCGAAGCGGTGCGCCCCGTCGGTGACGAAGCAGCCGTTGGCGAGCATGCAGTGCGCGCCGATCTCCACGCGCTCGACCGCCGCGACCATGACGCCGATGTTGAGCAAGCTTCCTTCCCCGATGCGGATGCGCCCGGGCGCCGGGGCCGTCAGCCAGACGTGCGGCTCGAGCAGCACGTTCGCGCCGATCTGGAGGCGGCCGTCGTCGAACGCCTCGAGGACGTCGCCGTGCAGCGGCCAGCGCGCGAACGCCTCGCGGCGCAGCAGGTGCCAGTGGATCCGCGCGCGGGTCCAGGGCAGCCCGTTGCGCTGATACCAGCGCCATTTCTGCGCCCAGAGCTTCGCCTGCTGCGGGAGGTCGGACACGCCGCCAGGCTAGCCTGATGGCCCGTGGCCGGCCACGACAGCCCATCGCTCAACGCGCTGGCGTTCAGCGCGACCGTCCACTGCCTCACCGGCTGCGCCATCGGCGAGGTCCTCGGAATGGTCGTCGGGACGGCGCTGAACTGGAACAACCTCGCGACGATCGCGATCTCGATCGTGCTCGCGTTCTTCTTCGGCTACTCGCTGACGAGCCTGCCCCTGCTGCGATCCGGCATGGCCCTGGCCGCGGTCATCCCCATCGCGCTGGCCTCGGACACGATCTCGATCACGATCATGGAGATCGTCGACAACGCGATCATCGTGCTCATCCCCGGTGCCATGGAGACCACGCTGAGCGACCTCGGCTTCTGGGCGTCCCTCGCGGGCGCGCTGCTCATCGCCGGCGCCGCGGCATATCCGGCCAACCGCTGGCTGCTGGCCCGCAACAAGGGCCATGCGATCGTGCACCAGCATCACCGCGCCGCCGAGTACGACGCCCACGCGCACTGACAACCAGAGGAGCCACCGCATGGGACAGCCCGTAGTGCACTTCGAGGTCGTCGGGAAGGACCCCGACAAGCTGCAGAGCTACTACTCCCGGCTCTTTGGCTGGGAGATCGACGCTGCCAACCCCATGAAGTACGGCCTCGTCCCCCGCGAGGGCAACACGAACGCCGACGGCATCGGGATCGGCGGCGGCGTGGGCTCCGGTCCCGAGGGCTACGACGGCCACGTCACGTTCTACGTCGAAGTCCCCGACGTCGAGGCGTCGCTCGCGCAGGCCGAGAGCCTCGGCGGCACGCGCATGATGGGCCCGGACGAGCCCATGCCCGGGCTCACGATCGGGCTGTTCTCCGATCCCGAGGGCCACGTGATCGGGGTCATCGCATCGGGTCGGTAAGCCGGCGGCTGACATCGTCCCCTGTGCCGCCTGCCACGGGACTACTGTTGCGCTGCGCCGCTGACCACTCAGCCGTCACCAATGAGCGAGGGGACCTTTGATGAAACGCACCACCGCGGTTGGAGTGACGTCAAAGGGGCTGGCGCTACTCGGCGTCATCGTGATCGCGATGCTTGCCACCGGCTGTGGCAGCGACAGCAAGACGAGCGATGCGGCTTTCAAGAAGGACGCCAAGGCCGCAACCGCCAAAGTCACCAAGCTGGGCGACGACATCGGCTTGGCCATTCAGACGGCTGGGACCACGCCGGATGCGGAGCTCGGGAAGACGTTCGACGCGCTGACGGCCCGCGGACGCACGATTATCGGCGACCTCAAGGCGCTCAAGCCGCCTGACTCGGCCAAGCAACGCGTCGACGACCTCATCGCCGCGTTGACGACCGGCGCCAGGGACCTCGACGCGATCGCGACCGCAGTCCACGCCAGCGACGGCAAGGCGGCGGGCGCAGCGACGCGCACGCTCGCGACCGACTCGCCGGCGATCAAGAGCGCGCGCGTGGCGCTGGAGGGCCAGCTCTGACAGGGCGACACGGAATCGGAGCGGCGCGCCGACTAGACTGAGTCGACGGCTCGAGCCACGGCTCGGACCGGTATTGCCCGCGTTTCGCAGTCGTTGCCTCGCAGCACGCTCCGCGTCTCGCAGTCGTCGCCTCCGCGCGAGGGCTCAACTTCCCGACGAGGAGAACATCATGGCCGGAGCCGGCAAGAAGAAGACCACGATGGCGAAGCTCAACCGCGAGAGCAAGCTCCGCGAGAAGCGGCTGGACAAGCAGGCCCGCAAGGAAGCCCGGAAGCTCGCGGCCTCACAGCCCGAGGAGGAGGCCGTCGACACGTACGACGCCGAGACCGGCGAGCCCCGCGAGGCCGACGAGACAGCGCAGCCGGATGACGAACGCGAGCCCGCGTCGTCCTCAGCGCTGGGCTAGGGGCCAGAACTCGTCCACGGCGTCCTCGAAGGCCAGCAGGCCGCTGCCGTGGGTGAGCCGCACGCGCGCCCGGACCTCGTCGCCGCCGTGCCGCCCTCAGCCGCTCCTCGCCCTGCGGTCGCCGGTTCCGGTGACCGGGGGACGAGGCCCCAAATCTCGCGCGCCGGCCAGCGACTCGTCACACACGAAGCGGAAGTGGGCGAGCCAGAAGCGCCGCAGCGCGTGGAAGGCGGGCCCTTCGGCGACCTCCCAGGAACCAAACCGGCAGCACCCTGAGTCCAGTTCCGCGAAGCGGTAGCTGTGCAGCGCGTGGAAGCCGGGAGCACTGACCTCCCATGTCACGCGCTGGTGCGCGAACAGCTCCACGATCTCTGCGACGGCCGGCAGCTTGTAGAGGTAGAGCGGCCTGATCGGGTTGAAGGCCCAGACGAGCTTCGCGCCCTCGCGCAACTCGCCGCCGCGAACGGTCGCCCGCCAGATGCACGGGTTCCACTGCGACCAGGCCGGCACGTCGAGGAAGACTTCCCAGAGCCGTTCGACGCTCATGGCGACCTCCACGCAGCCCTCGACCGGCAGCGGATGCGCAGCGGCGATCTCGCCGCGGCGGCCGCGAGGTACCGGCTCTGAGATCGGCCACGGTCGCTGATCACGCATCCACCGATCATCCTCGAGTGCGGGTGCGGGTGGGTGGCAACCGTCTCACCGCGACCGGGCCCGACGGCTCTAGATCCCGACGTTGAAGTCCATGAGCCAGGTCTTGATCGCGAGCATGTCGCGCGCGAGGAACATCTCAGTTCGCGTCACCTGCACGGCCTCGACGCTGGCGATCACGTCGTCGCCGTCGAGCAGGCGGTTGAGCAGGCGCACGATCTGCTCGGCGTTGTCGCGAACCATCGCCAGCGGCTCGTTCCCGGCGCACAGGACCACGAGCCTTTCTCCCTCGATTGACACCGGGAGCGTGCCGCCCGGCTCCTCGGCAAAGATCCGCGGCCAGGTGCGCGCCACCCGCACGACCCGGTCGATGCCGGGGAAGTAATCGCTGGCTGCCATCGCTACGGCAACTGGCCCCAGAGCGCGTACGCCCCACCGCGGTAGAACGACTCGCGCCGCGGGTGCGCCAGCGTCTCCTGCAGATGAGCGCACGCCGGGCAGCCGCGGCGACAGATCGCGGCGATCCGGCCGCTGGGTCCGAGCAGCGCGACGAGACGCTCCACGTCCGCGCCGGCGGCGAGCGCCCAGTCGTCGTCAAGCAGGACGCGGTCGGCGCGGCGCGGAAGCTCCATGTCGCCGGGGCCCTGCGCGACAACCGCCACATTCGACCAGCCGTGGCTGTCGATCTCGGCTTCGGCTCGACGCCGCCGCTCGGGGTCGGGTTCGAACACGAGCACCGCTCCCCCCTCCGCGACGAGGTCTCGCAGCACCGGCAGGATCCACGGCGACCGACATCCCACGACGACCACGACCTGCCGCGGGTGAACCTTCAACTCACGCAGCGCCCACCGCCTCACCGGCTCGAGCATGCGATCAGGGAGGGCGACAGCCACTGCGTCCATCATCGCAAGGGATGCGCAACCCAGGACCTTGTTGGGGCGACTTCGGTGTCGGTGGAACACCCGGTCGGGCGTGGCGGTGAGGGTCGCCGGCCGTTTGATCAGGCCGCGGAGCGCGCCTCCAACCTGGCCTCCTTCCCGCTGTTCTTGGGGATCTGCTGGAACGCCGAGAAACGGGCCGAGCACGCGATCCAGTACAAGCTCGACGCCATCGCGCAGGCGCTCCTTGAGATGCGCCGCGATACTGACGACGGGGTAGAGAAGGATCCCCTCAGTGCGACTGGCGGAGTACGAGCAAGATGCTCCGCAGGGACGACGACATGCTGGCCAGTCGCCGCGAAAATGTTGAGACGGTGCGTGACGCCAACCTGATCTCGCCAGAGGGCGACTGCTGCACAACGACTGCCCGGCCCGGCGCCACGACGTCGTCGGGCCTGATGGGGGCTTGGACGTCTTCTGCTGCGCGCTCGCCAACGCCGTGCCCCGGATGCACCTGTTTGCCTTCGCCCTCGCTGGCTGGCTTGAGGGCGAACTCGGGGCCCTCACGACCGATAGCCGCGTTCTCATGGTCGCGCCGCTGACCGCTCTCGAGCGAGAGATCCTGCAACTCGTCGCCGACGGTCTGTCAGGACCCGGCATCGCGAAACGACTGAGTGTGATGCCCAGGACCGTGAACACACACCTCGCAAGGATCTACGAGAAGCTCGGCGTCGGCGACCGTGCCCGCGCCGTGGAGCGAGGCCTGCGGCTCGGGTTCATCGACTGATCGCGCCCCCTGCCGCGCCGACGGCGTCCGCGCCCCTCAGATCGCGTCAGGGCGCGCCCGGCGCGCGCGTCTGACGAGCGTCGGGCGTGACAGACGCCCATCGACCGACCAGCGCGTCGACGAGGGCCTCGCGGTTGCCGGGTTCGTGGACCTCTCCTTCAGCGCCAGGGCCGAGAAGCCCGATCACGCGCGCCTGCAGCCGACCGATCGGCACGCCGCTATCGACGGCCACGTCAACCAGTTCGGCAAATGACGCCAGCCACGTCCCCGAGCGCCCAGCAAGATGAGTCCTGACCTGATCGCGGGCACTGGTCATGTCCGAGTCGACGACGATCGGGATGCCTCAGACCGCCGCTGGCGTGGACAGCCGTGCTGCGCGCCGGGCCTTCTTGTCGCGCAGCCCGGCCGAGCCGAGCAGTCCGCTTGACAGAACGATGAACCCTGCGCCGATGAGCAGCATCGCTGCGCCCATCACGATTGCGAACATCCCGACCGACGCGGCGAAGAACGAGGTGTTCAGCGCGGTCGTCAGGGCCGTCTCGCTGATCCAGACCTGACGCGCGGGGTTGCCCCGGGGCCCGCTGGTCTTGGGATCTACGACGGCCTTCTCGGGATCGTTCGTGCCGGCTCCGTCAGCCGTGGCGAACTGCGGCATCTGTGCATACGTCTTGCCGCCGGTCGCCTCGAGAGCGTGGATGCGCATGTAGGCGGCGAAGCACTTGGCGTCGGCGCCGTTGCTGATCGCCTTGCCGGCAACGTCGCAGGTCGGCAGCGCGACGTCCAGGCCAGCCTTCTTGGTGGCCACCGCGATCAATGCGGGCGTCATGTCCGGCGAGCCCACGATCTTCTCGCGGGCGACGCTCCCGTTGACCTCGCTGCGACCGTTGTGACCGATGAAGATCGCTCCGCCGCCGAAGGCGATGAGCACGAGACCGGCGATAACTCCGCCGACGCGGAATGTACGAGACACAAGAACTCCTCCGTAGGGACAGCTCGAGCGTCTCGCAACCGCCCGGCCGCAGCATCCGTGCGCGGCCGCAGGTCGCGGCGTACTTCTCCCAGCCGCGCCGCGCTCACTACGGACGGCGCGCCGGCGCACGCCGATCGTCGCAGCTGGCGTACTCCTCAAATCCCTTCACCTGAGAAACGGGCTACGGGCCGTGCTGGATCCTGCGACCCGCCGCACTCCACGCCGATGATGCCTGGATCGGCGGTGGCGTCGAGGCGGATGTCAGCTGAGGCGCCGCCGCTGGAGCGCCCACCAGACCTCGACGACCGTCTCCGTATCTCGCAATGAGCGGCCGGTGGCCTCCCCGAAGCGGTCGAGGCGCTGGCGGACGGTGTTCGGGTGGACGTGGAGGTCTTTCGCGGTGATGTCAACGTTGCGGTCGTTGCCGAGGTAGCGCTCGATGGTGGTGAGCACGGCTTCGCCGCCGGTGATGGCGAGGACTGGGGTGATGTAACGCGTCGTCATCACGTCGCCGATGTCGGTGTCGGTTGTGATTGCGGGGTGAAGGCTTAGATCGCTGAAGCCGAACACGCCCTTGGCGCCAAGCGTCAGGGCGGTCTCGAGGGCCCGGCTGGCCTGACGGAAGGCAGGCTTCATCGAGGTGAGCGCGACCGGCCTGGAGATCCCGACGGCTGTGGGTGCGGCAGTGTGCGGGAGACGTGCGATGAACCCGCAGGCGTCTCCGTCGATCATGGCGAGAAGACCGTTCCCGCGCCGCACGAGACCGTCGGCGCCGAGATAGCGCTCGATCGTCTCCATGTCGATCGTCGGCTGCGGGCGCGCGCGGACGGCGTGGTACAGGCCCTGAGCGTCGAGATCGAGCGCGACGAGCGCGGTGCGTATCTCGCCGTGGGTCGCGGTGCCAGACAGGACTCGGCGGACGAAGTTGATCTGCGCGTGCTGCTGCTCTCGCGCCTGGCTGAGCTCGCCACGGCGATGCCCCTCTGCGGCGTGGATCATCGCGAAGTCGGCCCACGCGAGCGCGAGCTCGAGAAACTCGAGCAGGAGCGCGTCCCGGCCGGGGCCTGGCGCTGCGACGCGGCGCGCGAGCTCGTGCAGGTTCTCGAGTCCGATCCGCCAGACGGCGAGCATCTCGCGGATGGCGACGCCCTGACGGCCGCGGGTTTCGCCCGCTGCGTCGAAGAAGCTCTTTTCGGTGCGTGCGTCGGGCCGGCGACGCTCGTCGAGTCCGTCGAGGACCGTGTCGTACTGGCTGCTGACGAGCTCGTGGATCGCCTCCGTCGCCACGCCGTCGTATGAGTGCATCAGCCGCGTGTGCTCGATCGTCTTCTCGATCGCTTCCGCGATCTCAGCTCGAACGTTTTGCAGCAACTCGCCCCATGTGTCGAGCGCGACGCCGTTTGACGTTACACCCGGTTCCATGGCGGGACAGTATCGCACCGATTGTGCGCTCCTGGTGGAGGTTTCGACAGTCGTGCCCGGCTCTCGCTGGACCTTTCTCCACTGACGATCCCGCTTCGCCGGTGCAGTGTTTGGCGCCATCAATCTCGACCTCGAATAGACGGGAGCCGGAGTGTCAATCATCGACAATCTCGCCGCGGAGGACCAAGACGATGCCCAGGTCGCGCGGGCTAATGCGAGCGGGCTCGTGCCGGTGGTGTTCATCCATGGGTTGTGGCTGCTGCCCAGCAGCTGGGACAGGTGGGCGGCGTTGTTCGAGGAGGCTGGATACGCGGCGTTGACGCCGCGCTGGCCGGATGACCCGGATACCGTCGCGGAGGCGAACGCGAACCCGGAGGTCTTTGCAGGCAAGACGATCGGTCAGGTCGCCGATCACTTCTCAAGCGTGATCGAGCAGCTCGATCGCAAGCCGGCCGTGATCGGTCACTCGTTCGGTGGGCTGCTGGCGCAGATCATCGCCGGGCGCGGCCTCGCCGCCGCCTCGGTCGCGATCGACGCGGCCCCGTTCCGTGGCGTTCTCCCACTGCCGATCTCCTCGCTGAAGTCGGCGAAGCCGGTGCTCGGCAACCCGCTCAACCGCCATCGCGCCGTGCCGCTCACCTACGACCAGTTCCGCTACGGGTTCGCGAACGCCGTCGAGGAGGACGAGGCGAAGGCGCTCTATGCGCAGTTCGCTGTGCCAGCTTCGGGGGCCCCGCTGTTCCAGGCGGCAACCGCGAACCTCAACCCCTGGACCGAAGCGAAGGTCGACACCGAGAACCCGGACCGCGGGCCGCTGCTTCTGATCTCTGGCGAGACGGATAACACGGTCCCGTGGGCGATCGTGAACGCCTCGTTCGACAGGCAGAAGCGCAACGCTGGCGTCACCGAAATTGTGCAGATCCCCGATCGCGGCCACGCCCTCACGATCGATAGTGGATGGAACGAGGTCGCCACCACCGCGCTCGAATTCATCAAACGGTTCGCGTAACCGGGCAGCGGCCACAACCGTCAAACCGCCGTGTCACTGATCGCCACCACAACGCCACAACATCAGAGGAGCACACCATGTCCACGCAGCAGACCGCTGCTGTCGTCCTCGAGCCCGCCGCACAGCAGTTCGCCGACGCGACGTCGACACCGCCATTCATCTACGAGCTGAGCCCTGGCAAGGCCCGGGAGGTCCTCGAGGACGTACAGCGCTCCCCGATCGACAAGCCCGGCGTCGACATCGAGGAGCTCACGATCTCTGGAGGACCGCACGGGCAGATCGCGGTGCGCCTCATCAAACCCGCCACCATCACCGGAACGCTTCCCGTCATTCTCTACATCCACGGGGCAGGCTGGGTGCTCGGCAGCCCCGAGACCCACGACCTGCTTGTTCGCAACCTCGCCGTCGGCACCCAGGCCGCCGTCGTCTTTCCCGATTACCGGCGCGCACCCGAAGCGCAGTACCCATCCCAGATCGAGGAGGCCTACGCCACAGCCGCGTGGATCGTCGAACACGGCGGCGAACACGGCCTCGATCCGGACCGCGTGGCGATCGCGGGGGACTCGGTGGGAGGCAACATGACGATCGCCGTCACGCTCATGGCCAAGGAACGCGGCGGACCGTCGTTCGCCGCCCAGTTGCTGTACTACCCGGTGACCGACGCCAGCATGGACACCGACTCCTACAGCCAGTTCGCCGAGGGGTACTTCCTCGCCCGCGCCGGCATGGCGTGGTTCTGGGAGCAGTACCTGCCCGACGAGTCCCGCCGCAGCGAGATCCTCGCCTCGCCGCTTCGCGCGAGCACCGACGAACTCGCAGGCCTTCCGCCGGCTCTGGTCATCAACGGAGAGGCCGACGTGCTCCGCGACGAGGGCGAGGCGTACGCCACGAACCTGCGCGCCGCGGGGGTCCCGGTGACGCAGACCCGCTACGGGGGGATCATCCACGACTTCGTGATGCTCCACCCGCTTGCCGGCACACGCGCCGCCAAAGCGGCCACGGCTCAGGGCGCGGCGTTCCTGCGCGAGGCACTGCACGGATCCTGACAGCCGCCCGGCCCGATCAGGTCGATTCACGCCCGTCGCAATTCCCTACTGTGAGACGACACGGAGATCAAACGGCTCGCGACAGGCAACTGAAACGCAAGGGGGTTGGCGATGAGCAGTGTCCGGCAAGCCTCCGATCTCGGCGTCATCGACTTCTCGCCCGGGGCCGAGGAATGGGTCGAGTTCGGCCCACGGGATGCTCGCCAGCGGGTGGGTTTTCACGACTACTCGGCGCTGTACGCCGTACCGGGACTCTACGAACGCGTTTTCTACGACGAGCTCGGCATGCGATCCGCGGAGCAGGTCGTGGGCTTGTACGCCTCCGCGTTACGACAGCTCGGGCTGCCCCCAGGACGCCAGCGCGCGCTCGACCTCGGCGCGGGCAACGGCCTCGGTGCCGAGGAACTGCGCCGGATCGGCGTCGGCCACATCGTCGGCGTCGACCTCGAGCCGCAGGCGCGCGAGGCCGCCGAGCGCGACCGGCCTGGGATCTACGACGACTACGTCGTCGGCGACTTCACGAGCCTCTCGCAGACGAAGCTGGCCGCCCTCAAGCCGACCGCCGTGCTTGCGCTCTCCGCCCTCGGTCCCGGGCATGCCCCTCCGGCCGTACTCGACCGCGCAATCCGACTTCTGCCCGCAGGCGGGCTGCTCGCGTTCGCCCTGACGCCGACGCTGCTCCCAGGAAGCGACGACCCTGCGGGGCGAGCAAGCGGCTACCCCGATTACCTCCTCGAGCTCTTCAGCCGCCGCGCCGACGAACTCCGCCGCCACGAGTATGTGCACCGCCGGCGGACCGACGACTCCGACGATCCGGCAGTCGCATTTGTTGGGCGGATCTGCGGATGACCGAGCTACGTTTGCCCGGCATGGCGAACACATTCCCGCGATCTCGACGGCGCTTCTGCCTTGCGCCGCACCCGGTGGCGAGCAGATTGTCGGGTGCTCGGTCGCGGCCCGGGCGGCCCTCAGGAGGAGTCATCCGGTCCAAGGTGCGCTGCTTGAGTTCGAGGTCGGCGTGCAGGTCGATGTGCGTGGTCCGTTCCTGCTCGTCTCCGAGCCACAGCGCGATCGTCGGCGTCGGCCGAATCGGTGGTCGGCTATCCGCTGGTGGCGGTGTCGCTGTGTGCCGCGCCCACGGGCTTTGATTCTGGTGAGCCGCGTTGGCGCAGGAAGACCGAGAGGATCACCATCGATCCGACGGCGAGGAACTCCGACTGCCAGTTTTGCAGGGTGCGGTTCCAGAAGTCCGAGGTGCTGACATAGGTGGACCAGGAGACCGTGCCGGCCTGGTGGTCGAGCTGGTCGGCGTTGTAGACGATCCGGCCGGCCAGTGACTGGGCCAGCCATGATGCGATCCAGATCGTTGCCATGACCAGCAGCAGCGAGTTTGAGAACACCGTGGTGCGCCAGCCGCCGGCCTTTGCCCACCGCGGTGAGTCGGGCTTTGCGTGCGTGCCGACGAGCTGCTGTTCGTCGCTTTCCAGGCCGACGTCCTCGGGCTTCTTTGACTCGGGGGAGCCCTTCTGGACGAGCCAGATCGTGGCGAAGATGTACAGGGTGAACTGCAGGTACTCCGATTGCCAGTTCTCCATCACGTCAGCCCAGAACAGCGCGGACGTCACGTAATGCCCGAAGCTGATCGGGTCCGCGTTGTGCAGTGCCTGGCCGTGGTTGAAGGTGTCGGCGCCGGAGATCGCCTGGCCGACGAGCGTCGCGAGGAAGATCGTGCCGAACGCGAGGCTCAACCCGTTGTCGCGAATGACCCGTGGCACGGCTAGTGCTCCAGGATCCCAAGCGCGATCGCGTACGCAAGCCCGGCGACGATGAGCACGACGTAGATCACGAACATGGCCCGGACGCTGCGCATCAGCCCTGCTCCTCACATCGGTAGGGGCCGCTGGACTGCGGCCGGCAGCCCACCGCATCGATGCGCCAGCCGTCGCGCATGGCGCTGAGAAACACACTCACGCCGTCTGCGAGGTCAGCGCGAGCCGATGTCGCGTAGACGTGTACGGCGTTGATCGGCGACCCCTGCGTCTTGAGCTTGGTGACGGCGGCGGCGCATCGCGATGGAGAGTTGTGCTGTTGCAGCGTCTGGCGCAGCGCCGGGCTGAGCTGCAGGCAGGCGTCGCCACCGCGGCGCGCGTCCAGCGCGGAGACGAACCGGGTTGTCACCGAGCTCACCTGGGCACGGTCGACGCTGGTCCCGCAGCCGGCGAGCGTGAGCGCGGCGACGATCGCGATCCCCGCGCCGCGTCTGAATCGCCCACTGCCCGCGCGCCGTGCGGGCGATATCCGTAGCACACTGTTCTCCGCATCTGTTCGCCGCCCGAGGGCCGGCGGGGGTTGTCAGTTGCTGCTCTTCTTTCCACCCTTGCGGCCCGCGGCGGCCTTCTGAGCCTTCGTGCCGCCCTGGCTTTTCGTATCGCGCTTCTTGCCGCTGCCCGATGCCTTGCCGCCCTTGCTCGAGGAGTCGGGATCATTGGCGATCGCCGCCGCGCGCGACTTGCTCATGCCCTTCTTGCGCAGGCCCTCGTACTGCTTGTCGTCCTTCACGCTTGACCCGTGGTCTTTGGCCATCGTTGCGCTCCTCCGCCTCGAGGTTTGATGGGGCGTCAGGTACCCGGACGCGACGGACACGAAAACGCGCGCTCATCAGCGCGATTTGCCGCACTGCGCGATCGCTCGAGGCGCTCGCGCAACACTCGTCCCGTGGCCGGTGACCGGATCTTTGACGAGAACCTCAGGCTGGTCATGGAGGCTCTGGCCCATTTCGCTGGCGGGCACGGCCTCGTTGATCGCTGCTGACCCTCGCGCGACGCGTCCCGGGTACGCTCAGCCCATGAGTGAGAACCTCCGCATCGAGCGCGGTTGGATCGTCGTCAACGGCACCCGGCAGGACGACGGCACGATCAAGCTCGGAACCGGCGGCGAGATGCGCTTCAGCCCGTTCGACGCGATGTCACAGCGCAAGGACGCGCCGATCACCTGGGGCCACATCCTCAAGGCGTCGGTGCAGCGGCTCGCGTTCTGGCGCCGCTAGCCAGCACAAAGCGCGGCGCTCGCTGAGTACGCCGCCCGCCGTTCGCGCTTGGCGCCAGATCCTGCACTCGTCCTGGCCAGGGAGGCCGCTCCGGCTCCTTCGATCCAACGTCGTGCAGATAGGCGAGGGCAGCGGTTGCCACAGTCCTACGGACGAACGAGGGGCACGGGCAGGGCAGGCGGTCGAAATGATGTGTGTGGCCCCAGCTCAAGGATTGATCACTTCCGAGGGCGCTCCTGCTTCTCATCCGCGGACGATCTCCTGGCTTGGCGCGTCCGCCCTGGCGATGGGCGGCTCCAATCAGATGGTCTTCCTCGTCGCCGCGCTCATCGCGACGCACGGCAGTGCCGCGGTGCCGATCCTCATCGTCGGACTGCTGCTGAGCTGGATGGCTGCGCCCGGGTGGACGGAGCTCGTCCTGATGTGGCCAGAGCGCGTTGGCGGCATCGCCGCGACCTGTGCCGAGGCGTTCAAGCCCTACAGCCCGGTGCTCGCGAACCTCACAGGCGTCTGTTACTGGTGGGGCTGGATCCCGACGTGCGGCTTCACGGCGATCCTGTCGGCGACCGCGCTGCACCAGTGGTACGTGCCGTTCATCCCAATTACTCCGCTGGCGATCGGGATCATCCTCACGTTCGTCGCAATCAACCTCCTGGGCGTCCGGGCCGTGACGCGCTTCGCGATACCGGTCGGACTCGCGGCGGCGTTCTTGGCGCTGCTGTCGGCGGTCATCCCGATCGTCGCGGGGACGGTGGATGTCGCCCGCGCGACGTCCTTTCACCTGGACACCCCCTTTCACGGCGCGTTCGGCGCGCTGACCTCCACCATGGCGTGCCTGTACCTCGTAGGCTTCGCCGCGCCCGCGTTCGAGGCCGCGACCTGTCACGTGGGAGAGATGCACAACCCGGTTCGCAGCCTGCCGCGCGCCGTGTTCGCCAGCGGAGCGATGGCCGGCCTGTTCTTCATCGTCCTTCCACTCGTCTGGTTGGGCACGATCGGCACGCCCGGCATGGGCGGCGACCTCAGCGCCACGGTCGGTCCGACGTTCGCGCCCCTGCTCGCGGGAGTCGCGAAGTCCGCGGCCGTCTGGTTCATGGTCGCGAACATGTTCATGGGCACGATGCAGCCGCTCGCTGGCGCCTCGCGGACGCTCTCGCAGCTCTCCGAGGACGGGCTGCTGCCGCGCAGCTGGGCCAAGCGAACCAAGCGCGACGTGCCATGGGTGACGACCGCCATCACCGCGGGCTTCGCCATCGGCGCGCTCCTGCTCGGCGTCCCGACCTGGATGATCGCGGCCGCGAACTTCGCCTACCTCATCGCGATCGCGCTGCCGTCGATCGCCGTCTGGCTGCTGCGCCGCAACGAGCCCGACCGCGAGCGGCCCTGGCGCGCGCCGCGCGGGACGATCATGCTCGGCGTTGGCGCTGCCGCCGTCTGGTTTATCGCGACCGGGCTCGGCTTTGAGCAGTTCGGATTGCCCACGGTGCTCCTGTCGCTCGCGCTCGCGTACGCCGGATCACTCCTGTACGCGTGGCGACGCGTCACCGACCGGCGGCGCACGGGCAAGTCCGGCGTCAAGCGCTCGCTGCACATCAAGCTCACAGGCGCGATGATCGGCGTCATCGTGCTCGACGGCGCGGGCTACCTGCTCGCCGTCAGCTATGTCCCCAAGAACGACCCGGCGCTCGTCTCGCTGCTGCAGGACATCTTCGTCGCCGTCGCGATGCTCACGGTTGCCGTCGGCCTGATCCTGCCGGGCATGATCGGTCACGCCGTCGAGCAGGTCTCCGCCGCCGCCGAGAGGCTGGCCACCGGCACGCTCACCGACCTCACCCGAGCGATGCAGGCGCTCAGCGTCGGTGACCTCAGTGCCGCCAAGGCGCGCGTCGACGTGGTACCGGTCAAAGTGGGTTCGCGCGACGAGGTGGGCGCGATGGCCGCGTCGTTCAACACGCTCCAGCGCGAGGTCGGCCGCACAGCTGAAGCGCTCGACGGCGCGCGCGAGGGACTCGCAGCCGCTGAGAACAAGCTCGAGCACCAGGCGTTGCACGACCCGCTCACCGGGCTCCCGAACCGCACGCTGCTCGCCGATCGCCTGACACACGCGCTGGCTCGCGCGAGCCGCCAAGGGCCCGTGGCCGTGCTGTTCTTGGATCTCGACCAGTTCAAGCTCCTCAATGACAGTCGTGGCCACCAAGCCGGCGACGAACTCCTGCGCGCGGTCGCATCGCGGTTGAGTTCCATCATGCGGCCAGGCGACACCGTCGCGCGCTTTGGCGGCGACGAGTTCTGCGTCGTCTGTGACGACATCGATGACGCCTTTCACGCCATCAGGATCGCCCAGCGCGCCATCGAGGAGCTCAGCCTGCCCTACCTGCTGGAGTCAGGCGCGCATTTCGCGACGGCCTCGGTCGGGATCGCGCTCGCGGACGGGCCGGCGCGCTTCGCGGAGGACCTCATCCGCGAAGCCGACGCGGCGATGTACCGCGCCAAGGACCAGGGCCGCGGACGCTACGAGGTCTTCGATGAGGTCATGCGCGGTGACGCGACCGAGCGCCTGCTCATGGACCAGGATCTACGCCGCGCGCTCGACGTCGACGACGAGCTGATCGCGTACTACCAGCCGATCGTCGCGCTGCCAGGCGGCGAGATCATCGGGATGGAAGCGCTGGTGCGCTGGGAGCATCCTCAACGCGGGCTCCTCAGCCCCGCTGCATTCATCCCGATTGCCGAGGACAGCGGCGCCATCCTCGCGCTCGGCGAGCACGTGTTGCAGCAGGCCTGCCGCCAGGCATCGGACTGGTGCGACCGCCTGGGCGAGCAGCCGTTCCGGGTGTCTGTCAACCTGTCGCCGCGCCAGGTCACCGAACCTGGCCTTGCCGCGCGCGTGAGTGCCGTGCTCACGGACACCGGGCTCGCACCGGCGGCGCTCGCGCTCGAACTCACCGAAAGCGCGCTCATGGAGGAGTCCGAGCTCGTCGCCGAGAACCTGCGCGACCTCAAGCAACTCGGGATCACGCTCATGCTCGACGACTTCGGAACCGGCTATTCCTCGCTCGCTTACCTGCGCAGATTCCCGATCGATGCCATCAAGATCGACCGTCGCTTCATCGCCGGCCTGGGTCACAACAGCGAGGACATCGCGATCGTCAAGGCGATCATTCAAATGGCGGAGGGATTGCGGCTCGATGTCATCGCGGAGGGGATCGAGACTCCCGGCCAAGCGGCAATTCTCACCGAATTGGGGTGCCGCTACGGCCAGGGATACCTCTGGTCAAAACCCGCCCCGTCCCGGGACGCAAGCACGCTGCTTGGATGCGCCATCCCGGCATAGCGCAACCACGGTGATGTCCTGACGCATCGCGGGCCTCGGCTACCGGCGGGCAGGGTCGCGACGTGGAGCGAGAGTTCCAACGACACGTCGCGAGCTTGCGCAAAGCACGAGATGCACGAACGTGTTGACGCGGCTTACGGGTGGATCAGATCGCGGACGGGTGACGTGGTACCGCGACCACGGGGACCAGGCCCATGGCCCGCGCCTGATCGATGCTGACGATGTCGCGGCCCATCGGCAGCAGCGAGACCGGGATCAGCTTGAAGCTGGCGAGCCCGAGCGGGATCCCGATGATCGTCACGCACAGCGCGACGCCCGCGACGAGATGTCCCAGCGCGAGCCACCAGCCGCAGAAGATGAACCAGATGACGTTGCCGATACCCGATGCGATGCCGGCGTCAGGTCGCTTGACGACGGTCTTGCCGAACGGCCACAGCGCGAACGTGCCGATCCGCAGCGACGCGATCCCAAACGGGATCGTGATGATGAAGATGAAACAGATCAGGGCCGCGAACGCGTACCCGATCGTCATCCAGAGGCCGGCGAGGACAAACCAGACGATGTTGAGCAGCAGCCTCATTGCAGACTGATCGTAGACGCGACCCAAGCCGACGGACTCGCGGCAGCCAGACGGGGTAGCG
>JAWVGM010000044.1:0-7890 GCA_033855075.1 Solirubrobacteraceae bacterium | reverse complement strand
TCGTCTTCCAGGAGGCCGACCTCTCGGTGCGCGTCGTGCGCGACATCTTCTCCGAGCACTTCGAGCGCGCGATCGTCGACGATCCCAAGCAGCACCAGCGCCTCGTCTCGTTCTTCACGCGCACCGCCCCCGAGCTCGTCGATCGCGTCGAGCTCTACGAGGACAACGCCCCGCTGTTCGAGGCCTACGGCGTCGAGAAGGTCATCGACGGGCTCATGACCCGCCGCGTCGACCTGCCCTCCGGCGGCTACCTCATCATCGACTACGCCGAGGCGCTCACCGTCATCGACGTGAACTCGGGCTCGTTCATCGGGCGCGGCAAGGGCGCCCGCCTGGAGGACACGATCACGACGACCAACCTCGAGGCCGCCGAGGAGGTCGTCAACCAGCTGCGCCTGCGCGACATCGGCGGGATCATCGTCATCGACTTCATCGACATGGCTCGCGCGCGCAACCGCGACGCCGTGCTCAAGACGCTGCGAAAGACGCTCGACGACGACCGCACGAAGACGTTCACCGCCGAGATCTCCAAGCTCGGGCTCGTCGAGATGACGCGCCAGAACGTCACCGAGGGCGTGCGCGAGATCATCTCGCGGCCGTGCCCGACGTGTAACGGCGACGGCGTGATCAAGTCCGAGGAGACGATCGCGATCGAGTTCGAGCGCCGGCTGCGGCGCCTGACGAAGAAGGCGCCCAAGAAGCACGATGCGTTCCTCGTCCAGATGAACCCGCGCGTGTCCGCCCAGTTCACCGGCAACGGCAAGCGCATGCTGCACGCGCTCGAGGAGCAGACCGGCCGGCGCTTCTACTTCCAGGGCACCGAGGGCCTGCCGCTCGACCACTTCGAGATCCTCATGGAGGGCTCCCGCGACGAGGTGCAGGAACGCGCCGTGCCGTTCCGCGCGGGCGACGAGGTGCTCGTCGACATCATCGAGCCGCACATGTACTCGGTCGACGACGCGGTGGCGAAGGTCGACGGCTACATCATCGCCGTGACCGGCGGTGGGCGGTTCGTCGGCAACAAGCGCCTCGTGCGCATCGAGGAGGCCGGACGGACGTCCGCGACGGCGACGCTGCTCGACAACGGCGAGCCCGACGAGCCCCAGGCCGCGACTTCCGATGACGATGACGTAGAATCGGCACCTCGGCGCCGCGGCCGCAGAGGCGGACGGCGCCGTTCGCGCGCCACGGCAGACACGGGCGCATCATCCTCACCGGACAGCTGATCGACACCAATGGCATACGCAATCGTCAAGACAGGCGGCAAGCAGTACCGCGTCGAGCAGGGTCAGACCCTGCTCGTGGAGCGGCTGCCCGAGGATGAGGGCGCGACGGTCGCGCTCGAGCCGCTGCTGTTTCGCTCGACGGACACGGTCTTCGACGCCGACGGGCTGAAGCAGGTCTCCGTCAAGGCCAAGATCGTCGGGCACGAGCGCGGCGAGAAGATCCGCGTCTTCAAGTTCAAGCCCAAGCGCGGCTACAAGCGCACCGCCGGTCACCGGCAGGAGCTCACGCGCCTGGAGATCACGGAAGTGATGGTTTCAGGCGACGCAGCGCCTCGCTCCGCCCGCGCTGCGTCAGACGAGCGCGGGGCGACAAGCCCCGCGGAGGTAACCACTTAATGGCACACAAGAAGGGGCTTGGCTCCTCACGCAACGGCCGCGACTCCAACTCCCAGCGCCTGGGCGTCAAGACGTTCGCCGGCGAGACGGTCACCGGCGGCGAGATCATCGTCCGCCAGCGCGGCACGGTGTTCCGTCCCGGCGACGGCGTCGGCATCGGCAAGGACGACACGCTGTTCGTCAAGACGCCCGGCACGGTCGTCTTCTCGACCAAGCGCGGCAAGCGCGTCGTGTCGATCGCGCCCGAAGCCGCCGAGTAGGTCGTTGTCACCGCGGGAGGTCGCCCGCGTGATCGCCTCCGGGCGCATCGCGGTGGGCGCGGCCCTCATGGTCGCGCCACGCGTGTCGACGCGCGCCTGGCTCGGCGACGACGCCGAGCGACCCGGCACGCAGGTGGTGGCGAGAGCCATGGGCGTCCGTGACCTCGTGACGGGCGGGATCGCCCTGCATACGCTCGGAAATCCCGACATCGGACCCCGCTGGCAGCGAACGCTGGCGGGCGTCGACGCGGTTGACCTGCTGGCGACGCTGGCCGCGCGACGCGCGCTGCCTCGCACCGGCGTGGCGCTCGTCGTCGCGATGGCGTCCGTCGGGATCGCGGGTCAACTGTGGGCCGCCCAAGGGCTCCGAACGTCGGGCGAGCGCGAGGCAACCGCTGCGGGCTAGGACCGCGGGCGACCGACTTCAGAATCGGCATGCCTGAAACCCCCGCATGCGGCGGGTTTCATCCATCTCGACTGCGCAGGCGCGTCCGGCACTGAGCGAGCGAAGTCCATCGGCGCCCGTTCGTGCTCGCGGTCCTCGAGGGAGCGGTGCGCCGCGCCCGATCCCGCGTGCATAAGTGCCCACTCGTGCAACCGCCGTCCGCGAGTGGGCACTTCTCCACGTATGACGTGCACAACTGACCTCCCGTCGGAGTGCGGTGCACGATCGGTCATTTATGCACGTTCTCGCGGGTGCCCCGCCGTGAAACCCTCGCTCCTGTATCGATGCAGTTGGTGTACCGCGCGCCGGGCACGAATCACGTCGGCTGGCTGACCGGCCGGATCAGGATCTCGTTGACGTCGACGCGGGACGGCTGCTGAACCGCGAACATGACCGCGCGTGCGATGTCGTCGGGCTCGAGCGCGTTTGACACCGGGTTGTCGAAGAACGGCGTGTCGACCATGCCGGGCTCGACGCACGTGACACGAACGCCGCTGTCGTTGAGGTCCTGACGGGCGGACTCGGCCATCGCCGTGACGGCGTGCTTCGTCGCGCTGTACAGGGAGCCCGGCAGCGCGCGGCGGCCCGCGACCGAGCTCGTGAGCAGCAGGTGGCCGACGCTCTCCTTGAGCGGCGGGATCGTCGCGCGGATCGTGTATGCGGCACCGAGCACGTTCGTGAGGACCATGTCGCGCCACAGCTCCGGCGTCTCCTCGAGGAAGCCGCGCTTGGCGCCGAAGCCGGCGTTGGCGAACGCGATGTCGAGGCGCCCGAAGGTATCGAGAGCCGCGGCGACCATCGCCTCCTGCTGGGCGAAGTCCGTCACGTCGCACGTCACGGCGATCGCGTGGTCGGGTCCGCCGAGCTCCTCGGCGAGCGCCTCGAGCTTGTCGGTCGATCGCGCGGCGAGCACGAGCCGATGGCCGGCCTCGGCTGCACGACGAGCCGTCGCCGCGCCGATCCCGCTCGATGCGCCGGTGATCAGGAATACCGGGTCAGCCATGGCGTTCTCCTAAGTTGGGGATGACACATGCTCTACGACAAGGCTCGCATCTACGTGCAGGCGGGCGGCGGAGGCGACGGCTGCCTGAGCTTTCGCCGCGAGGCAAACGTGCCGCACGGCGGCCCCGACGGGGGCGACGGCGGGCACGGCGGTGACGTCGTGCTCGTCTGCGACGACTCGCTGCGCGATCTGCAGTCGTTCAAGCGCCAGGCGCACTACAAGGCCAAGCGGGCCGGCCACGGGGAGGGCGACCTGCGCCACGGGCCCAACGGGCCGCCGCTCGAGATCCGCGTTCCGCCCGGAACGCAGGTGGCCTCATGGGACGCCAGCACGCACGACCTGCTCGTACCCGGCCAGCGCGCGGTCCTGGCCAGAGGTGGCGCGGGCGGGCGCGGCAACAAGCGCTTTGCGACCTCGACGCGCCAGGCGCCGCGGCTGGCCGAGCGCGGGCTGCCCGGCGAGGACGGCTGGATCGAGCTGCGGCTCAAGCTGCTCGCCGACGTCGGCCTCGTCGGGCTGCCCAACGCGGGCAAGTCCTCGCTGCTCGCGCGTATGACGCGCGCCGCCCCGAAGGTCGCGGCGTATCCGTTCACGACGCTCGAGCCGGTGCTCGGCACGCTCGAGGGCGCCGAGCGCCAGCTCGTCATCGCCGACATCCCGGGGCTCATCGAGGGAGCCAGCGAGGGCGCCGGGCTCGGCCACGATTTCCTCGCCCACGTCGAGCGCACGCGCCTGCTCGTGCACGTCCTCGACCTGGCGCCCGTCGACGGCTCTGACCCGGTCTCAAATCACGCCACGATCGAGGCCGAGCTGCGCTCGCACGACCCCCGGCTCGCCGCGCTGCCGCGCATCCTGGCGCTGTCCAAGGCCGATCTCGTGCCCGACGAGGAGGCCGAGCGCGCCCGCACCGCGTGGTCGGCGCGGCTCGGCGACGACGTTCCGGTCCTCGTCACGTCGAGCGCGACGGGGGAGGGCCTGGATGCGCTCACCGCGCTGCTGCTGCGCCGCGTGCCGCTCGAGGCGCCCGTGCATGAGCCGGCGGCGCTCGACGCGCCGCTCGCCGACCACAAGGTGTTCCGGCCCGCCGCCGGGAAGGGCTTTCGCGTGCAGCGCACCGGGGACGGCGCCTACCGGGTGGAGGGGGAGGGCGTCACGCGGCTGCTCGCGCGCCACGACCTCGACAACGACGAGTCGCTCGCGCACGTCGAGGGGCGCCTGCGGCGGATGGGTGTCATCACCGCGCTCGAGGCAGAGGGCTTCGAGCCCGGCGACGATGTGGAGATTGCGGGGGTCTTGTTCGAGCTTCATCCGGGCTGATCTGGGCCATGAGCAGGGATTTCGCGGGTGGCTCGACATCCCGCGGCGGGTCTGGATAGCGTTTGCGCCTCATGGGGCTCCGACGATCGCTGCTCGCGTCCATCCTGCTCGCCGCCGTGTTCGTGCCCGCTGTCAAGGTCACGGTCGCGGCCGCGTCCAGTACTCAGGAATCGATCATGATGGACGACGATCTGCTCCTGTACCGGGGCGATCACAAACGCGCGCAGGCGCTCACCCGGATGAAGCAGATCGGGGTGGACTCCGTGCGGGTCACGGTGCTTTGGCGCTACGTCGCCCAGGGCGCGAACCTCTCCAACGCGGAGATCAAGCGCCTGAAGTCGGCGTCCGCAAAGGCGGCCGCGCGCAAGCAGCGCGCCCAGTTCAAGCCCGCCAACCCGCGCACATATCCGCGGCGTAACTGGGACAAGTACGACAACCTCGTCAAGGAGGCTGCGCGGCTGCGCATGCGGGTCTTCTTCACGGTGACGGGGCCCGGTCCGACGTTCGGGCACCGCACGGCGCCCCCGAGCCAGCGCGCGAACTTCTTCAGCTTCAAGCCGTACCCGACGCGCTTTCGCGAGTTCGTCAAAGCGGTGGGCACGCGCTATTCGGGCACGTACAGGGACGAGAACGCGCTCAAGCAGCCGCTGCCGCGCGTCAGCCTGTGGTCGATCTGGAACGAGCCCAACCAACCGGGCTGGCTCTCGCCGCAGTGGGAGAAGCGCGACGGGCAGATCATCCCGTCCTCGCCGGGCCTGTACCGCGCGCTGCTGCGCGAGGGCATCGACGCACTGACCGCGACCGGGCACGGCGGCGACACGATCATGCTCGGCGAGATGGCACCGATCGGGTCGAACTCGCGCGGACCGCGCAACCCGATCCGCCCGACGCCGTTCCTGCGCGAGCTCGTGTGCGTCAACCCGGCCGGCGTCCGGTACGTGGGCGCGGACGCCACGCGCCGGGGCTGCGACTTCGCCACCAAGGGTCCCCTGAAGGTCACGGCCTTCGCGCACCACGCCTACACGAAGAAGCTCGCGCCCACGGCGCCCGTGGGCAACCCCGACGACCTGACGATCGCGAACCTCGGCATCTGGGGCCCGCTGCTGGACAACCTCGCCAGGCAGTCGGGCGCGATCCCGAGCGGGCTGCCGATCTACATCACCGAGTTCGGTTACGAGAGCAACCCGCCCGATCCGCTCAACGGCATCCCGCAGCTCCTGCAGGCGCAGTACAACCAGCTCGGCGACTTCCTCGCCTTCTCCAACCCGCGGGTGCGGGGGATCACGCAGTTCCTCCTGCGCGATGCCGCGCCGCTGCGGAGGTACAAGAAGAACTCGCGCAACTACTGGTTCACCTACCAGTCCGGCATCTTCACGAGCAAGGACAAGACGAAGCCCGCGACGTTCGCCTACCTGCTGCCGTTCGTGGCGCGGGCGCAGCCGGGCAACAAGGTTCTTCTCTGGGGCCAGCTGCGCTTCCGTCCGAATGACTCCAACGACATTGCGGTCACCCAGTCGCGGCCGAACGCCTCGGCCGCGTGGTCCAATCTCGGTGATCCCGTGCCCACGTCCGTACTCGGGTACTTCTCGAAGGTCGTGCCGTCTCAGGGCCCCACCGCCGAGTACCGGGCGGTGTACGTGACCCCCGGCACGAACCGGATCTTCGCTTCGTCCTTGTCGGCCAAGCCCTAGGCTCGCGGGCCATGGCCCGCTACGTGATCAAGCTGGGATCCAGCATCGTCGCCGAGGACTCCGGCGAGCTGCGGTCAGACGTCCTCGAGCGGATCTGCACCGAGGTGGCGGCGCGCCATGCTGCGGGCGACGACATCGTGCTCGTGACGAGCGGAGCGATCGCGCGCGGCATCCGCGTCATGGACCTGCCGGTCCGTCCCCGCGCCGTCGAGGAGCTCCAGGCCGCGAGCGCGGTCGGGCAGGGCAAGCTCTACCGCGTGTATGACGAGCTGCTGCGCGAGCGCGGCGTGACGAGCGCTCAGGTGCTGCTCACGTTCTTCGACATGAGCGCTCGGGCGCACTACCTCAACGCGCGCCAGACGCTGCGCAAGCTGCTCGAGTGGCGCGTCCTGCCGGTCATCAACGAGAACGACACGACGACGACCGACGAGATCTCCTTCGGCGACAACGACTTCCTCGCCGCCCAGGTGGCATTGCTCGTCGGCGCCGACCTGCTCGTCCTGCTGACCGACGTCGAGGGGCTCTACACCGCGAGCCCGCGGACCGATCCCAGCGCCGAGCTCGTGCCGGCGGTGACGGACTTCGACGCGCTCGGCGCGCTGACGATCGGCCACACGACGTCGCCGCTGGGCTCGGGCGGCATGCGCTCGAAGGTCGTCGCCGCCGAGATGGCGACGGCGGGCGGCATCGAGACGGTCATCGGCTCCGGGTTCGAGTCCGGCACCCTGCTTGCGGCGGCCGCCGGGCAGGCCGTCGGCACGCGCTGCCCGCCGCGGGCGCTGGGCATCTCCTCCTTCAAGCTCTGGCTCAAGTACGCCAAGCCCTCACACGGCCGGCTCGAGGTCGACGCGGGCGCGGCGCGCGCGCTGCGCGAGGGCGGCACGTCGCTGCTGCCGGTCGGGATCACCGAGGTGCGCGGCTCGTTCGATGCCGGCGATGCCGTCCAGGTCGCGCACGGTGCGATCGTCATCGGCAAGGGCATCTGCAACTACGCCGCCGACGAGCTCGTCAAGGTCAAGGGGATGAAGTCCGCGGCCGTGCGCGAGGTGATGCCGCGCGCGACCGACGAGGCCATCCATCGCGACTACTTCGTGCTGAGCTGATCGGGCGCGGTGACGTACCCTTCGGCCATGGCGATCGCGACCCGCACGGTCTCCGACATCTGCCTGCAGGCGCGGGCCGCCGCCCGCGCGCTCGCCGCGCTGGACACCGACACGAAGAACACGGCGCTGGAGGCGATCGCCGATGCGCTGGTCGCGCGCAGCGACGAGATCGTCGAGGCCAACGCGCGCGACATGGAGGCCGGCCGCGGCAACGGCCTGAGCGCCGCGCTGCTGGACCGCCTCGCGCTCGATCCGGCGCGGATCGCCGCCATCGCGGCAGGCACGCGGGCGATTGCCGCGCTGCCCGACCCGGTCGGCGAGGTGATCGAGGGAAAGCGCCTGCCCAACGGCCTCGACGTGCGCATGCTGCGGGTGCCCTTCGGCGTCGTGGCGGTCGTCTACGAGGCGCGCCCGAACGTCACGATCGACGCGGCCTCGCTGTGCCTGAA
>JAWVGM010000043.1:0-3191 GCA_033855075.1 Solirubrobacteraceae bacterium | reverse complement strand
GACCCGCCGCCCGCCGCCGCCCTGGAGCGCATGGAGATGGAGCTCGAGGTCATCAACCGGATGGGCTTCGACGCGTACTTCCTCATCGTCTGGGACTTCATCAAGTACGCGAAGGAGAACGGCATCGCCGTCGGCCCGGGGCGCGGCAGCGCGGCCGGCTCGATCGTCGCCTACTGCCTGCAGATCACCGACGTCGATCCGCTGCGCTACGACCTGCTCTTCGAGCGCTTCCTCAACCCCGAGCGCGTGTCGATGCCGGACATCGACATCGACTTCTCCGTGCGCGGCCGCGAGCGGGTCATGCGCTATGTCGTCGACAAGTACGGCCGCGAGTCGGTCGCGCAGATCGTGACCTTCGGCAAGATGTTCCCGCGCGCCGCGACGCGCGACGCCGCCCGCGTCCTCGAGCACGACTACGGCGTCGGCGACCGCCTCGCGAAGCTCATCCCGGACCCGATCATGGGTCGCCCGCCGTCCTTCGATGACTGCCTGAAGCCCGGGGAGCCGCTCAGGCTGGCCTACGACGCCGATCCGACCGCCAAGCAGATCGTCGACGTCGCGCGCGGCTTGGAGGGGATCGTCCGCAACTCCTCGATCCACGCGGCGGCGGTCGTCATCGCGGAGGGTCCGCTGACCGACATCGTGCCGCTCCAGCTCGCCGACGCAAACCAGGTCGACGCCGAGGGCAACAAGATCTTCCGCATCGTCACCCAGTACTCGATGAAGCCCGTCGAGCAGCTCGGCCTGCTGAAGATGGACTTCCTCGGCCTGCGCAACCTCGACGTCATCGAGGACGCGCTGGACATCATCGAGCGCTCGACGGGCACCCGGCCGGACATGACGACGCTGCCGCTCGACGACGTGCGCACGTACGAGATGCTCTCCGCGGGCGACTCGATCGGTGTCTTCCAGTTCGAGTCCGAGGGGATGCAGAAGGCGCTGCGCAACGTGCGCCCGACGGAGTTCGACGACCTCGTCGCGCTCAACGCGCTCTACCGCCCCGGCGCGATGGATCAGATCCCGACCTACGCGCGCGGCAAGCGCAACCCAGACTCGATCGAGTTTCCCGACGAGCGCCTGCGATCGATCACCGGCACGACGAAGGGCGTGATCCTCTACCAGGAGCAGTCGATGCAGATCGCCAAGACGCTCGCGGGGTTCAGCGGCGCGAAGGCGGACGACCTGCGCAAGGCGATCGGCAAGAAGAACCGCGAGGCGATGGCCAAGCTCGAGCCCGAGTTTCGCGAGGGCTGCCGCGCGTCGGGTACCGCGCCGGCGGTCATCGAGCAGCTGTGGGCGACGAACGTGAAGTCGGCGGACTACTCGTTCAACCGCTCGCACGCAGCGTGCTACGGGCTCATCGCCTACCGCACGGCCTGGCTGAAGGCCAACTACCCGGCCGAGTACATGGCCGCGCTCATCTCGAGCGTGATGTCGACGAAGGACAAGGTCCCGTTCTTCGCCGCGCAGGCCGAGCAGATGGGCATCGAGATCCTGCCCCCCGACGTCAACGAGTCCGATCACGATTTCGTCGTCTCGGACGGCAACATCCGCTTCGGCCTGGATGCGGTCAAGGGGGTCGGCTTCGCCGCCGTCGAGGCGATCAAGGCCGCTCGCGACGAGGGCGGCTCGTTCGACTCGCTGTGGGACTTCTGCGCCCGCGTCGACGCGCGCGCGGTGAACAAGAAGGCGATCGAGGCGCTCATCAAGTGCGGCGCGTTCGGCTCGACCGGCGCGACGCGCAAGGGGATGCTCGAGGTGCTCGAGCAGGCTCAGGGCGCCGGGCAGAAGGCGCAGCAGGATCTCGAGATCGGCCAGGGCTCCATCTTCGACATGTTCGACACGGATGCGGAGGCGAACGGGACCAGCAACGGCAACGGAGACGCCAGCGGAGCCGCCGCCGCGTTCGCCGCCCCCGCCCACCCGCCGATCCCGACCGAGGAGTTCGACCAGCCCGAGCTGCTCGCCGTCGAGAAGGAGGCGATCGGGTTGTTCATCTCGGCGCACCCGCTCAAGCAGGTCCGCGAGGCGCTGCGCGAGCGCGTCGACTACTCGCTCGCCGACCTGGGCGGGCGGCCGGACAAGGAGTGGGTCAGCGCGGGCGGGATTATCACGGCGGCGAAGAAGATCCGCACCCGCAACGGCGAGCCGATGATGTTCGCGACGCTCGACGACCTTGAGGGCTCCGTCGAGATCCTCGTCTTCGGCAAGGCGCTCGCGGAATACGAGGGCGCCCTCGGCGTGGACTCCGTCGTGATCGTGCGCGCCCGCGTCGACCACAAGGACGCCGATAAGACCTGCCTCGTGGTCCAGACCGCCGAGCCGTTCGCGCCGACGGAGGAGGAGATCGAGCGCTCGACGGTCAACGCGGTCAAGCGCATCACCGGGCCGATCCCGCTGCGGGTGCGCCTCAACGCCGCCGGGCTGCCTGCATCGGTCATCGAGGACCTCAAGCACCTGCTCGCCAACTTCCCCGGCGAGTCCGAGGTCGTGCTCGAGGTGAAGATGAACGGCGGCGACCCCCGCACGCTGCGTCTCGGTCCGTCCTACAAGGTCGCGCCGACGCCGACGCTGCGCGCCGAGCTCGAGCAGATCCTCGGGCCGGCCGCGCTGACGGTCTAGCGGCCCTCGCCGCCGGGCGCGAGGAACGCCTCGATCTCCGCCCGGAAGCGCTCGGGCGTCTCATAGAACGGCCAGTGTCCGGCGTCCGGGAGCATGATGACGCGTGAGCCCGGGATCGCGGAGAGCTCGCTCGCCGAGATCTGTGGCCCGAAGAAGTCGTGGGCGCAGTTGAGGATGAGCGTGGGGGCGGTGATCTCGTGCAGCCGCGGGCGCATGTCGTACCCACGTGCGAGGCGCTCGTTGAAGTACCGCAGCGCGTCGAGGTCGGGTCGCTGCCCGGTGAATGCGTCGAGGAACGCATCCGCGGCCGAGCCGCCGTCTGAGAACCACAGCCGTATCTCACGCGCGTAGAGGGCGGCGGCCTCCTCCGGCGTCTCGAAGTCCCATCCCTGCCGGCGTTGCTTGGCGTCGAGCGCGTCCTGGTACCACGGCTCGCCGCTATGGCGGGCGTATGCCGCCTGCGCCTCGTCGCGTAGCTCTGCGGCAAAGCGCGGGGCCGAGCAGGCGAGGACGAGCCGGCCGAGGCGCTGCGGGTACTCGAGCGCGTACACGATCGCGACGAACCCGCC